>NZ_JBHUYE010000019.1:0-55523 GCF_042668835.1 Specibacter sp. NPDC057265
GTCGTACCCAACAAGTACGACGCCGGCACGCGCCTTTTGTGTGTGGCCCGCCTAGACCCCGGCGTAGGAGTGCAGGCCGGAGAAGTACATGTTCACAATGGTGAAGTTGAAGATGACGCAAAGGTAGCCCACAATCGACAGCCAGGCCGCGCGGGTTCCGGTCCAGCCCTTGGTGGCGCGGGCGTGCAGGTAGCCGGCGTAGACCACCCAGATCACAAACGACCACACTTCCTTGGTGTCCCATCCCCAGAAGCGGCCCCAGGCCTTTTCAGCCCAGATGGCACCGAACATCACCGTCAGGGTCCAGCCCACAAAGGCGATCCCATTGATCCGGTAGGCCAGGTTTTCCAGGCTCAGGGCGTTGGGCACCAGACGCATCACCGGCGCCTTGTCCTTTTTTCCGGCGGCAAGGGCCGCCTCGCGGCGGGACTGGATCAGCTGCAGCACCGACATGGCAAAGGTGATGGTGAACAGCGCCGAGGACAGCACCGCAATGGAGACGTGAATGACTATCCAGTAGCTTTGCAGGGCCGGGACCAGATGGCCCACGGGTGTCCAGAAGGACACCGACGCCGCCACAATCATCAACAGCACCAGGCTCACCACAAAGGTTCCCAAAAAGCGCAGATCCCGGCGGCTGAGGACCAGCAGGAACACCAGGGCCACTGTGAAGGAGCCGGTGGTGCAGAATTCGTACATATTGCCCCACGGCACGCGCCCTGCCGCCAAGCCACGGAACAACACGGCCAGGCCCTGGACCACCACTGCCACCACCGTCAGCGCCACGGCCACCCGGGCCACGGTGCGCTTTTTCCCGCCGTAGCGCATGGTGTCGCCGGCCGTCACGCCGTCGGAACCGCCATGGGTCTTGCTGCTGGGGCGTGCTGCCCGCCCCTGGGGACCTGCCCCCAGGCCCTGCGCAGCGGAGGAGGCCGCACCGGCGGATGCACCCACCAGGGCGGTGTCCGAACGTGCGAAGGCTGCCGCGGTGTCAGCGTCGGCCATGCCCTTTTTGACTGTTTGGCTGAACGTCACCAGGTCCCAGACATAGGCGCCCAAGGCCACGGCGTAGGCCAGCCCGGCAACGAGCATGAGCTGCTCACTGAGCAGGGCAAAGCCTTCATTGATCTCTGACATTACTGGTCCTTACTTGCTGACGTCCGTACGGAGCCGTCGGTGGTTGGTGATTGTTCTCCATTTTGCCCCGTTGCCGGTGTTGCCACCAGCCACTTGGCCTGCAAAGCCTTGTTAATGGCGTTGTACTCGCCGGCGAGGCGGTGGTCCTCACCGCGGGCCAGCAGGCCAAACTCCACCATGGTGCGTCCGTCGGGGTGGTTGCCCGTGCGGACCCAGACCCGGCGCCTGTTCAGGAACAACGAGGCGATGAGACCGGCAATGGCCAGGATTGTGAACACCAGCACGTACACCTGGCCCGGGTCGTGGCGGATGTCCAGGGCGGCAAAGCGCTTGATGCCGTCAAAGCTGATGGTTCCATTGCCCTCCGGCAACGTGTAGCTTTGCCCCGGGGCCAGGGTAATGCCGCCGCTGTCAAGGTTCCGGGAGTTGATTTCAGTCATTCCCGAGGTGTCGAGCGTGAAGACATTGCGGGGCACCCCGCTGTCAAGGCCAAGGTCCCCCGTGTAGGCGTTCAGGTTCAGCTGCGGGTTGAAGGGGTCCGGGTCGGATCCGAACGCCACGCCCTGTTCGTCAACGAGTGCCGTGGGCAAAAAGAAGCCCACAAAGCCCAGCTGATTGGGCTTGGCGTCGGGGACCTTGATCACCATGAGCGAGGTGTAGGCGCCGTCGGTGGGAATGGTGATGACCGGGCCCTGGAAGGCAACATTGCCCTCCCCGTCCTTGATGGTCACGATGGGCGCGTAGCCGTTGCCCACCAGGTACAGATTGGTGCCACCCACCGACACGGGTTCATTGACCTTCAGCGTCCGCGTCTGCGCTTCGGCGCCGGAGCCCTCCTTCAAGGACAGGGTGGCGTTGAAGTCCAGGGGCTGGCCGTAGTGGGCAGTGGTGGACCTGTCATATTTGACCACCAGCCGGTCCAGCTGCGCCGAGTACGGGCTCAACCTGTCCTCGGCAAAACTGGCGCCGGGGGTGAAGGTGTCGTAGCCGGAGAGGGTGTTGACGAACGTTTCACCCTCGACCAGCACGCGCTGCCCGCTGTAGCCAAACAATCCGCTGATGGCCACGGCACCCAGAATGCCAATCATGGCGGTGTGGAACACCAGATTGCCCACTTCCTTCAGGAAGCCGATTTCCGCCCCCACGGACGGGCGTTCGCCGTCCAGGTCTCGGATGTCCACGCGGTACCGGCGGGATTTGAGGATGGCCGCGGCGTCCTTGACCGCCGCATGCGCGTCAATGCCGCTGCCGGCGGGAATCTCCACCGTGCCGTATTCGGCAAGCTGGGACAGGCGCCGGGGCGTGCGCGGCGGCGCCGAGCGCATGGCTTTCCAGTGGATCTTGGCCCGGGGCAGCACGCACCCCACCAGGGAGGTGAACAGCAGCAGGTAAATGGCCGCGAACCACGGTGAGGAGTAGACGTCAAAGAGCTTGAACCAGTCCATGATGGGCCCCGAGGTGGGGTTGTCCTTCAAGTACTGCGTCACTTCCGACGGCGCCGAAGGCCGCTGCGGGAACAAGGAACCGGGCACTGCCGCCACCGCCAGCAGCAGCAGCAGCAACAGCGCCGTGCGCATGCTGGTGAGCTGCCGCCAAGCCCAACGAAGCATGCCGGTGAAGCCCAGCTGCGGCAGGGTGACGCTGCTGCCGGAGGTACCTCCGGCAGCAGCTGGGGGAGCTTGCTTTGTGGCTTCTTCCACCGCTGTCTCTTTCATTAGATGGGCAATCTCACTTCATTGGCGAACCACGACTGCAACTCGTTGATCCAGCTCCCCCACAGGCCCGAGACCATGAGCAGGCCCAACACGATCAACATGCCGCCGCCAAAGTACTGCAGTCCGCGCCGATGCCTGCGGAAGAACGCCAGGGCGCCGAGCCCCTTGCGGGCGCCGAGGGCAATGAACAAAAAGGGCAGACCCAGCCCCAGGCAGTACACAAAGGTCAAAAATGCGCCCCTGTAGGCATTGGCGCCGCCGGAAAACGCCAGCAGCTGCACGGCGCTGAAAGTGGGGCCAATGCAGGGCGCCCAGCCCAGTCCAAAGGTTACGCCCAGAATGGGCGCACCCCACAGTCCCGCCGGTGGTTTCGCATGGATTTTTGCCTCGCCCTGGAACCAGCCCCGGCCGCCCAGGAACACAAAGCCCATCACCATCACCACCAGACCCAGCAGCTGCGTCACCCAGGCGGCGTCCGGGCCCATGAGCCAGGCACCGAGTTGGCCAAAAACGGCACCCATCAAGACGAACACCACGGAAAAGCCCAGCACAAAGAGGGCAATGCCGGCGAACATCCGGCCACGGCGCTGATCCTGCAAATCCGCACCACTGAGTCCGCTGACATAACCCAAATAGCCAGGGACCAGGGGCAGGACGCAGGGGGACAAAAAGGAGACCAGCCCGGCCAGGAGGGCCACGGGCATCGCCAGCAGCATGGAGCCGCTGAGCACAGTCTCAGCAAAGGGATTGTTCATGGCCCGGAGATGCCCTCAGGCTTCCGCGAGCGCGCTGGTGAGCAGGGCCTTCAGCGTGCCCTTTTCCGCGACGCCCAAAACCCTGGCCGACACCCGTCCCTGCTTGTCCAGCACCAAGGTGGTGGGGACGGCCGACGGCGGCACGAACTTGGTCATGGCCAGCAGCACGCCGCCGTCCTTGTCCACAATGCTGGGGTAGTCCAGGCCAAAGTTGCGTTCAAACGCCTCCGCGGTGGCCTTCTCATCGCGGACGTTCACGCCCAAGAATTGTGCGCCCTGTGGCGCGAATTCCATGTGGAGGGCTTGCAGATCGGGGGCCTCCAGGCGGCATGGGGCGCAGGCGGCGTACCAAAAGTTCAACACCGTCACCTGGCCGGCAAAGTCCGCCGAATCCACCGTTTCCCCAGTGAACAAGGTGGCCTTGAACTCCACCGGAGCCATCCTGTCGGCGGCGCCGAACTCGGTGACGGAGCCGTCGCCGGCAATGTAGTTTTTGTTGTCTCCCGCATTGGCCTGTTGGGCCAGCGGGTCATCGCTGGTGCAGGCAGCCAGGGCAAAGGCCATGACGGCGCCACCGGCGGCAAAAAACGATCTGCGGCTCATCGAGGAATTCAAGGCCAGTCTTTCATTTCTCATATCTTGAAGCCATCGCGCAGGCGCAGACATGGCATTATGTTCTACGCTACGTCGAATAGCTGATTGTCAGCTGTGTGCGCGGGCCTCATGCGCCGGGGGTGGTGGCCGCGCCGGGGAGCAGCGCCGCGGCCGGTTCACTGTAGTTGACCCCCACAATGTCATCGCCTTCAAAGCTCAGAGAGGTGAGCGAGGCCAGCGTGCATTCCCTGTTGCGGGGATCGTGCCACAGGCGCCTGCCCTCGGCGCTGCGCCGCGTGGACCAGATGGGCAGCTGGTGGCTGACCATGACGGCCTGCGCGCCGTCCCCGCCCAATTCATACGCACGACGCCGGGCATCCCGCGCCGCCTCGAGCATGCGTTGAGCCTGGGCTGCGTACGGCTCCCCCCAGGAGGGCCGCAAAGGATTGGTGAAGTGGCGCCAGTGCCGTGGCCTGCGCAGTTCCGCGCGGTTGACCTTCATCCCCTCAAAGTGGTTTTCCGCCTCAATGATGCGCGGGTCGGTGACGATTTCCAGCCCCAGCGCGGTGGCCAGGGGCTGGGCTGTTTCCTGGGCCCGGGTGAGCGGGGAGGCCACCAAATAAACGGGGGCGCCGCCGCCGTTGTTTTGAATTTCCCGGAAGTGCTCGGCCACCATCACCGCCATGGCCTGGCCGCGTTCGGAAAGGTGGAATTCAGGGAGCCGGCCATAGAGCACGCCATCGGGGTTAAAAACCTCGCCGTGGCGCAGGAGGTGAACAGTTACAGGGGACATGGGAACCAGTTTCTCAAAGTTGCACAGCAAGGGGTTAATCCAGGGATTCAAAAGTTTTTCAGCCAGCAGGGAATATTAGATGCAAACGCATGCTTATGCCCTGTGAAGGATCACCACCACGGAGATCCTGCCATCGTGTAGGAAAACAATTCAAGGAGCATTCCCATGTCAGCAATCACCATTGAATCAACCGGACTCGCCCAGGGCACCTGGAACCTCGACGCCTCACACAGCACGGTGGGCTTCGTCGTCCGCCACGCGGGCATCTCCAAGGTCCGCGGCCAGTTCACCGACATTGCCGGCGAACTCACCCTCGGCGCGACCCTGTCCGACTCCTCCGTCACCGCCACCATCCAGGCAGCCAGCTTCAACTCCGGCGACGCAGGCCGCGACGGCCACGTCAAGGGTGCCGACTTCCTGGACGTCGAGACGTTCCCCACCCTGACCTTTTCCTCCACTGGCATCTCCGGTGACAGCGAAGACTTCGAACTCACCGGTGAGCTCACCATCCACGGCGTCACCCAGACCGTGACCTTCAAGGGCGAATTCAACGGCGTGGCCGTTGACCCCTTCGGCGCCACCCGCGCCGGCTTCGAAGCCAAGACAGTCATCAGCCGCAAGGAATTCGGCCTGACCTGGAACGCAGCGCTGGAGGCCGGCGGCGTGCTGGTCTCGGACAAGGTCACCATCACCTTGGACGTGGCCTTCGTCAAGGCAGCCTAGTCAGCACCCGCCGCGGCCCGCTGGCCTAAAACGCCGCCGGGGTAAGCAAAATGCCGGTCCGCACCTGTGTGCGGGCCGGCATTTTTTGTGCATTCCCGCCGGCTCCCGGCACGCCAGGGCACCTCTTCACCCGGCACGGCAGCGGGCGCGCGGGAGGTCGCGTAGGGTTTAAGGAAAGCCGCAGGCGCCAGGCAGCGCATTGCCTGCGTCCCAGGCGGTGCAGCCCGTCTGCCGTGCAAGGTCCAACAGGAGTGAGGGAGCAGCAGTCATGACCACCCCCGGTGAAGAATCACCAGAGCGTCCCGCCATTGACTCCAGTTACGGTGAAATTGCTCCCGGCGTCCCGCGGTACGGTCAATACGCCCCGGCAGGCTGGGAGCCGCCGCAGGAAATCCAGGACGCGCAAAAGGCGGCCCTGGCGGGGCGGAACATTGCTCCTGCCCCCTCCTACCCCGGCTTTGGCGGCGGCCAGCCCGGCACGTCAACCATGCCCGCAGCCATTCCAGGCAAGGTCCTCACCGGCGCCCGGCTGATCATGCTTGCCGGCGTCATCCAGGCAATGTCGGTGATTGCGCTGCTCGCAGTGCTGTTCGTGCCCACGTTGAAGGCCTCCGTGATCGAGGTGCTGCAAAGCAGCATGGCCGCCACCCCCGCCATGGCCGACGCCTACGCGGACCCGGCACTGGTCAATGCCGCACTCGTGGTGGCCTTTGTCATCAGCCTGGCCATGGCCGTGGTTTACTTTTGGCTGGCCCGGGCCATCCGCCGCGGAGCAGGCTGGGCACGCACCACCGCGCTGGTGCTGGGCATCTTGTCCATCACCTTTTTGGTGCAGCCCAACCCCCTGGCCATTGCGCAGATCCTGTTGGGGCTGGTGGGGGTTTTCCTGCTCTACCGCTCCCCCGCCAAGGAGTTCTTTGCCGCAGAAAAGTCCCGCCGCGGCGGGCGCTGATGCCGTGACACTGCCCTGAACCAGACCCAACGCCCCGCCGCAGCAGTCAGGCGCCGGGGCGTTCCTGTTCCAGGACCGTTTCCTGCATCCGCTGGGCATGATAGGCAAGGATCTGCAGTTCCGTGGCCATGTCCACCTTGCGCAGGTTCACATGCTCCGGGGTGCTCAGGGCCACGGGAGCGAAGCTGAGGATGCTGTGGACCCCGGCCGCCACCACCCGGTCGCAGATGGACTGTGCCACGGCTGCGGGCAGGGCCAAAACCACCATATTGGCCCGCGTGGACTTGAGCACCGACTCCAAATTGGCCACATCGCTGACGCGCAGCCAGCCAATTTCGGTGCCCACCACCATTTGGTCGGCGTCCAGCAGCGCAGCGACGTGGAAACCGCGGGATTCAAATCCTGCGTAGCGGGCCAGGGCACGGCCCAGGTTGCCGGCCCCCACAATGGCAACCCGCCATTCCTGGGTCAATCCCAGGGCCTGGACAATGCGCCGGCTCAGGGTTGCCACGTCATAGCCCACCCCGCGGGTGCCGTAGGAGCCCAAGTGGGACAGGTCCTTGCGGACGTTGGCGGAGCCGACGCCGGCTGATTCGGCCAGCGCTTCGGAGGACACGCTCACCGCGCCCTCAGCGAGCAGGGCATTCAAGGTGCGCAGGTACAGGGTCAAGCGTGAGACCGTTGCAGGCGGCAGCTCGGGGCCGGGCTGGGCCTTGCCCTCCTGCGATGTCTGCAGTGCCATTAAATCACTCTCCACCTTCTCAGGCCACGGCCGCTCGCAATGACTTCACGAGGGCGTCAACACGCCCGCCAGGGTCTGCCTCAACTCTAAGTCGTGGGCGGTTCAGTGCCAAAAGCAAGACGCGCCACGACTAGTGCCCGCCGCCCAGGGACGTCAAAATGGCGCGCAGACGCTCCGGATCAATGTGCCAAAAGTCCCGGGGCACGCCGTCCACCAGCACCACGGGGATTTCCTCCCCATAGCGGGCCCCCAGCTGCGCATCCTGGGCAATGTCCACTTCATCCCACGCCAGCCCCAGCTCGCCACTGACCTGGGCCACCACGGTCCGGGCGTTCTCGCAGAGGTGGCAGCCGGCTTTGGTCAGCAACTGCACCGTGGGAGAAGTTGCCGGCGGGACGGGCTGGGAAGGCAAAGGATCCATGCCTGCAACGGTACGCCAACGAAAGTTTCCCCACAGTCCCCCCGCCGCAGCCGGTGGCGGGCACAGGGGCATGCATTGACTAGACTCGTTGCATGCCCGACGCGATCCTTGACAGAGCCGAGACCTCCTCGACTACTGTGCAGCACCTTGGCGAGGCGGCTTTCTTCGACGTGGACAACACCATGATGGAGGGCGCAAGCCTGTTCCATGTGGCCCGCAAAATGTACCAAAAGCGTGCCTTTACGCTCCACGACGCAGCGGGTTTTGCCTGGAAACAAGCCAAGTTCATCCTGCGCGGCGAGAACATGAGTGATGTCCATTCCATTCAGGATTCCGCCCAAAAACTGGCCGCCGGCATCAGCGCCGAGTTCATTCGCGAAATTGGCGGCGAGGTCTACGACGAGATGATCGCCTCCAAAATCTGGCCCGGAACCAAGGCCCTGGCCGATGAACACCTAAGCACCGGGCGTCAGGTGTGGCTGGTGACTGCCACTCCCGTTGAGGTCGCCGGGGTGATGGCCGAGCGCCTGAACCTCACCGGTGCGCTGGGGACTGTGGCCGAAATTGAGGACGGACACTACACCGGGCGCCTCGTGGGGGAAATTCTGCACGGTGCCGCAAAGGGCCGCGCCGTGAAGGAACTGGCCCTGGCGCAGGGACTGGATTTAAAGCGCTGCTGGGCCTACAGCGACTCCTTTAATGACATCCCCCTGCTCATGGCGGTGGGCCACCCGGTGGCCATCAACCCCGACGGGCAGCTGCGCCGGCACGCCAGGGACAACAACTGGCCCATCTACGACTTCCGTTCAGGCCGGCGGGCCGCCACCTGGGGTTTGCGGGCCGCCACGGGTGCCGGCGTCGTCTATGGTTTGTGGCGCGGCGTATCCATGATGCGCAGGCGCTGACTGCGGCGGCTCCCCACCGGCCGCAACAAAAACACCCGCCCACCCGGCAAAGGGTGAACGGGTGCTTTACGCAATAAGAAGTTCTACTTCTTATTGCGACGCTGGTGGCGTGTCTTGCGAAGCTGCTTGCGGTGCTTCTTCTTGGACATCCTCTTGCGGCGCTTCTTGACTACTGAACCCATGAAAGTTCCTCACAAACTGCATAGAACAGCCTCGAAGAGGCCGTAAACGATTAGGTCGACCGATCGCAGGAATCGGTCAAAGCCGAAAATGGATCTTTCCTAGGGTACCGCCTTTACCCTGTATGCACCGAACCGGGCCGTCCCTGGCCTTCTGTGCCCTGCACCACGCCCGTCCCGCGACGGGGCGCGGGGTTCACCACCGTTTTCGCCGGAACTAGCTGGCGGCGGTGCGGCGCGTGCGGGACGCCTGCGCCAATTTGCCCAGCACCTCCACGGTGATGCCCCAGTCCATGCAGGCATCCGTCACGCTTTGGCCGTACACCAGATTGGCGGTGCCGGCAGCGACCTCCTGAACGTTCAGGCCCTGCGCCCCACCCACCAGGAAGCTCTCCAGCATGACCCCGGCAATGGTGTGGGCCGAGGTGTCAGCGGACTCCAGCTGCGCGGCAATGTCCAGCGCCACTTCGGCCTGGCGGTGATGGCTTTTGCCGGAGTTGGCATGGCTGGCGTCCACAATGAGTCGCGGGTTGACGCCAGCCGCAGCGGCAAGGCCTGCCGCCTGCGCCACGTCCCCGGCCCGGTAGTTGGGCCCCTTGCGTCCCCCACGCAGGATCACGTGCGCGTCCCTGTTCCCGGCCGTGCTGACCAGTGCCGCCCGGCCGTCGGCGTCGATCCCGAGGAAGGACTGCGCCGCGCCGGCGGCATTGCAGGCGTCAAGTGCCACCTGCAGATCACCATCGGTGCCGTTCTTGAATCCCACCGGCATGGACAAGCCCGAGCTTAATTGACGGTGGATCTGACTTTCGGTGGTTCTGGCGCCAATGGCACCCCAGGAGATGAGGTCGGCGGTGTACTGCGGGCTGATGGGCTCCAGGAACTCCGTGGCAGTGGGCAGCCCCAGGGCGGCCACGTCACGCAGGAAGGTCCGGGCCAGGTGCAGCCCTGCCCCCACATCGTGGCTGCCGTCCAGGGCCGGATCGTTGATCAGGCCCTTCCAGCCAACGGTGGTGCGCGGCTTTTCAAAGTAGGCGCGCATCACAATGAGCAGATCCTCCTCATGCGCCGCAGCCACTGCAGCCAGGCGGCGGGCGTAGTCCAGGCCGGCGCGGGTGTCATGAATGGAGCAGGGCCCCACCACCACCAGGAGCCTGTCGTCCACACCATCCAAAATGGCCCGGACCTCCTCCCGTCCCCGTTCGACGACGCCTGCCAGCTGCGCGTCCAAGGGCAGCTGCGCCAGCAGTTGCGCCGGTGAGGGCAGCGAGGTGAACTGGCTGATGCGTAAATTGGCGGTATTGGCTGGATTGGCTGGATTGGCTGGATTGGCTGCGGGGCTGGCTGCGGTGATGCTCATGGGGCGGGGTCCTTAGCTGGGCTGATGGCGGACCCCCTTCTCAGAAGCCCGCCGGAAATGGCGAAGGACAGAGAAAAATTTCTCTGTCCTGTGGGCTCTGAAGGAAAATTGGATGCGTGTCAGTGAGACGCGGGCCCCTCCAGAGCCAACGAAAAATACGCATACCAACGGTTTGTCATGCCCACACCATAGGCAGATAATCAGCCAGCCAGCAAATTGGCCAGGTAATGCAGCTGTTCCACCCGGTGGTGCTCCTGCCCGCCCTCATGGTTGTTGAAAGGGTAAAACTCGATGTTTTTAGCCGGGTTCCGTCCCGATTTGGACCCGTAGGCGTTGTAGGAGGCGTAGACGGTGGACGGCGGGCAAATGTCGTCCCTGCCGGCGGCCGAATAAAGCGCCGGGGCCGTGCAGCGGCTGGCAAGGTGCACGCCGTCGTAATAATTGAGCACTTCGAGCACCTGCCCATGCCGGTGGCGGTGGCGTTGCAGGAAGTTCGCGATTTCCGGGTACGGCCCCCTGACGGCCAGGTCAATGGCGCGGGGAAAATCCTGCAGGAAGGGAACGTCGCTCAGGGTGGCGATGACGCCGTCGAGCCGACCGGCAGCCAATCCGGAGGCGGCAATGGCCAAACCTCCGCCCTGGCTGATGCCCGCCAAAATGACCTTGCCGGCATCCACCCCGGGATGCTGTTGCGCGGCCTCAATGGCGCGGAAGGCGTCGACGTAGACGCGGCGGTAGTAGTAGCTTTCCCGGCTGGCAATGCCGCGGGTCATCAGACCGGGATGGGCCACATCGCCGGCGGACAGGTGCGGATCCGGGGTCTCCCCCAGGATCCCGCCGTAGCCCTGGCCGCGGGTGTCCATGATGAAGTGTGCGTAGCCGGCCTGCGCCCAGGCGGTGTCCTGCTGAATGAGGCCGCGGCCCCCGGAATAGCCCACGTACTGCACCACCACGGGCAGCTTTGCGCCGGGCGTGCGGTTGGCGGGAAGATGCAGCCACGCCTTGATGCGGTCCCCGCCGTAACCGGAAAAAGCCACGTCAAAGCTGTCAATGACCGTGAGCAGGTTCTCTGCCGGCACATAGCTGGGGGCCAGGTCAAAGGTGCGGGCCTGGGCCAGGGTGTCATCCCAGTAGCTGTCAAAGTCCGCAGGCTCCGTGAGGGTCGAGGAGTACCCTTGCAGTTCCTCAAGGGGCAAATCAAACTGGGGCATGAGGCGGATTCCATTCCGGTGGGGCCCGGCTTCGACGCGGGCAAACATTTTCCTCCGGACATCCTATGTGCTGGAGGTGGCTCCGGGGTGAGGCCACAGGGCAGGGGCGCAGCGCAAGGTCCCCGTGCCGGCGTCGTGCATGGCCGGTGGCGCGGGGACCCTGGGTGCGGTGGGCGTTACTTGATGCCGGTGGTGGCAATGCCCTTGATCAGGAACCGCTGGCCAAAGAGGAAGACCATGAACACCGGCAGCAGGGACACAATGGACATGGCGAACAAGGAGCCCCAACTGGTGCCGGCCTGGGAATCCACAAAGGCCCGCAAGGCCACAGGAACTGTGAACATGTCCGGATCCGTGAGGTAGATCAGGGCGCCGAAGAAGTCGTTCCACGTCCAAATGAAGGTAAAGATCGTGGTGGTTGCCAGGGCCGGGACCATCAGCGGCAGCATGACCTGCAGGAAGATGCGGGGGTGGCCGGCGCCGTCAATGCGGGCCGCCTCGTCCAGGTCCTTGGGAATGCCGCGGATGAACTGCACCATCAGGAACACAAAGAACGCGTCCGTGGCCAGCAGTTTGGGCACAATCAACGGCCAGAAGGTGTTGACCCAGCCAATTTGCGAGAACAGCACGTACTGGGGAACTATCACCACGTGGAACGGCAGCATGATGGTGATCAACATGATGCCGAACAGGATCTTGCTGGCGGTGAACTTCAGCCGCGCAAAGGCATAGGCGGCCATGGAACAGGAAATCAAGTTGCCCAGGATGGACCCGATCACCACGATCGCGGAGTTGAGCATGTAGTGGCCAAAGGGATGCGTCAGCGCTGACCAGCCATTGGCATAGTTGCTCATGTCCAGGGTGCTCAACCACAGCCCGGGGTCCTTGAAGATGAGTTCATTGGGCCGCACCGAGGAAACCACCATCCACAACAGCGGATAAATCATCACGGCACCGCACACGATCAAAATCAAGTGCTTGGTCAGGGCACGGCTGCGGGCCCTGGCGCTAAAGGACAACGTTCCCCGGGAGGCGCGCACCTTGGCGTTTTTGCGCCGGCCGGGGGGCGGCGTCGGGATGGCCGGAATTTCAGATACCGTTTGCAGATTAGTCATCGTAGAACACCCAATACTTAGACGCGACGAAGTTGATGGCGGTAAAGACGCCGATGATCACCAGCAGCACCCAGGCCATGGCGGAGGCGTAACCCATGTCAAACTGTCCGAACCCCTTTTGGTAGAGGTAGAGCGTGAAGAACATGGTTGAATCGGACGGACCGCCGCTGCCGCCGGAGACGATGAAGGCCTGCGTAAAGGACTGGAAGGCGCCAATGATCTGCAGGACCAGGTTGAAGAAGATGATGGGGCTCAAGAGCGGGATGGTGATGTTGAGGAATTTTTGCCACGCCGTGGCGCCGTCAACCTCCGCCGCCTCGTAATACATGGCGGGGATCTGGCGCAGCCCTGCCAGGAAGATGATCATGGGGGCGCCAAAGGTCCACACATGGAGCAAAATGATGGATCCCAAGGCTGTATTTGGGTCTGAAATCCAGCCGGGCCCCTGGATGCCCACCATGGCCAGAAGCTGGTTGACCAGCCCCGTGGTGCCGAAAATCTGCTTCCAGAGGATAGCAATGGCCACTGATCCACCCAGCAGGGACGGCAGGTAAAACACCGAACGGTAAAAGGGCAGGCCCCGGATTCCCTTGTCCAGCACCAGCGCAATCAACAGCGCCACCGCCAACTGGATGGGCACGCCCACCAGGACATAGGTGAAGGTGACACCGAGGGAATTGTGCAGGCGGGTGTCTTGGAGCATCCGGGCAAAGTTGTCCAGGCCCGTGAAGTTGGGCGCCTGCAGCAGGTTGTAGTCAGTGAACGACAAATACAGCGAGGCCACCATGGGGCCGACGGTGATGAACAGCAGGCCAATGAGCCACGGCAGCAGGAAGATGTATGCGGCTTTGTTGTCGCGCCTGTCATCCTTCTTCTCGGCTGCGGATTTGGGGACCGTGCGGCGCTTCATCCTGGAAAGTTCGCCCAGCGCGCTCATCGCTGAACCTCCACTGGCGCTGTCGCGGGGTCGATCATGCGTGCGGTGCAGGCACCATCATGGTGGTGGTAAACCAGCATGAGAACCTCCTTTGCTTTTATCTCGGGGAAAATTGGGAACTGTGTACTTGCGTTCAAAACGTGCGTGCTGGCGGGCCGGCTGCGCAGCTGGATGGTTGCCCAAAGGATGAGATCCAGACCACAAACCCAAGCGGCTTATTCCAAAGTAAGCGTTTTCTTGACGTCTGTACAGCCCGTCGGCTAGATTTCGAGAAAGCGTTTTCTGTGACGGACGCCACAACGGCTTCCGAACCGCGGGAACGCAACACCATAGAGATTGGACAATGATGTTTCAGCTCAAAAAATCAATGACGCTCGCCACGGGGGCCCTTGTTGCGGCGTCGCTGCTGCTGACGGGTTGCGGAGCCTCCAGCACCAGCGGGACAACCGGTACGGCGGAGGATCCCGTCACCATCCGCTTTGCCTGGTGGGGCAATGACGCCCGGGCCAAGACGACTTTTGAAGTCATCAAGGCCTTTGAGGCGCAAAACCCCGGCATTAAGGTCAAGGGCGAAAATACCGAGTTCAGCGCCTACTGGGACAAGATGGCAACCCAGATTGCCGGCGGTGACACGCCCGATGTGTTGGCCATGAGCGGCTCCTACCCCAGCGAGTACTCCAGCCGCGGGGTCCTGCTGGACCTGGAGAAGGTCAAGGATGAAATTGACACCGCCAAGTTCGCTCCCGGCACCGTGGAGCTCGGCCAGATCGACGGCAAGCAGTACGCCATTCCGGCAGGCGTGAACTCCCTGTCCATGATCCTTGACCCTGCGGTCTTCAAGGCCGCCGGCGTCGAACTTCCCGATGATGAAAGCTGGACCTGGGAGGAATACCAGGACCTGTCCACGCAGATCTCCAAGAATTCGCCACAGGGCACCTTTGGCACCTCCCCCATGGCCAATGACTCCTTCCTCGCCGTGTGGGCACGCCAAGGCGGTGAGCCGCTGTACACGGAGGACGGCACCAAGCTGGGCATCAGCGAAGCCCGGGTCGCGCAATGGCTGGAGATGAATCTGGAGCTGCAAAAGTCCGGTGGCGCCCCCTCGGCTTCCCAAACAGTTGAAGACGGTTCCGCGCAGCCGGAGCAGACCCTCCTGGGCCAGGGCAAACAGGCCATGAAGGTCTCCTGGAGCAACCAGATGAACTCCTACTCCGGCAATGAACTGGCCATGATGAAGCTCCCCGGCGAGTCCCAGTCAGGTGGCGCCTGGCTGCGTTCATCCATGGAATACGGCATTTCGGCCAAGTCCAAGAACACCGCAGCCGCTGCAAAGTTTGTCGACTTCCTGGTCAACAGCGAGGAGGCCGGGAAGTTGATCAAGAGCGACCGCGGCATGCCCGTGAACCTTGAGGTCCGTGCCGCCGTCCTGCCGCTGTTGAAGGAAAACCAGCAAAAGGAGGCGGCCTACCTGGACCGGATTGCGGACATGAAGCTGACGGCGCCCCTGCCGTTCCCCGCCGGATCTTCGGCCACCATGGAGGTGTTGAACCGCAATATGACCGACGTCCTTTTTGAAAAGGCGGCTCCGGTTGATGCGGCCAAAAAGTTCATTGACGAGGTCAACTTGAACCTGGCCAAGTAACACCCGTGCTGTGTCCACGGGCGCCCTTGACTTCACGGGCGCCCGTCATCTCCCAGAAAGGCTCCCGTGGATCCCTCCGTCCGGCCCAGCGCCATCCCCGGCTACGATGACTGGCCCGCTTATGTCCAGCTGCGGGGCACCGCCAGCGTTTCCCCGCAGTCACAACCGCTGGCGGATGCCTTGGGTGTGCCTGCGCCGCCAACGGAGCTTGCCGTGTCCACCGATTGGGAGGAAACGTACGACGGCGTGACCACCTCCGCGCTGAGCTGGCAGTTGGGCTTCGGGCCAACAACGCGCGCCTGGCTGCTTCGGCCGGCGGATGCCGGGGGCCCGCTGCCGGGAGTGTTGGCGCTGCACTGTCATGGCGGCAACAAATACACCGGCGCCAGCCGGCTGATTGCCTTCCCTCCGGGCCGCGCCGAGCCGGGGGTGGAAACCGACAGCCCGCGGCACCAGCTGTACGGCGGCCGCGCCGTGGCAACCGAACTGGCCAGGGAGGGCTTTGCCGTGCTGGCCCATGACACCTTTGCCTGGGGCAGCCGGCGCTTCCCGCTTGACCGGCAGCCATGGCGGACGGAGGATGCCATGGCTGGACGGCGGGCCCAGTGGCGGGAGGCGCACCATGTTCCCGGCCCGGAGCAGGAATACAACGCAGCCGCCGCCTTCCATGAGGACACCGTGGCGAAGGCCGCAGGCCTGATGGGCACCAGCCTGGCGGGCATGGTGGCCCACGACGATCTGGCCGCCCTGGCCGTGCTGCGGGCAACACCGGGCGTCGACCCGGCACGGCTGGGCTGTTTTGGCTTCTCGGGCGGAGGCGGGCGGGCAGTGCTGCTGGCGGCACTGTCACCGGACATCCGCGGGTACGCGGTGACGGCCATGATGACCACCTTCCAATCCCTGCTCCCCGCCTATCTGGACGCCCACTCCTGGCTCCTGCAGACACCCGGCCTGGGGCGGCTGGGGGAATGGCCCAGCTTTACAGCACTTGCCGCCGCAAGGCAGTTTCTGGTGCAGTACGCCTTGGCTGACCCCTTGTTCCCGGCACAAGGGATGCATGATGCCCACAGCCTGCTGGCCGATCTGCATGCCCCCGGCCGCTACACCGGCACCTTTTGGCCCGGGGGCCATGAATTCACCGTGCCCATGCAGCGCCAGGTCCTTGATTTTTTCCGTGCAGCACTGACCCTTGGAGCCACGCCATGAACCCAATTCCACAGCCCGGAATTTTCTGTCCCGGGGCTTTGGCCGGCCAGCCGGTGTTCATTGTCCTGCCGGGCGGTGGCTACCACCGCCATGGGGACCACGAAGGTGCCCCGGTGGCACGCTGGCTCAATTCCCTGGGATTGAATGCCGTGGTGCTGCACTACGCCGTCGCGGCTGAACAAGCACCGGACGCGCTTCACCCCGCGCCACTCAATGATGCCCGCAGCGCCCTGAAGTGGCTGCGCTCGGGGAAGTCCGGGCTTGCCGTGGACACCACCCGCATTGGGGTGCTTGGATTTTCCGCCGGCGGGCACCTGGCGGCAACGCTGGCCACGGGAGCCGGAGCTCCGCCGGCGGCAGACCGGCCGGAGCTGGCCATCCTGGCCTATCCGGTGATTTCCCTGGTCTCACACTGCCACCAGGGATCGGTGGATGCGCTGCTGGGCCCGGAGGCCCCCTGGGATCTGCGGCGCGCCCTGTCCGCGGAGCTGGCCGCCGACGCCGGCACTCCGCCCACGTTCCTGTGGCACACAGCCGATGATGCCGCAGTGCCGGTGGAAAATTCCCTGGCCTACGCCTCGGCCCTGGCACGACACTCGGTGCCCTTCGAGCTGCACGTGTTTCCCCACGGGGAACACGGCCTGGGTTTGGCCGCCCAGGAGCCGGAAGCCGGCCTGCACCCCGCGGCCGCATGGACCGCCCGGTGTGCCGCCTGGCTTGCCGGCCATGGCTGGTGCACCCCCAACGGCACCGTGTGATTTCCGCCCACGCCCTTTATTTTGATCCACAACCCCATTGAAAGCAGGCACCATGCGCTCCACGATCAACAGACGCCAGTTTGGGCAACTTCTTCTCGGCACGGCCGCGGTGGGCTTGCTGGCCACCGGCTGCGGCAAGGACGAAGCCACCGCCGCG
Organism: Specibacter sp. NPDC057265; assembly: GCF_042668835.1. NCBI lineage: Bacteria > Bacillati > Actinomycetota > Actinomycetes > Micrococcales > Micrococcaceae > Specibacter > Specibacter sp. NPDC057265. The sequence continues at coordinate 17,300 of NZ_JBHUYE010000019.1, forward strand.
GACGGCACGCTCACTTTGGGCTTTGCCTGGTGGGGCAACGAGTTCCTCAATGCCCAGACCAATGAGGCCACCGCTGCTTTTGAGAAGGCCAATGCCGGCATCAAAATTGATCCGCGTCCCGGCGATTGGGCCAGTTACTGGGACAAGCTGGCCACAGTCACCGCCGGCAAGGACTCTCCGGACATCATCCAGATGGACCAAAAGTACATTGCCGAATACGGCGGCCGCGGCGCCTTGGCCGACCTTTCAACCCTGGGCGTGGACGTCTCCGGCATTGACCCGCAGGCACTGGCCACCGGCCAGTACTCCGGCAAGCAATACGGACTCAGCACCGGGCAAAACGCCTTGGTGGTCATGGCCAACACCGCAGTCTTCAAAGAGGCCGGGGTGGAACTGCCCGACGATCTGAACTGGACCTGGGATGACTACACCACGCTGGCTGCCAGGATCACCGCCGCAGGCAAGGGCAAACTGTACGGCGCGTCCTACGGCAACAATGAATCAAGCCTGATTATTTGGCTGGGCCAACACGGCGAGCAGCTGTACACCGACGACGGCCAGCCGGGCTTCACAACCGAAACGGCCGCGAAGTTCTGGGAGCAGCTGAAGCTCCAGCGTGACCGGCAGGCCAGCCCGCCGGCAAGCATCAACAGCGAGGACGCCTCGGCGAGCCTGGAAAACAGTCTTTTTGGCACCAACCGGCTGGCCATGGGCTGGAGCTGGACCAATCAGCTGGCCTCCTTGGAAAGCGCCACGGGCAGTGGGATCAAGATGCTCCGCGCCCCCAGCCTGACCGGATCGGCCAAGGACAACGGCATGTATTACAAGCCCACCATGTACTGGGCGGTTTCCTCGCAGTCCAAGCACCCGGAACAGGCCGCCAGCTTTGTGGATTACCTGTTGAACAGCCCCGAGGCCGGGGAAATCCTGATGACCGACCGCGGGATTCCCACAAATGGCGACATCCTTGCCGCCATCACCCCCAGCCTCAAACCCGCCGACGCCCTTGTGGTGAAGTTCCTGGCGGACATTAAGGCCGACATCAACCTGGCCCCGCCCATACCGCCGGTGGGTGCCAGTGGCGCCCAGGAAGCCATCATCCGGCAGACGGCGGACGTGCTCTTTGACAAGACCTCCCCGCAACAGGCCGCAGAGGCCTTCGCCACCGAGCTCAAGGCGATGCTGGACTCGGCACGGAAATAATGTTCTTGTTACGCGCGTCACAGTGGACTAGGATTACTGAGAAAACGTTTTCTGACAGCTTGGAAGGATATTCATGCCAGTGGCATCCGCACCTTTAACAACATCCCGGAACGTTGCCTTGGGCAGCCGGATTGAATGGCTGCGGCTCTCCTCGGTGGCACTGCCGCTGGCGGTCCCGGTCAGCGATGCCAAGGTCTTCACCGGGCGGCAAAAGCCCATGAGCGAGGTCATCTTCCTGTTCACCGAGATCCGCACGGCGGACGGCGCCGAGGGGATTGGATTCAGCTATTCAAAGCGGGCCGGCGGGCCCGGCCAGTTTGCCCATGCCAAGGAGATTGCCGGGGAGCTTTTGGGCGAGGATGCCAATGACATCCAGCGCCTGTGGACCAAACTGGCCTGGGCCGGAGCGTCGGTGGGCCGTTCCGGCCTCGCCACCCAGGCCATTGCCTCCATGGACATTGCCCTGTGGGACCTGAAAGCCAAACGGGCCAGCCTTCCCTTGGCCAAACTGCTGGGCGCACACCGTGATTCGGTCCGCTGCTACAACACCTCCGGGGGATTCCTGCACACTGCCCTGGAGCAGGTGCTGGACAATGCCGACGCCACCGTCGCCAACGGCATCGGCGGCATCAAGATCAAGGTGGGGCACCCGGATTCCGCCGTCGATCTGGCCCGGGTGGCGGCCGTCCATGAGCGGCTGGGCGGGAAGGTTCCGCTCATGGTGGACGCGAACCAGCAATGGGACCGGGCCACTGCCCAACGCATGGGCAGGATCCTGGAGGACTACAACCTCGCCTGGATCGAGGAACCGCTGGATGCCTACGACGCGGAAGGACATGCGGCTTTGGCCGCATCCCTGGACACCCCCATTGCCACGGGGGAAATGCTGGCCAGCGTAGCCGAACACTGGGAGTTGATCCGGCACCGGGCCGCAGACATCATCCAGCCCGATGCGCCCCGGATTGGCGGCATCACCCCCTTTTTGAAACTGGCGGCCCTGGCCGATCACAACGGGCTCGAGCTGGCGCCGCACTTCGCCATGGAGATCCACCTGCACCTGGCGGCGGCCTATCCACGTGAACCCTGGGTGGAACATTTTGACTGGCTGGAACCGCTCTTCAACGAGCGGCTGGAAACCAGGGACGGCCGCATGCTCGTTCCCGAACGGCCGGGGCTGGGCGTCACCCTCACGGACCAGGCCCGCGCCTGGACCGTGGCAACCGCGGAATTTGGCGCACCCGGGACCCGGTAGGCGCACCGGCAACACCACACACTTGCAGATCCACCCAAACCTCAGTCAACGTAGATTGGAACCAACATGTCAAAATCACCCACAAATTCCGTGGTGCGGGCAGCAGCGGACACCCAACTTTCCCGCCGGGGATTCCACCGGCTGCTGGGCGGAGCGGCACTGGGCACCACGGTGGCCCTGGCACTTGCGGCGTGTGGTTCAGACGCCCCCGCCACCAATGCGGACGGCCAGGTTGAAATCCGCTTCAGCTGGTGGGGCTCGGACGGCCGGGTGAAGGTGACCAATGCCGCCATCGCAGCCTTTGAGGCCGAAAACCCCGGCATCAAGGTCAAGGCGGAATACGGTGACTGGAGCGGATACTGGGACAAGCTTGCCACGCAGACGGCAGGGAACGATGCTCCGGACGTGCTGCAGATGGACGAGAAGTACATTGCCGAATACTCCTCCCGGGGCGCCCTGCTGGATCTTTCCAAGCACCAGGTGGATACCGCCAATCTGGTGGCCGACGTCCTCAAGGCAGGCCAAAGCGACGCCGGCTTGACAGGGATTCCGGCGGGCATCAACGCCGCCACCATCATTGCCAACCCCAAGGTGTTCAAGGACGCCGGCGTGGAACTGCCCGATGACTCCAGCTGGACCTGGGATGACTACAAGCGCATTGCCGCGGAGATCACCGAAAAGACCGGCGACGGCATTGTCGGTTCCACCGCGTACAGCGCCGACCAGGCCTCACTGAACGTCTGGCTGCGGCAAAACGGCAAGGAGTTCTACGCCGCGGACGGGGCCCTTGGCTTTACGCCCGCAGACATGGAGGGCTGGCTGGCGTTCCTGATTGAGCTCGGCGAGGCCAAGGCGATTCCGCCGGCATCGACGGTCATTGAGGAGCAGGCCTCGCCCCTGGACCAAAGCGCCACGGCCACCGGCACGGCCGCAATGTCATTTTGGTGGTCCAACCAGCTCCCCTCGCTGGAAAACGCCGCCGGCACCGAACTGGTGATTTTGAACTACCCCTCCCGGACCGGGACGTCGGCAGACGCGAAGCTTTGGTACAAGCCTTCCCAGTTCTGGTCGGCGTCGGCACGGACCAAGCACCCCGAGGAATCGGCCAAGCTCATCGACTTCCTGGCCAACAACACGGCAGCCGGCGAGGCCCTGCTGGCCGACCGCGGCGTCCCCACCAGCACGGTGGTCAGGGACGCCGTGGCGGACAAGATGACAGCTGTGGACAGGCGCGTCATTGAATTCATTGACGGCATCAAGGACAAGCTGGGCCCGGTCCCGCCAAGCGTCCCCAAGGGCGCCGGCGCCATGGAGGACATCATCAAGCGCTATGCCTCCGAGGTCATGTTCGTGCGCCAGACCCCGGCGGATGCCGCCGGCAAGGCCGTCGACGAGATGACTGCCGCGCTCGCCAACTGACACAGCGGCACGGACCCCGCCAGGTCCCTGCCACGCCGCCGGGCACCGAAGGACAACAGCTGTGGCGCCTCATCACTGGGGCGCCACAGGACGTCATGCAATCAAAGGATTGACACATGGGCACCACGAAACAACTATCCGAGCCGTCACCCCAGGCGGGGGCGGGCACCCGGACACCGCGCGTGGCCCTGGTGGGTGTCCACGGCTTTGGTGCCCACCACCTGCGCAACCTGGACCGGCTGGAAGCGGCGGGTGCGGTGAAACTGGTGGCCGTGGCGGATCCCCAACCGCCGGAGGATGGCCGGCTGGCCGGGGATGTGGCCATCTTCGACACCTTGGCCGGGCTGCTCGACGCCGGAACCGCACCGGATGTGGTCATCATCGCCACGCCCATCCAAACGCACGCCGCCCTGGCCCTGGCCGCCCTGGCCGCCGGTGCCGACGTCTACCTGGAAAAGCCCACCGCCGCCTCCATGGCCCAGTTCGAGGAACTGCGCGCCGCCGCCGAAGCCGCAGGCCGTGCCGTCCAGATCGGCTTCCAGTCGCTGGGGTCGCTGGCCCTGCCGGCCCTGGCCGGCATCATTGCCGACGGCACCCTCGGCACGGTGCGCGGCTGTTCCGCCACGGGCCTGTGGGTGCGCAGCAAGGCCTACTACCAGCGCTCCCGCTGGGCCGGAAAACGCAGCATCGACGGCGTGGACGTGGTGGACGGCGTCACCACCAATCCCCTGGCCCACGCCGTCGCCACCGCCCTGCACATTGCCGGCATCAACGACGCCGACGCCATCGCATCAGTTGAGACCGACCTGTACCGTGCCCATGACATTGAAGGCGACGACACCTCCACCGTGCGGATCACAGCGAAGGAGGGCCCGGCGGTCCTCTGTGCCCTGACCGTGTGCGCACCGGAACAGTCGGATCCATTCATCACTGTCCACGGCACCGCGGGCACGGCCGTCTTTTACTACACCGCGGACGTTCTGGAAATCACCACCGAAGCGGGCACCAGCCGGGTTGCCCATGGCCGCACGGACCTGCTGGAGAACCTGCTGGCGCACCGGTCCGCCAACACCCCGCTGTTGAGTTCGCTGGAGAACAGCGGGGCGTTCATGCGCGTGCTCGAGGCCGTGCGCACCGCCGCGGATCCGGCCCCCATTGCCGCCGAACATGTCCAATGGCTCGGTGAAGGCACGGCCGCGCACCCGGTCGTGGCGGACATTGGCAGCTGGATCAAACGGGCCACGGCGGCGCAGGCCACCTTCAGCGAACTCGGCGCACCCTGGGCACGTCCCGCCCAGGCGACGGATTTAATGGAACTGTCCGGGGCAACCGTGGCCCGTGAAATCAGCGGCGCAACACTGGCCCCCACGCTTTCCCCGCGGCCTTATCTGCATCCCGTCACCACCCTGGCCGGGACCGTCGTCACCGACGCCATGCCCCTGGACCATGTCTGGCATCTGGGGGCGGGCGTGGCGCTGCAGGACGTCAACGGTGTAAATTTTTGGGGCGGCCGGACCTACCGGCGGGAAAACGCCGGCTACATCTGGCGCCCGGACCATGGCCGGATCATCCGGTCCTCCGCCGCGGACAGCGGCACTTCCCGCCACGAGAAGCTGGGCTGGTGCGGCCCCGACGGCGTGCGGATCCTGGACGAATCACGCACCTGGAGCTGGCAGGCCCGTGATTCCTCCGCCTGGCAGCTGACGCTTCGCTTTTCCCTCACCCCCGCCGGCTCCGGCCCGGTGGCCCTGGGCAGCCCGGGTTCCAACGGCCGGGAAGCCGGCGGCTATGGCGGCTTCTTCTGGCGCCTGCCCCCCGTTGCACACAGCACTGTCCGAACGGCCTCGGCCAGCGGCGAGGAGGCAGTGCACGGCAGCCGCGCGCCCTGGCTGGCGTGGTCCGGCGAGTTTGGCACAGCTCCGGCAACCCTTGTCTTCACAGCACCACCGGAGGCCGATGATCCCTGGTTTGTGCGGGCTGCAGGCTACCCGGGGGTGGGTTCCTCGCTTGCCTGGGATGCCGCCGTCGTGCTTCAGGCCGGCGAAACCCTCACCCGGACCGTATCCGTCATCATTGCCGACGGACTGGCCACAGACCAGCAGATCAACGAATGGACCAGCACCCCATGAGCATCACCACCGCCCCGGCCCATCCCGCCGGGAACAACGATCCAGCCCTTACCGCCGCCGACCGCGCCGTCAAACGGGCCCGGGTGCTGGACATCCTTTCCGCAGCGGGGCGCGAGTCCGTGCTGCTCACCAGCCACACGGCCGTCAGCTGGTACCTTGATGGCGGCCGCGTGGGCATCAGCCTGGCCAGCGAGCCCGTTGCCGCCGTCCTGGTGACGGCCGGCGGCGACCATCTGGTCACGTTCAACAACGAGGCGCCGCGGCTGGCGGCCGAGGAGATTCCGGCCGGCATCACGGTGCACGAGGTCCCCTGGCACGGCTCCTTGACGGATGTGGCCGGCTGGTTTGGCCCCGGCAGGCCCCCCGCCACCGAGGCTGAGCTGGCCGGGGAGCTGCGCCTGGCCCGCCGCTCGCTGCTCCCCGGGGAGCTGGGCCGCTACCGCGGGCTCTGCCGCGAGTCGGCGGAGATATTGACGGATGTCCTGTCCCTGTCCACCCCCCACACCACCGAGCGACAGCTCGCGGCGGCGCTGGCACAGCGTGTGGTGGCCGCCGGCGCCGATCCTTTGGTGCTGTTGGTCAACGGGGAATCCAGGGTCCAGCACCGCCACCCGCTCCCCACGGATGCCCCGCTGGGCCGCAGGGCCATGGCCGTGGTGTGCGCCCGCCGCGACGGCATGATCGCCAATGTGACCCGTTGGGTGCGGTTCGACGGCGGCACCGGTGCCGAGCTGGATGCCGAGGCCCGGATTGCACGGGTGGAGGCCGACATTTTCAACGCCACCGTGCCCGGAGCCTCGATTTCAGGGGTGCTGGCGGAAATCCGCCTCGCCTACGCCCGGCACGGGTTCGGCACCGGGCAGTGGCAGCACCACCACCAGGGCGGGCCGGCGGGATACGCCGGCCGGGACCCGCGCGCCACCGACGCCGTCAGTGACACCGCGGCACTGGACCAGCCGTTCACGTGGAACCCCTCGGGACCGGGAGTGAAAATTGAGGACACCGTGCTGTTGACAGCCTCCGGGATCTGCCCGCTGAGCGTGGATTCCCGCTGGCCCGCAAGCGAGGTCAACGGCATCCTGCGCCCGGTGACCCTCCAGCTCTGAGCCGCAGAAACCAAAAGCCCCGGGGCGCCAAAGGCCCGGTTGCCACTTTGGCAACCGGGCCTTCGCCAAGCTCAGCGGGACGTCATGGCCGCCAGCCTCAACCGAGGGTGAGGACACCGTCCACCCGGCGCGGGATGCCCAGCGGGTTGTCCTCGAGCAGGGCCTGCGGCAAGACCGCTGCCGGGGCGTCCTGGAAGGCAACGGGGCGTTGGAAGCGGCGCACGGCGCTCGCACCCACCGAGGTGAACAGGGAGGTGGTGGCCGGGTAGGGGCCGCCGTGCTGCTGCGCCCAGTTCACCGCCACCCCCGTGGGCCAGCCACCAAACAGCACCCGCCCGGCCAGGCCCGTGAGCTGGTGCACCAGGGCGGCAATGTCCTCGCCGTCCTCCGCGTGCACCGTGGCCGTCAGGCTGCCCGGCACCAGGGCCAGGGCAGCGGCAAGTTCGGCCCCGTCACGGTATTCAATCAACAAGGTGGTGGGGCCAAAGCACTCCTCCAGCAGCTCCTTCGGGTTGGCAATGACGCTGGCCGCGGTGGTGGAAAAGAGCACCGCACCGGCGCCGTCCGCTTCCGCGTCCTGCTGCGTGGAACCGCCGAGCACTGTGACGCCCGGCTGGGCGGCCAGGGCGGCCAGCCCGGCCGGGTATGCCGCGGCAATGCGGTCGGTGAGCATGGGGGCCGCCGCCGTGCCCACGCATTCGGCGGCCACATTGGCGCCAAAGGACGTCCCTGCCGGGATGAACACCAGGCCCGGTTTGGTGCAGAACTGGCCGGCTCCCAGGGTGAAGGATGCGGCCAGTCCGGCGGCAAGCCCGCTGCCGCGCGCGGCCAGGGCCGCCGGGGTGATGACCACTGGATTCAGGCTGCCCAGTTCACCGTAGAACGGAATGGGCTCCGGGCGGGACACGGCCAAATCAAACAGGGCGCGCCCGCCCGGGATGGACCCGGTGAAGCCCACAGCCTTGATGAGCGGATCCTGCACCAACGCGGTGCCGGCTTCCCGGCCGGCGACCAGGGAAAACAGGCCCTCGGGAGCGCCGGCGTCCTTCAACGCCTGCGCCACCACCTCCGCCGTCCGTTTGGAAAGTTCCAGGTGCCCCGAATGTGCCTTGACGATCACGGGGCAGCCCACGGCCAGCGCCGAGGCCGTGTCCCCGCCGGCCACGGAAAAGGCGAACGGGAAGTTCGACGCCGAGAACACGGCCACCGGGCCCACCGGGTGCAGGATGCGGCGCAGGTCCGGCGACGGCGGGGTGGCGTCGGGCTTGGCGTGGTCAATGACGGCTTCCAGGTAGGAGCCTTCGGTGATGACGCGGGCAAAGAGGCGCAGCTGGCCGGTGGTGCGGGCCACCTCGCCGGTCAGTCTGGTGGTCCCCAGCCGGGACTCGGTCTGGGCCAGCCCGACGAGTTCGGTGGCATTGGCGTCCAGGGCGTCGGCAATGGCCAACAGCCAGGAGGCCCGCTCGGCGTCGCTGGCCGCGGCCGCCGGGGCGGCGGCGGCGTGGGCGGCGGCGGTCAGGTCTTGAAGTTCCTGCGTTGCAGTCTGCACGTGATTGTTTCCTCTGCTGGTGGGTGGGGCCCGTTGTGGGCGGGCAAGCTAGCGGGCGGGGATGCCTGCAGCAAACTGCAGTCCCAGCCCTGGACGTCCGGTGCCGGAAAGCCGGCTGTTGCTGATGCTGACCGGGGAGGGTCCGGCCAGGATGCCAAGTTGTTCAAAGGAGGCATCCTCCACGGCCTCCACCGCCACCTCCACGGGCAGGGTCAGCGCCAGCTGGCCGGAAAGTTCCGGCAGCAGGTGCGGGGCAACGGCAATGCTGTGGGTGCGGGCCAACTCCACAATGCGCCGGAACGGGGTGATGCCGCCAACCCGGACAATGTTGGGCTGGATGATGTCCACCGCTTCGGCGTCAATGAAGTCGCGGAACCGTTGGATGGTGTGCACGTTTTCGCCCAGCGCAATGGGCACCGGCGAGTGCCTGCGCAGGCGCTTGTAGGCCCAGAGGTCGTCGGCACGCAGCGGTTCCTCCAGCCAATGGAGCTTGAACTGTTCCAAACGGGACAGGGCCCGCAGGGTGGTCGGCAAATCCCAGCGCTGGTTGGCGTCAATCATCAGCGCCCGGTGGGGCCCAATCACGGCGCGGACCGCGGCAACGCGCTCCACATCCTCGGCAAGGTCCGCCTTGCCCACCTTGATCTTCACGGCGGAGTGCCCGGCAGCGACCCAGCGTCCGGCCTGCGCCACCAGTTCCTCCAGGGTGTAGTGCAGGTTCACGCCGGAACCGTACACCTCCACCGAGTCGCGGCGCTGCCCCAGCAGGCCGGCCACGGAACTGCCGGCATTGCGTGCGGCCAGGTCCCACAGGGCCAAATCCAGACCCGCCATGGCGATGGTGGTCAACCCGCCCCCACCGGCCTCGTGCAGGCGCAGCCACAACGCGTCCCACAGGGGCTCCGGGGTGGCGGGAAGGCCCACGGCGAAAGCGGCAATGTCGTGATCGAGCAGGGCCTTCACCGCCTGCGGGCCAATGGTCGGCGTCCAGGAAAATCCGTGGCCGGTGCCGCCGTCGTCCGTGTGCACGGTGGTGGCAATGATGTGGTTCTCCGGCGCCTCAACCCCCCAGCTGCGGCGCAGTGGCACCGTCAACAGGCGGGTGCTCAGGGCGGTGATCTTGGCGTTCATCGGCTGGTCATTCAGGCGTTGGCCAGGGCGTGGCTGGCGGCAAGTTCGTGGCCCCTGGCCAGGATGGCGGCCAGGCGCGCTTCCTGCTCCGCCGTGGGGTCCACCAGCGGCGGGCGGACCCGGCCCACAGCCAGCCCGGACTGGCGGATGCCGGCCTTGATCAGGGAGATGCCGAAACCGGGGGTCTCATCACGCAGGCGGACCAGGGGCGCGTAGAAGCCCTCGATCAGTTCCACGCGCCGGGCCTCGTCGCCGGCAATGTAGGCGCGGTAATAGGCGGTGGCAATTTCCGGGGCCATGGCGAAGGCGGCCGAGGAATACAGCGGCATGCCCAAACCGCGGTAGGCGCCCTGGGTGAGCTCCGCCGTCAGCAGGCCATTGAAGAACTGGAAGTCCTCCCGGCCCGTGGCCCGGACGGCTGTGACAATTTCCTGGGCCAGGCCCACGTCGCCGATCCCGTCCTTGAAGCCAATGACCTTGGGGTTCGCGGCCAGCTCCACCATGGCGGCGGCGGAGAATTTTGCGTTCCCGCGGTGGTAGACAATCACCGGCAGTGCGGTGGCGTTGGCAATTGCCTCGATGTAGGCAACAAGTCCGTCCATGGGGGCGCCCACCAGGTAGGGCGGCAGGACCAGCAGCGCATCGGCGCCGGCTTCGGCGGCGGCGCGGGCCACATCCAGGGCGTGCCCCAGCGGCCCGCCGGCTCCGGCAATCACCGGCACGGCACCATTGACAACCTCGACGGCGGCACGCACCACAACGCCCACCTCGGCCAGGCTCAAGGCATGGAATTCGCCGGTGCCGCAGGCGGGGAAGATCCCCCCGGGGGCAAAGGGCAGGCGGGAAGCAATGTGTTCCTGCAACAGGGCCACATCCACGCTGCCGTCCTGGGCGAAGGGGGTGACGGGGAAGAAAAGTACGCCTTCAAATTTCACTGCGGGTCTCCTAGTGTGAGGCGGCGGACGTCAAGTCCGCACTGTTGGTCTCGATGAGCTCGGTGCGCCAGCTGTGGTGCGGCGTCCAGCCCAGAACTTCTTGGGCCTTGGCAATGGAAAAAGCCGGGCTGGTGCCTGTCAGGCCGGCGGAGAGCTCTTCACTGCCGGGCAGATATTGCGGCATGAGCTTGTTCAGGGGTTCTACGGCGAGCGCGTCGGCGGCACCCACAAAGAACGTCTGGGCGTTCTCAATGGTGTCCATTTTCGCCAGCAGCACGGCCAGGAAACCGGCCACGTCGCGGGCGTCCACATAGTTGAACAGTGCCGGGGCGGACAGGGCCGGATCCGCCAGGCGTTCGGCCAGGGTGTGCCCCTGTTGGGTGGGTGCGCCGGCCCATTCCTCCGGGGAAATGACGTAGCAGGGCCGGAACGCGGCGTAGCGGACCGATCCGCCGTGGGCGGTGGCGAACATGCGCATGACCTGTTCGGCCACCATCTTGGACAAGGCGTAGGCGTTCCAAGGCCGGGGGACGGTGTTTTCATCCAGCGGGAAACGCTCCGGCAGCCAGCCTGCAGGATTGCCGTAGCCCAGCACGGTGGGGCTGGACGCCGTCACAATGCGGCCCACGCCGGCGTCGGTGGCGGCCCGGAGGACGTTGTACGCCAGCATGGTGTTGGTCTTCAGGATCACCTCTTCCGGTGCGCTGAAGGGGACCGCGATCGCGGCGAGGTGAATGACGGCGTCGGGCCGGTGGCGGGCCATGGCCGCCTCCACCGCTTGGCCGTCCAGCAGGTCAACTGCCTCCTGCACGACGCCGGCGGCGAGCCGGTCCGGGGGCAGTACGTCCCGGTCCAGGGATATGACCTGGTGGCCGGCGTCGGCGAATCCCGCCACGACGCTGCGGCCGAGGCGTCCGGATCCGCCGGTGATCAGCACAGTGGTCATCTCATGCCCCTTCGGGGGATTTGGACAGGTCCGCGCCCAGGCCCAGCTCCGGGATGCCTACGGGCAGGCCCGTCAGCAGGGATTCATTCCCGGCAATGCCCACGGCCACCGACCGCAGGCCGTCAAGGTAGCCGGAGGGGCGTCCCAGCGGGTCCTCGCCGGGTCCGTTGAAAAGGTCCGCCAGCAGCAGCGCGTCGCCGCCGCCGTGGCCGCCGTCACCATTGATGATCGGCACCTCGTAGGCGGCCTCCCAATGGCGCTGCACCACCAGGCGCTCGCCATTGCGGCGCACGGCGTCATCCTCCTCGATGGGTGTGGCGCTGGGATCCACCACATTCTTCTTGTCGGCGCTGTGGTGCACGGCGGCCCGCTCCACCACCTCCAATTCCGCCCGGCCCTCGGTGCCGTTGATGGCCACCCGGTAGCCTTCCCAGGGGCTGTGGGCATTGAGGGAGTAGCTCAGGGTGGGCCCATTCGCATAGTCCACCGTCAACGCCAGGTTGTCCTCGATGGTGATGCCGTCGGAGAACACATCCTGGTCGCGGATGTAGCCGTCAAACTTTTCATTCTCAAAATACAGGGCCCGCAGTTTCCCGTCCTCGCGCAGGTCCAGCGCAAAGGGGTCTTGCACGCCGTCGTCGAGGCTGCCCCGGGCGGGGCGTTCGCCCAATCCGCGTCCGGCTGCGTTGTCCGCCCCGTAAAAGCGCAGGCCGCCGGAGGCGTAGACGCGGGCCGGGACATCGTCAATCCACCAGTTGACCAGGTCAAAGTGGTGGGAGGCCTTGTGGATGAGCAGGCCGCCGGAGTTTTTCTTTTCCCGGTGCCAGCGGCGGAAGTAGTCGGCGCCGTGGACGGTGTCCAGCACCCAGCTGAAGTCGATGCTGGTGACCTTGCCAATCACGCCGCCCTGAATGATTTCCTTCAGGGCGCTGTTGCGCGGGGAGTACCTGTAGTTGAAGGTGACCACCACGTTGCGTCCGGTCTCGGCAATGGCTGCGGTGATGGCGCGGCAGCCGTCCACGTCAATGGTCAGCGGCTTTTCCACCACCACATCGGCCCCGGCGCGCAGCGCTTGGACAATGTAGTCCGCATGGGTGTGGTCGGGGGTGGTGATGATGACCCGGTCAATGGAGTTCTCCGTGATGAAAGCCGTCAGCTCCGCCGGATCAAAGGCTGCCGGGGCAGGCTCTGCGGCAGCGCCGGCGTCTGGCGCCTGGTCTGCGTGCAGCCGGCGGGCCCGCTCCAGGTAGTAGCTGGTCCGCCCGGGATTGGCGTCTCCGATGCCCACCAGCACAGCCGTGGCGGCGTGCGGTCCCATGGCCGCCTCAACGTACATTTCGGCACGGGATCCTGCGCCGACCAGTGCCAGGCGCGATTTCCGGCCCGTTCGCTCTTCTGCCGCCCTCGTGGCGGACGTGGCTTCGGTTCTCATGAGTTTGGGCGACCTTTCGCAACACAGTTGAAAATTCCTGCCAACCCCGGCTTTTGGTGCTTTCCCGCCGGGTGGCTGGTGTACTAGGCTGATTCTGAGAAAGCGTTTTCTCAGTCCGTTATATGCTTTCTATCAACAGTCAGGGCGTCAGGTCAAGGCCGGGCATGCACTTTCTTGCCTTTGACGCCGCCATCTCCAGCCTGAGGGACCACCATGGCCAAGCGAGCCCGCACCACCCGCATAGGGATATCAGATGTTGCCAGCAAAGCCGGCGTCTCCCTGGCAACAGTTTCGCGCGTCATGAACGGGAACTTCAGCGTCGATCCGCAAATTGCCGACAGGGTCAGGGCCGCCGCCACGGAGCTGAAATACCAGCCAAATCCCATGGGCCGCAATCTGGCGCGGGGCAAGACCGACACCATCGGCGTCGTGGTGCCCGATCTCGCCAACCCCACCTTCCAGGGCGTGCTGCGGGGCGTCAGCCGGGCTGCGGCCCAAGACGGCTACCGGGTGCTCATTGCCGACTCCTCGGAGGTCTCCAGCGAAGAGGCGGTCCTGGCCGGAGAGGCACGCAGGCGCTGTGACGGGGTCATTCTGTGCGCCCCCCGCATGAGCCCGGCGGAATTGCAGGAACTGGCGCCGAGCCTGCACCCGATGGTTTTGGTCAACCGCACCACGGAGGCCGCGGACAGCCCCTGCGTGATGGTGGACTACGGTCAGGGGATCCAGGGGCTGGCCACGCATTTGGCGCAGCTGGGGCACACCCGGATCGCCTATGTGGCCGGACCGGAAAGCAGCGCCTCCAACGCCTCGCGTCTGGCCGGGCTCGAGGCTTTTTCGCAGACGCACCCCCACATTGAGCTGGTGTTCCTGCAAAGCGGATCCACCTTTGAGGACGGCCATGAATCCGCCAGCGATGTCCTGGCGTCCAAAGCCACAGGCATCCTGGCCTTTAATGACCTGACGGCCATGGGGCTGCTGAGCAGCCTCAATGAACGCGGCATCAAGGTGCCGGAGGACATCTCCGTCACGGGCTTTGATGACATCCCCTTTGCCCGGTACACCACTCCCCCATTGACCACGGCGGCCGTGCCCATCCTGAGCGTCGGGGAGCATGCCTGGGAGCAGATGCGCGAACTGCTCGACGGCGCCGCACCGGCCCAATCACGGCAGGTCTTTCAGCCCCACCTCGTGGCGCGGGGAAGCACCGGGGCGGCTGCGGCCAGTTCCGGGCACTGACGGCAGCCTCCCCGCCGCTCCGCGGACGTCGGCGCAGCGGCGTCAGCGCAGGGCATCTGCACAGGGGCGTCAGCGCAGCGGGTTGAAGTGGCGCAGTGTGGCTGGTGCGGGGTTGCCCGTCAGCCCGGCGGCGACCATCTTTCCGGTCAGCGGGCCAAGGGCCACGCCCCACATGCCGTGCCCGCCGGCGACGTGGACGCGCGGGGACCGCGTGGGGCCAATGAGCGGGAAGCCGTCGGTGGTGCACGGCCGTGAACCCACCCACTCCTCCGCGCGGTCTTCCCAGTCAATGCCGGTGAACATGGGTGAGGCCGCCTCGACAATGGCCTGGATGCGGCGTGGATCCATGGGCGCATCCACATTGCGGAATTCCATCATGCCAGCCACCCGGAAGCGGTCACCCAAGGGGGTGCAGGCCACGCGCTGGGCGGGAAAATAAATGGGATGCGTGGGCATGGCCTCGGGAACAACTGTGAAGCTGTAGCCGCGTCCCGCCTGCACCACCCGCTTGACGCCAAACTTTCGGGCCAGGGCTCCCAGCCAGGCACCGGTGGCGAGCACCACGGCGTCGGCCTGCAGGGAGCGCCCTTCCGATCCAATCACTTCCACGCCCGGGCCGGTGTCGCGGACGTCGAACACATTGAACGCCGTCACCAGGGTGGCGCCGCGGGCCACCACGGTGTCCGCCAGGGAGTGCATGAACGCCGGCGGGTTGATGAAGCGCTGCCGGCGGATCTCCACGCCGGCCACCACAGCAGTGCCCAGCGTGGGTTCCAGTTCCTGGATCTGCGCCCCCGAAAGGAGGGTGAAGTCCACTTCACCGCCCGTTTCCCGGATCATGTGGAATTCGCGCACCAGCGCGTCGCGGTCCTTCAGCGAGGCAAATCCGGTCAGGAAGGGCTCGGCGGGGCGGGTGGGCTCGGCCATCGCCGGAGTGCCGGCGGCCAGTTCGCCAAAGGCGTCAATGCCGGTGCGGCCAATCTCGGCAAAGACCTTCATGGCTGCACGCCACTTCCCCGGGGTGCAGTTGCGGGCAAAGCCGGCAAGGAACTTCAGCAACGAGGGGTCGGTGCTCAATGGAATGTACAGCGGCGAGGAGGGATCCAGCATGGCCTTGAAGCCGTAGCCCAGGACGGCCGGTTCACTCAGTGGCAGCGTCAGTGCCGGTGTCAGCCAGCCGGCATTGCCCCAGGAGGAACCGGAGCCCACCTCCCCGCGGTCCACCACCGTGACCTTGATGCCCTGCTCCTGCAAATACCAGGCGGTGGAGAGTCCAATGATCCCCGCACCAATGACGACCACATGCCCAGGCGCCTTTGCACTGACCACGATCCACACTCCTCGCGCGAATGCCGGCCCTCTTTTGCGCCGGCGCTGATCCCAAGCTAGCCCGCTTTGCCTTTTCCCCCAAATGAGGCCCGTGCCACAGCACGACGGCGCGTCCCCCAGCTGCGGGGGACGCGCCGTCGTACCGGTACGGATTACTTCACTGGTGGGCCGGTGACCTTCAAACCGGTCCAGCCATGCAGGCCGCCGGCCGCGGTGAGCAAGACCAGTTTGTTGTTGCCGGGTTTGGTGCTTTCCGGGGTGGTCACCGTTATGGTGCCATCCTGCGACACCTGGTGCCATCCAAGCCCGTTCTCATTGAGATAGACGTAGAACTGCTCACCCGGGGTCAGCTTGGACAACTTCACCTCGGAGGAGCCGCGCGGGAACTTCGCAGCACCCAGGCCAAGATCAATCTCGGTGTCCTTCTTGAGCCGCTTCTGATCCACAGGGTCTGGAGCGGGCGCGACGCCGGGGTTCACGGGCTCCCCCGGTGCAGGCGCGCTGCCGGTGTAGAAGATGCTCGGCGCGGCAGGCGTCTCCATGCCCTCCCCCAGGAAGTAGGAGGTGTGTGGCGGCTGGTTGTAGGCGGTGTTCTGCCAAGCCACACCCATCCTGTAGACCGGGTCCGACTGCAGGGTGCGCAGGCGGTGGTCGGTCAAATCCACTGTGGTGGCAATCCGCAGCGCCGAGGAATCATCCAGCCGGGTCACCAGCTCCTCACGCCAGTCACCGAACAAATCGGCCTGCAGCGACGGGTTGCCCTTGGTGTCATTGTTGGACAGGGTCCCGGCGGCCCGGTAGATCTCCTTGCTGGTGTTGGTGGTCCAGTCCCATTTGGAGATGGTGGGCACGCCGGTGCGGCTTTCTTCCGTCCAGGCGTGGTCGGTGACCTCCCGCAGGAGGTCCCCATCCCACCAGGTGAGGAAGTTGGCGGCCGGAATGCTGGTGCTGATGAGCTCCCCGTTGGCGGCCTTCAACTGCCCCACAGGGGAGTTCCAGGCGGCGTCGCCGCCGATGGCCCAGCCTTCCGCGCCGGGATGGGTGGGATCGATGTCGGCCATGGCGCCACGGCCGGTGTCCTTGACGGCCGGGATCCCCCAAAGCACCTCGCCGGTGGCGGCGTCACGGTACGTTGCACCATATTCGGTGCTTGAAGGCACTTCCTCATGGGTCGCGAAGACCTCCAAACCCGGCCGCGACGGGTCAAAGTCGGAGACATGGAGCGCGTCGCCGTGCCCCAGCTTCGTGTTGTACAGCACCGATCCGTCATCGTCCAAGGTCATGGAGCCAAAGATGATTTCATCCTTTTGGTCCCCGTCGACGTCGGCCACCGAGAACTGGTGGTTGCCCTGGCCGCGGTACTCATCCCCGGCCTCATTGGAGTCAAACACCCAGCGTTCCTTCAGTGAGGTGCCGTCAAAGTCATAGGCTGCCACCACCGTGCGGGTGTAGTAGCCCCGGCTGAAGACCACGCTGGGGTGCTCGCCGTCCAGATGTGCCACGCCGGCCAGAAAACGGTCCACGCGGTTTCCATAGCCGTCCCCCCATGCCCCAACGTCCCCGCGTTCGGGGGTGTAGTCGATGGTGTCAATGGCAGCACCGGTGGCGCCGTTGAACACCGTGAGGTATTCAGCGCCGGTGAGCACGTAGCCGCTGGAATTGCGGTGGTCGGCACGGGGGTCCCCAATGACGGTTCCGGCGCCGTCAACGGTACCGTCGGCGGTCTTCAGGGTCACCTCCGCCGTGCCGTCGCCATTGAGGTCGTACACCTGGAACTGGGTGTAGTGCGCCCCTGCCCTGATGTTCTTGCCCAGGTCGATGCGCCACAGCCTGGTGCCGTCCAGCCGGTAGGCGTCAACGTACACATTTCCGGTGTAGCCGGCCTTTGAGTTGTCCTGGGAATTGGTGGGGTCCCATTTCAGGATGATCTCGTAGCTGCCGTCCCCGTCCACATCGCCAATGGAGGCGTCGGAGGCGCGGTAGCCATAGGGCTGCCCGTCCTTCGTGTAGCCGTCGGCGGGCTTGTCCAGCGGCACGTCAAGTGTCTGGGAATCCCACACGGTGAAGGCCTCAGTGGCCCACAGTTCGGCTCCGTTGAGCACCGTCGAAATCCGGTAACTTGAGGCGGCGATGCCGTCGGCGTCCAGCACATTGGTGCTGGAGGTGACCGGCGCATCGTTGACCTTCACGCCGTCGCGGTAGACGTTGAAGCCAATGGCTTCGGGATCCAGACCCAGCATGCGCCAGCCTACATAAACGCCCTTCTCGGTGGCCACTGCAACAGGGGCCCGGTCCAGGCGTTCCGCCTGGCGGACCAGGGTGGTTACTGCCTCGGTGGTGACCGGCTCGGACCTGTCCGAGACGCCGCCGCCGTTGACCGAGGCCACCGCATACTTGTAGGCAATGGTGGTCAGCACGGTGGAGTCGGTGTACTGGGTTTCCCCGGCACGCCCGAGCAGTTTGAAGTCGCCGAAGCTGCCGTCAGCCTTCGCATCGGCGCGGAACACCTGGTAGAACAGGGCGCCGTCCGCTTTCGGCCAGGACAAGGACACGTCGTTCTTGTTGACGGCGCCCAGCACTGGCTTGCCGGGAACGGCGGCCTTGGCCACGGAGGTGTCAACTGTTGCCACCTCAATGGTGTTCGACGGCACGGATTCGGTGCCGGAGAGGTCCAGGGCCACCACGTAATAGCTGTAGTCCAAACCAATTTCGGCTGTGCTGTCGGTGAATTCCGGTGCCGTTGCCTCCCCCAGGGGTTCGGCCGCCTCCGCCGTGCTGGATTTGCGGTAAACGCGGTAGTTGCCCGCATCGGTGCCGGTCCAGCCCAGCGAAACGGTGGCGTGTTCGGCACCAATGGAGACGTCCGTGGCGGCGAGCGCGCTGGGCGCCAGCAGCAGCGGCGTGATTTCAATGCCGTTGAGGCGCGAGGAACTGCCGCCCATGACAAGGTTCAGCTGCCCGTCCAGGACCTGGACGGGCTGGCTGAGCTTGGCCGAGACCGAGCCCTTGCCGGCATTGGAGGCACCAAAGTCCTTACCCTCAATGCGGACCTCCGACTTGGAGGTGCCGATCCAGTCGCCGTTGTAGGTCTTGACGGCGTAACTGCCGTTGGGGACGTCCACGGCAAACTCGTGGGTCGAGCTTGGCAGCAGGAAATCACGTTCCAGATCGTTCGGGGCCGGGTCGAAGCCGATGCCCCGGTCACGGCCGCCCAGGCCATCGACGTTGAGGAATCCCCAGCCCTTCTCCTTGTTGTACAGCGACTTTTCACTGGCTTCAAGGTAGCCGGGCATCAGCGGGTTGCCGGCCAGCTGCACATCGAACTTGTACAGCGGTGCCTTGGTCTGGACCCGCACCGCCTTTGACGGCGCGGAGTCACCCCTGGCGTTGACGGCCACCACCTGGAAATCATAGGAGGCTCCTTCTGCCAGGTTGCCCACGGTTGTCTGGGGCAGCGTTGAGGTGGTCACCAGGGCCCAGTCGGCGCCGTCGGTGTCCCTGCGGAACACCTTGTAGATGTCGGCTCCGTCCACGGAGGCCCAGCTCAGCTGCGCACCGGCATTGGAGATGGAGCCCGCCACCAGATTTGCCGGCGCGGCAGGCACTGCGGCGGGCGCTTGCGCCTCCACCACCTCGGCAGCCAACGGAATGTCGAGTTTGGCCACGTCGGCGGCAATCAGGCGGGCCATCTGGATGGCGCCGTACTCCTGGAAGTGGGTGTCGTCGGCTGTCCCGGAAGGGCGGGACGGGTAGACGCCGGCGGGAACGTGCAGGAAAACGGACAGTGCCGCTTCCGGACCCACGCTGTCCAGGTAGGCGCGGGAGGAGGCTGAGAGGTCCACAAGTTCGGTCCCGGTTTCCGCGGCCAGTCCACTGGCGGCGGCCACGTACTCCGGGAAGGACACGTTGAACTTGCCCGTCCCGGCGTCAAAGGAGCGCCGTGACACGGGGGTCACCAGGATCGGTGTTGCCCCGCGCTGGAGCGCGCCGTCCACGTAGGTGCGCAGATATTCGGCGTAGTCCGCCGGGGCCGCGTACCTGTCATCAACGCCCTTGCTGTTGTCATTGTGGCCGAACTGGACGAAGAGGTAGTCGCCGGGCCGGATGCCGCGCAGGACCTCGTCGAGGCGGCCCTGGCTGATGAAGTTCTTGGAGCTGCGCCCGCCGATGGCCTTATTTTCCACCGTGACACCGTCGGAGAGGTAGCGGTCCAGCATCTGCCCCCAGCCGGCCTGCGGCGCATAGTCGGAGGTGTAGCTTTGCACGGTGGAGTCACCGGTGATCCATACCGTGGGCTTGGCTCCGGCCTGGAGGGGTGACTTTTGGGTCAGGACCAGGGCGTTGATGTTCGCGGCCGTGCCGCCAAAGTCGAGGTTAAGCTGGCCGTCCACCACGGCAATGTCGAAGGACATCTCCAAATAGTTTCCCGCGGTCTTGGCAGTCTGCTGCACCTTGGCCATTTGCTCGGCCAGGATGGAAATATCGGTGGCGCCCGTGGCGTCGCCGGCAATCAAGTCCGCCGTGTAGTCGCCGTTGGGCAGGTCGGCCACAAATTCGGTGTCGCCCACTGTGACAAAGTCACTGCGGAGGGCGTCGTTGCCGCCCCTGTCCTGTGCGGTGGTGGCGGCAGGGTCCACAAAGCCTGCCCGGTTTTGCGCCGTGTAGGCAGTTGCGGCGTCAATGCCCACTGCGTTGGCGGCAACCGCGCCGTTGCCAAAGTCAAAGGTGAGGGTTCCCGCCGCGGGAAATGCCGCAGGGGTTCCGGGCAGGGAGGAGACGGTGGCGGCGGAAGTCGCCGAGAGGCCTTGGGCGTCCTTGGCCTGGACCTTGTAATAGTGGATTTTGGTGGTGTCCACCTTGTCTGCGGCAAAGACGTCGCCGGCGGTTTCGGCCACCTTGGCGTAGCTGCCGTCGACGGTGTCCGAGCGCGAAACCACATAGCCGGTGGCGTCCTTGACCTCATTCCAGCGCAGTACGACGGCGGTGTCGCTCACGTGGGCCATGCGGACGGCGGTGGGTGCCGGCAACTGCGATGTTGGCGGAGCCGCGGGTTCAGTGGCTTCAGGTTCGGTGGGTTCGGTGGGTTCGGTGGGTTCGGTGGGTTCGGTGGTGGGAGGGGCCCCGTCGGCTGCGGTGATGACGATGGCGTTGATGTAGCCGCCGGCGCCTTCGCCGGTGACGTCAATGCTCAACTGCCCGTCGGTGACGGTGGCCTGCCACTTCTGCGTGGTGACCGCCTGGCGGGCCGAAATGGTGCCGGCCACCTCCCCCTCAAGGGAAATTTTGGTTTTGGTGGTGGACGTTCCGGCCAGCTGGTCCCCCGAGCGGATCTCCACGTCATAGCTGCCATTGGGCACGTCCACGGCGAAGCCCCAGGCGGTGCCGAGCACAAAATCGTCGTTGACGTCGTGGGCGGGGGCCACGGTCCGGTGCCGGGAAACAGGCTGCACCCCGTCGACGGGGACAATTCCAAAGCCGGTGGCCTGCGTGTACAGGGATCCCTGGTTGACGGCCGTCCAGCCTGAACCAACCGGGCTGGAGGGCGTGCCAAAGTCAAAGGACCAGGTCATCGCGTCCGCTGTGGCCACGGCCGGCAGGCCCAGCAGGGTCATGCCGCAGGCCGCGGTCACGGCAATGGTGGATCTGACCCTGGCGGGATATCGATGTTTGGGCGGGGCTTGCATGGCATCACTCCTTGATTCGAAGGATCTGCGGGTCAGGTCAGGGGCTGGCAAGGCAAAACTTGTATCGATTCATAAATTATTTGCCAAAAAACCCAAAAGATCCGGGCAGCAATTGTCTGCCCGCCAGCACCTGAAGACAGGCGGCCGCTGCAGGCGGCGGACCCTTGGGGCATAATGTGGGGTGGCCCACATCTGAATCGATACAACCATGTTTGGGGAGTGTTCACAAGGACTTTCCCGCCCCGCCTGATATATGACGGAAAACGCTTACTCACCCTGCTGCAAAGGAATTCCATGCTTTACGCCACTGTCCACCAGCCCCCAACTCCCGTGAACGGCCAGCTCCGCATGGCTTCGCGCGGAGTCAGCGCCAACAGCCAGCACCTCATCCGCGACGGCGCACCCTGGTTCCCGGTCATGGGTGAATACCATTTCAGCCGTCAGGATGCCGGGGCGTGGCGGACCGGACTCGAACGCATGAAGCAGGGCGGCATCACAGTGGTGTCGAGCTATGTTTTTTGGCACCATCACGAGGAACAACAGGGCACCTTCACCTGGAGCGGGAACCGCAACCTCCGCGCCTTTGTGCAGTTGTGCGCGGAGCTGGATTTGGACGTGGTGGCGCGTCTGGGGCCGTGGGCGCACGGCGAGGCCCGCAACGGCGGCTTTCCCGACTGGCTCCAGTCACTGCCCATCCGCCACCGCAGCAATGACCCCCGCTATATGGCGCAGGTGCGGCCCTTCTTTGCCCAAATTGCCGACCAGCTCAGGGGTCTGTTCCACGGCGACGGCGGCCCCATTGTTGCCGTGCAGCTGGAGAACGAGTTGTATGACCAACCGGATCACATCCTCAGTCTGAAGAAAATGGCCCAGGAGCTGGGCATGGACGCGCCCTTGTGGACCGCGACCGCCTGGGGCGGGGCGCAACTGCCCGACGGTGAGGTGCTGCCGCTGTACGGCGGGTACCCGGAGGCGTTTTGGGAGGATGCCCACCCCGGGTGGGCGCGCGGCAGCCGGAAGCATTACTTCTTCAGCCACATCCGCGACGACCATTCCATTGGGGCGGACCTGCGCCCCATGGCTGTGGCCGGGGCGGAAACAAACGGCGTTCCGGCACCGTTTGCCACCTGCGAGCTCGGCGGTGGCATGCCGTCGGCCTACCACCGCCGGCCCATCATTCCCGCAGCGGATGTCTCCGCACTGGCCCTGGCCAAAATCGGCAGCGGCTCCACCTGGCAGGGTTACTACATGTTCCACGGGGCCTCCCAGGGCCGGGGCGCGCTTTCGAGCCTGCAGGAGTCCCAGGCCACCGGCTATCCCAACGATCTGCCCGTGGTCAGCTACGACTTCCAGGCTCCCTTGGGCGAACACGGCCAGCTGCGGGAGTCCTACCACCGGCTGCGGGCACAGCATTTGTTCCTTGCCGAGGTGGGTGGCGAGCTGGCCCGGATGCCCATGACGGCGCCGGATACCGTCCCGGCAACCCTGGACGACTCCGACACACTCCGTTGGGCTGTGCGCAGCGACGGCCACGCCGGGTTCCTCTTCGTCAACAACCACCAGCCGGCCAGCGATGGCCTCGCGGCCAAGAGCGGTGTCCAGTTCCAGCTCACCCTGGCCGACGGCGGTCAGCTCACCGTGCCGCGGCAGCCGACCACAATTGCGGCCGGCGCCCATTTCGTGTGGCCGTTCATGCTGCCTCTGGGCGGCGGCGCCACGCTGCTGAGCACCACGGCGCAGTTGCTCACCAGCCTGCCGGTGGGGCAGCGGAAGTGTTTTGTGTTTTCCCGCACCGAGGGCGTGGCCACCGGGTTTGAAATTGTCCTGGATCCGGACGACGGCGGCCCCGGCCAAACGTTGCACCTGGCGGTTCCCGAAAGCCCGGATCCCGTGGAGCTGTCCGTCACGGACGGCGTGTGCATTCTGGTCGTTGACGGGCCCTGCGCCCTGCGCCTGTGGAAAGCGGAGTTTGCCGGAGCAACGCGCATCATCCTGGCGGACTCACTGGTGGCCTCGGACGGGACACTGCGGCTGGACATCACCGCACCCGGGCAGGAAATTGGCATTTATCCCGCGGTGGAGCGTGTGACGGCACTGCCGGGTCCACACCCGGGCTCCGTGCACAAGCTCGGCCGCCGCGGGCCCTTGAGCATGTTTGCCGTTCAAGCCCCCGCCGAGCCCCTCGCCACGGTGCTGCCGGTCCAGCTCCGGCAGGCCGCGGCCGGACCGGCACCGGTACGCACCGGCGGAAGCCAAGGCCGGGCCGCAGCGCCCCTGGACGGCGACTACGCACTGGCGGCACATTTCCAGCTCACCTTCACTGCCGGGCACTTCCGGGCGGGCATGCAAAATCTCCTGCGCATTGCCTGGACCGGAGACGCGGCAAGGGCGCTGCTGAACGGGCGGCTGCTCTCGGACAACTACTGGAACGGGCTGCCCTGGGACATTGACCTCACCGGGCACCACGAGGAACTCCTGCGCCACGGACTGACCATCCAGGCGTTCCCCTTCAACCCCGAGGCACCCATTTTCGTGGACGAGGCCATCCGGCCCGGGCACGGCAGCCTTGAGATGCACGATGTGCGCATCCTGCACCAGGGCTGCATCACCCTGGCCGGGTCCTGAGGCCCTGCTGCGCCGCCAGGGCCCCCGTCCGTCAGGACCTGCGCATCAACAACCGGGGAAGGTATTTGGTCCCGGTGTGGCTGGCGGCAACGGTTGCCCGCAGTTCCGCCAGCGCCTCAGGCGCCGCCCCGGCCGCGCGCGCCTGGATGAGCACATTGCCCAGCGCCGTGGCTTCCACGGGCCCTGCCACCACGGGCAGGCCCGTGGCGTTGGCGGTGAGCTGGCACAGCAGCCCGTTTTGGGACCCGCCGCCCACAATGTGGATGACGTCCACGGTTTTGCCGGAGAGCCGGGCCGCCTGTTCGACGGTGGTGGCATAGGACGCGGCAAGGCTGTCCAGAATACAGCGCACCACGGCGGCCGGCGGGGACTCCAGCGTCCCCCCGGCGGCACGCACGGCGGCCCGGATGCGTTCGGGCATGTTTCCGGGGGCAATGAAGTCCTCGGAATCCACATCGACCAGCGGCCCCCCGGCCGGTTCGGCAGCCGCGGCGGCGAGCAGTTCAGCCAGGGATGGGACAGCCCGGTTGGCGCCGGACACCCGGGCAACGCCGTCGTGCGCTTCCTGTTGCCAGGAACGGATTGATTCGCTGAGCAGCCACAGCCCACCCACGTTGCGCAGGTAACGGATGGTGCCGTCCACGCCGCGCTCATTGGTGAAGTTCGCCGCCCGGCTGGCCTCGGACAGGACCGGGGCTTGTAGTTCCACGCCCACCAACGACCAGGTGCCGGAGGAAATGTAGGCAAAGTTGGGGCTGGCTGCGGGAACCGCCGCCACGGCCGAGGCGGTGTCATGGGAGCCCACGGCCACCACCGGGGTGGTTGCCGGCAGTCCGGTCCGCGCGGCAATCTCCGGCAGCAGCGTGCCAATGGCTTCCCCGGGCTCGATGAGCGGCGGGAAGAGCGTGTCCGGCAGGCCCAGGGCGGCCATGAAACCGCTGGCCCACTCCCCCGCCACGGCACCGTACAGACCCGTGGTGGAGGCATTGGTGGATTCGGCGCGGCGGGCACCGGTGAGTTTGAAGGCGATGAGGTCGGGCATCAGCAGGGCCTGCCGCCCGGCCAGGTCACGGCCGGCGGCCTGCTCGGCGGCCAATTGGAAGATCGTGTTGAACGGCAGGTGCTGCAGACCCGTGGCTGCATACAGCTCCCTGGGGGACAGCATGCCGTGGACACGCTTTACCTGCCCGGCGCCGCGGGCATCCCGGTAGCTGAAGGGCAGCCCCTCAAGCGCGCCGGCGGCATCCACCAGGCCGTAGTCCACGGCCCAGGTGTCAATGCCAATGCTGAGGATGGGGCTGCCCACCGCGGCGGCGTGTGCCGCCGCCGCGGTGAGGCCCTGCAAAACCTGCTCGAAGAGTTCCGGCAGATCCCAGTGCAGGCTGGTGCCCGCCTCCGTGACCACTTCCGTGACGCCATTGGGGAAGCGGTGCACCACCTGCAGCTCCGCCGCGCCATCCATCAGGCTGCCGACAATCACCCGGCCGGAGGAAGCCCCAATGTCGACGGCGGCGAACAATGCGCTCATCGCAGGAAGGCCGCTGCCACACCGGCATCAACGGGGATGTGCAGACCGGTGGTGTGGGACAGTTCGGCGCTGGTCAGCACCGCTGCGGCATTGGCCACATTCTCCGGCAGCACCTCACGCTTGAGCAGCGTCCGCTGGGCATAGTATTCACCCAGTTTTTCCTCATCCACCCCGTACACGGCGGCGCGCTTGGCACCCCAACCGCCGGCGAAGATGCCGGAGCCGCGGACCACGCCGTCGGGGTTGATGCCGTTGACCCGGATGCCGTATTCGCCCAACTCGGCCGCGAGCAGGCGCACCTGGTGCGCCTGGTCGGCCTTCGTGGCCGAATAGGCAATGTTGTTGGGTCCGGCAAAGACGGAGTTCTTGGAGGAGATGTAAATGATGTCTCCGCCCATGTCCTGTTCAATGAGGACCTTCGCGGCGGCCTTGGACACCAGGAACGATCCCTTGGCCATGACGTTGTGCTGCAGGTCCCAGTCCTTCCCGGACGTTTCCAGCAGCGGCTTCGAAATGGAGAGGCCGGCGTTGTTGACCACCAAATCCAAGCCGCCAAAGGCCAGCACTGCCGCGTCCACGGCTGCACCCACGGCAGCTTCATCGGTGACGTCGGCCTGGATGCCAATGGCCACATCGGGCCCGCCCAGTTCCAGGGCAACGCCCTGGGCGGCCTCCAGGTTCAAATCCGCAATGACAATGCAGGCACCCTCGGCGGCCAGGCGGGTGGCAATGGCTTTGCCAATGCCCGACGCCGCACCGGTCACCAGGGCGATCCGGGTGGCATGCGATTTCGGCTTGGGCAGACGGGCCAGCTTGGCCTCCTCCAAAGCCCAGTACTCAATGCGGAACTTCTCCACCTCATCAATCGGGGCATAGGTGGAGAGCGCTTCGGCACCACGCATGACGTTGATGGCGTTGAGGTAGAACTCACCGGCAACCCGTGCTGTCTGCTTGGTGGCCCCGTAGGAGAACATGCCCACGCCGGGCACCAGCACAATGGCTGGATCGGCGCCGCGCATGGCGGGCGAGCCCGGGACCGCGTTGCGCTCGTAGTAGGCGGCGTAGTCCGTGCGGTACTCGGCGTGGAGTTCCTTCAGGCGTGCGATGGAGTCCTCCACCGAGGCGTCCGCCGGCAGGTCCAGGATCAACGGCTTGACCTTGGTGCGCAGGAAGTGGTCGGGGCAGCTGGTGCCCAGTGCGCCCAGGCGCGGGTGTTCGGCGCCGGCGAGGAATTCCAGCACGGCGGCGTCGTCGTTGAAGTGGCCCACGGCGGCCTTGTCGGTGGAGGCGAGCCCGCGGATGGTCGGGGCCAGGGCAGCGGCCTTCGCGCAGCGCTCCTCTTCGGCCAGCGCGCCGTAGCCGGGCAGTGCCGCACCGAACGGGTCCTTGCGGCCGTTGGCCAAGATGAACGCCTCTGCGGTTTCAATGATCCACAGCGAGTTGGCTTCCGCTTCTTCGCTGGTGGCGCCCCATGCGGTGATGCCGTGGCCACCCAGGATGGTGCCGATCGCGTCGGGGTTGTTGTCCTTGATCGCGGCAATGTCCAGACCCAGCTGGAAGCCGGGGCGGCGCCAGGGCACCCAGGCAACCTTGTCGCCGAAAATCTTGGCCGTCAATTCCTCGCCGTCGGCCGCCGTGGCGATGGCGATGCCGGAATCCGGATGCAGGTGGTCCACGTGGGCTGCATCGACGAGGCCGTGCATGGCCGTGTCGATTGACGGCGCAGCACCGCCCTTCCCGTGCAGGCAGTAGTCGAAGGCGGCAACCATTTCGTCTTCGCGTTCAACGCCCGGGTACGTGTTGACCAGGGCGCGCATGCGGTCCAGGCGCAGCACGGCCAGGCCTGATTCCTTCAGGGTGCCAAGGTCCCCGCCGGAGCCCTTGACCCACAGAAGCTCCACGTCTTCGCCCGTGACAGGGTCGGTGGCGGTGCCCTTGGCGGAGGTGTTGCCGCCGGCGTAGTTGGTGTTGCGCTTGTCCGCACCCAAACGGTTGGAGCGGGTGATTAGATCCGCCACAGCATTGCTCGTGCTTGTAGTTCCGCCCATGTCTATGCGCCCCATCCGGCCTGGGTTCCGCCCACGCGCTCGTCATTGATTTGTTTTTGGTAGCCGCTGGCGGAAAAGGCGGCCAGCGGGTCCGCGGGCAGGCCGCGGGATTCGCGCCAGTCGGCCAGGGCCGGGCGCACGTCGGTGTAGAAGGCGTGGGAGAAGATGTCGTTCGCGCCGAGGACGTCGCCGGCGTTCTGCGCTTCGGTCAGGGCCACCCGGTCCACCAGCAGCGCCCGGGCAGTCATTTCCTGCACGTTCAACACGGAGCGGATCTGGCCGGGAATCTTCTCTTCCAGGTTATGGCACTGGTCCAGCATGAGGGCCACGCCGGAGTCGGCGCCCAGGCCGTCACCGCGGATGACCTCGTACATGATGCGGAACAGCTGGTAGGGATCGGCTGCTCCCACAATCAAGTCGTCGTCGGCGTAGAAGCGCGAGTTGAAATCAAAGGACCCCAGCTTGCCCAGGCGCAGCAGCTGCGCCACGATGAACTCAATGTTGGTGCCCGGTGCGTGGTGGCCGGTATCGAGGCAGACCAAGGCCCTCTCACCCAGGGCCAGCGTCTGGGCGTAGGAGGTCCCCCAGTCCGGGACGTCCATGTGGTAGAACGCCGGTTCAAAGAACTTGTACTCAAGCACCATGCGCTGGTTCTGTCCCAGGCGGGCGTAAATTTCCTGCAGGGATTCGGCCAAACGGTCCTGACGTCCCCGCATGTCGCCCTGGCCCGGGTAGTTGGTGCCGTCGGCGAGCCAGATCTTCAAATCACGCGAGCCCGTGGCGTCCATGACGTCGATGCATTCAAAGTGGTGGTCGATCGCCTGACGGCGCACTGCCGCATCCACATGGGTCAATGAGCCGAACTTGTAAACGTCATCCTGGAAGGTGTTGGAGTTGATGGTGCCCAGGCCCACTCCCAGGTCCTTGGCGTAGGCATTGAGCGCGTCGTAATCCTCGACCTTGTCCCACGGGATGTGCAGTGACACCAAGGGCGCCAATCCTGTCAGCTTGTGCACCTGGGCGGCATCGGCGATCTTCTCCTGCACGGTCCGCGGTGTTCCCGGCGTGCCGAAGACCTTAAAGCGGGTGCCCGAATTGCCATAGGCCCAGGAGGGGACCTCAATGGCCAAGTCGTCCAAGCGGCCAAGGGCCGCTGCCAAATCCGTCATTACATTGTTCCTTTGTCTTGATCACCGGCAGCGGCCAGCTGCTCTTCCAGGTTGAAAACTTCTTCCATCACAATGAATCCCTGATCCGGGGTGCCCTCGGAGGCCGGGAAGTGCTTGGACATTTCCGCCTGCCAGCGGGCATTGACCTCCGTCAGCGCCATGCGCGCCCTCGCCGCGTCGAGGTCATCGCACTGGACAATGCCAATCAGCAGCCCGTCATTGCCCAGGTGCAGGGTGTAGTCATTCCATCCGGCGCTTTTGAGGGCCCGCAGCATTTCCGGCCATACCTGGGCGTGGGCCAGCCTGTAGGCGGGCAGGTGCTCGGGATCCACTGTGGAGCGAAAACAAACACGCATGACAACCTCTAGCTCTTGAAACGATTCATTATTACGATTCAAAGTACACTTGCAAGCGAAACAATGTCAACCACGGTCCGCAGGGAACTTATTGGGAGCGCACCGGGACGGAGGGATTCATGCGGGCAGCAAGCATCAAGGACGTCGCGAACCATGCGGGCGTGGCCGTGGGGACGGTCTCCAACGTCCTGAATTACCCCGACCGGGTGGCACCAAAGACCCGCAGCCGCGTCATGGATTCCATTTCCGAGCTGGGGTTCGTCCGCAATGACGTTGCCCGCCAGCTTCGTGCCGGCCAGTCCCGCACAATTGGCCTCATTGTGCTGGATATTGGCAACCCCTTTTTCTCCTCGGTTTCACGTGCCGCCGAAGATGCCGCGGCGGAAACCGGAAACGCCGTGGTCCTGGGAAACAGCGGCCATGATTCCCGGCGGGAAATGCACTACATTGACTTGTTTGAGGAGCAGCGCGTCCAAGGTTTGCTCATTTCCCCCGTGGAGGACATTGCCACCCGGCTCAAGTCGCTGGCCGACCGCGGCACGAAGGTGGTGCTCGTGGACAACCCCGCCCTGGAGGGCACCTTCAGCTCCGTCTCGGTGGACGATGTCTCGGGTGGATACTTGGCCACCCGGCACCTGCTGGACATTGGCCGGCGCAGAATCGCCTTCGTCGCCGGCCCCCAGCAGTTCCATCAGATCACCCACCGCCTCGCCGGGGCCAGGCGTGCCGTTGCGGAAGTCCCCGAAGCAACCCTGGAAGTCATCCAGGCCAGCGACCTGACGGTGCTGGCCGGCCGCGGCGTTGGCGACTCCCTGGTTCGCCGCGGGGAAGGACTGCTGCCTGACGGCATGTTTTGCGCCAACGACCTGCTCGCCCTGGGCGTCATGCAGTCCATGACCATGCTGGGCCAACTGAGAATTCCAGAAGATGTGGCGCTGGTTGGCTACGATGACATTGACTTTGCCGCCTCGGCCGTGGTGCCCCTGACATCGATCAAGCAGCCCACCATGTTGATTGGACGCACAGCCATTGAACTGCTCATGGAGCAGGTCGACGACTTGGAGGCCAAGCCCCGCTCAGTGGTGTTTAAGCCTGAATTGGTGGTCCGGGCCAGCACGAAACCATAGCGTGGCGGCACTTTAGTCCATTTGGACAGCCATTTCAGCAGAGTGCCCGAAAAACTAGTGAAACGTATCAATAATCGTATGAAGCCTTGACCCCCCGTCTCGGCCCTGGCTACGCTCGGCCCAGCATGGAAAGCGTTATCCCTACGATGGGCACACTGCCCGGATATGGATTCGACGATGAATCTAAGAAAGCATCCCCTCCAGATGGCCCTGGCGGTGACGGCGTCGGCGGCCCTGGCCTTTGGCGTTGCCGCCCCCGCCACGGCCGCCCCGGCGGCGGCAGCCCGGGCCGGCACGGCCCAACTTGAGGCCCTCGACCGGGGGCTGGTGGCGGTTTCCACCGCCGAGGGGGTGTTCCTGAGTTGGCGTCTGCTCGG
Source organism: Specibacter sp. NPDC057265 (assembly GCF_042668835.1). Lineage (NCBI taxonomy): Bacteria > Bacillati > Actinomycetota > Actinomycetes > Micrococcales > Micrococcaceae > Specibacter > Specibacter sp. NPDC057265. The sequence goes on from NZ_JBHUYE010000019.1 coordinate 47,884, forward strand.
TTCCGAAGCCACCGGCGCCACCGCCACGGGCATGGCTGGGCCCGAATTCGCCGTGTACCGCGACGGGGTCAAATTGGCCACGGTGGCGGACAGCACCAACTTTGCCGATCCCCAGGGACTGGCCAAATCCCGCTACGAGGTGGCACCGATCGTCAACGGCGTCGAACTGGCCCACAGTGGGGCCGTCACGGCGTGGGAGAAGGGTTTCCATGACGTTCCCCTGCAAAAGCCGGCCGACGGCGTGACACCGGCCGGGGAGGCTTTCTCCTACTCGGTCAATGATGTTTCCGTCGGCGATGTGGACGGTGACGGCAGCTATGAATACATGGTCAAATGGGACCCCTCCAATGCCAAGGACGTCTCCCAGCCGGGCTACACGGGCACGGTCTTTTTGGACACGTACAAGCTCGATGGCACCCTGCTGAACCGGATCGATCTGGGGGTGAACATCCGGGCAGGTGCACACTACACGCAGTTCATGGTCTACGACTTTGACGGTGACGGGCGCTCCGAAACCATTCTCAAGACCGCGCCCGGCACGAAGTCCATCAGTTACGGCACGGACGGGTCCATTAAGAAGCAGGCCTTTGTGACGCTGCCCCGGGCCGACGTCAAGGCGGGCCGGACCAACAATGACGACTACCGGCTCGACGCCGCCGGCTATTACGAGCACCTGCTTGGCATGTTCCAGGGCTGGAGCGAACACCCCGAAGTGCTGGCCGGCAACTGGCCGGCCACGCTGGAGCAGGCCTTCGGCCTGCCCGTGACCCACAGCTACCCGCTCTCGCGTGAAAGCGCAGTTGAACTCGTGGACCATTTCATGGACGTCTACGCACCCGCCCGCAGCAGCCGAAACCTGCTGCGCAGCTTTACGGGCTTCATCCTGGACGGGCCGGAGTACCTGAGCGTGTTTGACAGCGCCACGGGCAAGGAACTGCAGACGGTGCCGTACGAGCCCGGACGCGGCGACGACGGCTTGATGTGGGGAGACTACGCCATGTCACGGATCGAGCCCGGCAACCGCGTGGACCGCTTCCTGGCCGGCGTCGCCTACCTCGACGGCGAACGCCCCTCCGCCGTGTTTGCCCGCGGCTACTACACCCGCACCACCATGGCCAGCTACGACTGGAACGGCAAGACACTCAAACAGCGCTGGCTCATTGACAGCGGGCACGCGCCCATGAGCAATCCCTTCAATGATTCCCCGCATGGCCGCGACGGCACGGACCCGGTGTACGGCAAGCTCACCACGCAGGGCTTCCACTCGCTCAGCGCAGCCGACGTCGACGGGGACGGCAAGCAGGAGATTGTCTACGGTTCGGCCACCATCGACGACGACGGTTCAGTGCTCTACAGCTCCGTCGACGAGCTGCCGGCGCAAAGCGCGGACCCCGGCACGCCGGCCCGGCTGGGCCATGGCGATGCCATGCACGTGGCGGACATCGATCCCGGCCGCCCCGGACTGGAAATCTTCACTGTCCACGAAGGTGGAACATACGCACCTTACGGTTCGGCACTGCGCGACGCGGCCACCGGCGAGGTGATTTTTGGCGCCTATTCCGGCAAGGACACCGGCCGCGGCATGATCGGTGACGTGCGCAGCGACGTGCCCGGCATGGAAGTCTGGTCCAGCATGCCCGGCGGGACTGAAGCCAGCGGACTGTTGAGCGCCAGCGGGAGCGTCCTGTCCCCGGCAACCCCCGGGACAAACCAGTCCATCCGGTGGTCGCCGAACCTCACCACACAGCTCCTGAGCGGCAGCGGCGACGCCACGCCGGGCATCGAGGACTGGGAGCAGGGCCGGGTCCTGACTGCTGCGGGCACACGCACCAACAACACCACCAAGGGCACGGCGGCGCTGGTGGCGGATGTCCTCGGCGACTGGCGCGAGGAGCTGCTGTTGCGCACGGCGGATTCATCTGCGCTGCGCATCTATACCGGCACCGACATCACCACCCACAAACTGCCCACGCCCATGCATGACCTCCAATACCGGGCGGAGGTGGCACGCCAGAACACCGCGTACAACCAGCCCGCCTACACCAGCTACCACCTCGCCAGCGGCATGGACTTCAGCAAGGTGCCGGTCCTGACCAAGCCGGCCACGCCGAAGGCTCCAAAGTTCGTCGACGCCGGAAAGTCGCCGCACGGCATTGTCATAGTGCCCAACGATTCCGCCTTTGACTACTACCTTGACGGCGTCAAGGCGGAAAAGGGTGCCAATAAGATCAAAGCCGCCTCGGTGACCGTGGCCGCGGTGCCAAAGCCCTATGTCGGCATTGCCCCCAATGCCCAGGCGCGCTGGAGCCACAGCTTCGGAAAATAGCGGCACAGCACACGGCGTTGCGCACCCTTCGCCGGCACCGCAAAAACGGTGGCCCACGGCCCGTACCCCAAAACCAAGCATTGGGGTACGGGCCGTGGGTGTTGGTGGCCGGAGGCCAACCGGGAGAACCGGGGCCTAGCCGAGCTGCGCAGGCTGACTGCGCAGGCCCTGCAGCGCTTCGGCCACCTTGCCCGCCACGGCGGCTGCACCCGTCCGGCTGAAATGGGTATTGTCGGCCAGCCCCTCGGGCCAGTGGGCATGTTCACCCGCGCCCAGGTGGGTGAAGTAGGCAATGGAGCCCGCCTCGCCGGCGTTGCGGTAAAGTTCCGTGGTCCACAGATTCAGATCTATCAGCGGCACCCCCCTGCGCGCTGACAGCCCACGGACGGCTTGTGCATAGTCGGCCAGGGTCGGCGTCTGCGCGCCGGCTATGAAGTTGCGCCGTTCAACGGAAGTGCACAGCACCGCCTGGGCCCCCACCGCGTGAACCTCCTCGAGCATGCGTTCAAGATTGGCCGTGTAGCCCGTTCCTGCGGCAAGGTGGGGAAGTTTTTGGTCATTATGGCCAAATTGGAGCAGCACCACATCCCCTGGGCCGGCAAGCTCCAAAAGCTGCCCCCACAGGCCCTCATCACGGAAGGACCCGGTGCTGGCCCCGCCCTTGGCCAGGTTGTGGACGGCACCCCACTGGTACACCAGGGGAGCAAGTTCCGCCCCCCAGCCGCTCATTGGATACTCATAGCTGGGGCAATGGGCGACAGTGGAGTCGCCGGCCAACAGAATTTTCACAAAGGTGCCTTTCCGGCAAGGATCGAAGGGGTGGCCCGGCACTTTCCGGGACGGGGACAGCATTCGTATTGAATCGATCCATCGTATCCACTCCACGTCTTTCGCAACACTTCAAACACGCCTGGCGACTGGACCGGCATTGACCAGCGCCGGGCGTTTTTGATACGTTTCAGTCAGGATGTGCAGCCCAGCCCACCGCCTTTCCCACCCCGCGGACAACGAGCCGGCCAGCCCCAAGACATTGCTTCACCTCCAGTCCTGAAGTGCAGGCCTGGACCCCGCACAAAAAAGGATTCCACGCATGAGCACCAGCGAACACGAAGTCAGCGGCCAGGACCCTGCCGGCGCAGCGGCAGCGCCGCCCCGCGTCGCACTGGTGGGCGTGCACGGCTTTGGGGCCCACCATCTGGTGAATTTGGACCGCCTGGAGGCAGCCGGAGCATTGACATTGGTGGCCGTGGCCGACCCGAACCCGCCGGCACAGGGCCGCCTGGCCCAAGGCGTCCGGGTCTTCCATGACCTGGCCGAACTGCTGGACGCCGGGACGGCCCCCGATGTCATCATCATTGCAACCCCCATCCAGACCCACGCCGCCCTGGGCCTGCTGGCATTGGCTGCCGGCGCCGATGTGTATCTGGAAAAACCAACAGCTGCCTCGATGGAACAATTTCAGCAATTGCGCGCTGCCGCGGCCCACGCGGGAAAATCGGTGCAGATCGGGTTCCAGTCCCTGGGCTCGCTGGCGCTGCCGGCCCTGGCCCGGGCCATCGGATCGGGGGCGGTCGGAAGCGTTCAAAGCATCTCCGCGACGGGCACCTGGGTGCGCGACAAGGCTTATTACCAGCGTTCCCGCTGGGCCGGCAAACGCACCATCAACGGCGTCGACGTGGTGGACGGGGTGACCACCAACCCCCTGGCCCATGCGGTGGCCACGGCCCTGCACATTGCCGGAATCCGATCCGCCGACGCCATTGAAACAGTGGAAACGGACCTGTACCGCGCCCATGACATTGAAGGTGATGACACGTCAACCGTGCGCATCACGCCCACGGAGGGCCCGCGCGTCGTCAGCGCACTGACGGTGTGCGCGCAGGTGGAATCCGATCCCTTCGTGACAATCCACGGCACCAGGGGCCAGGCAAAATTCCACTACACCCAGGACATTTTGGAAATCACAACTGCCGGTGGCACCACCAGGGAAACCTTCGCCCGCACCGACCTGCTGGAAAACCTGCTGGCACACCGCAGCAATGGCACCCCCCTGCTCAGTTCGCTTGAGAACAGCGGGGCCTTCATGCGCGTGCTGGAAGCGGTACGCACCGCCGAGGACCCCTTGCCCATTGCCGCCGAACACCTGCAGTGGATTGGGGAGGGGCCCTGCGCCCACCCCGTCATCCGGGACATCGGCTTGTGGATTGAACGTGCGACGGCGGCCGGGGCCACCTTCAGCGAACTGGGCGCACCCTGGGCCAGGCCGAATCCCGCCATTGGCCACCTGACGGTAAACGGTGCGCAGGTGGCGCATGAAATCAGCGGGGAAAAAGTGGCTGCCCAATTTTCCCCACGCCCTTATCTGCACCCCGTCGCGACCCTGGGCGGAGTGGCTGTCACGGAGGCCCTGCCCCTGGACCATCCTTGGCACCTGGGGACCGGAGTGGCCCTCCAGGACGTCAATGGTGTGAACTTTTGGGGCGGCCAGACCTATGCGCGCGGGGACGAGGCCTACGCCTGGCGCGCTGACCACGGACGCATTGCCTCGAACGGAGACGCCGCACCGGGCACCCGGGAGCTGACGTGGTTTGGCCCCGATGGAACCAGGATTCTGCACGAACGCCGCTGGTGGTCAGCTGCCGCCGCGGACGGCGGTGCTTGGACCCTGACGCTGCGGTTCACCTTGACCCCTGCCGGCAGCGTGCCCGCCAGCCTCGGCAGCCCCGGTTCCAACGGCCACGCCGGCAGCGGCTACGGCGGCTTCTTCTGGCGCCTTCCCGCCGTGTCGAACACCCACATCCGCACATCCCAGGCCAGCGGCGAAGCAGCCGTCCACGGAAGCCGCTCCCCCTGGCTGGCATTCTCCGGGGACTTTTCCGGAAAACCCGCCACCCTCGTGTTCACCGCTCCTGCAGAAGCTGCCGATCCATGGTTTGTCCGCGCAGGCGACTACCCGGCAGTGGGCTCGGCGCTGGCCTGGGATGCCGCCGTGGTACTGGCTCCAGGAGAAACACTGAGCCGCACCATCACCATCACCATTGCCGACGGCCCCGCCTCGGATGAGCAGATCAAGAATTGGACCGGCACCCGGTGACGGCCGTCGCCGGGCACCCGCTGGACCGAACATTCCTACATTCCCCCCGGGCGCCTGAACAGCGCCGCAACTAAAGGAGCTCCATGACGTCCCCGATCCCTGAGACATCCAGACCTCGTGCCACCAACACCAGCCCGCCGCTGGACACGGATACGGCGGCTAAAAAGCTGCGCACCGCCTCATTGTGGGAGGCACTGCCGGCCCTGGCCTACGGCGGGGACTACAATCCGGAACAGTGGCCCGTGGAGGTCCGCCTCGAGGACATCGAGCTCATGCGGCAAGCCGGAGTCAATGCCCTCAGCGTCGGCATCTTTTCCTGGGCCTGGCTTGAGCCCGCCGAGGGGCAGTATGACTTCGCCTGGCTGGATGACGTCATGGACAACCTCGCCGCAGCCGGCATCAAGGTGGCCCTCGCCACTGCCACGGCGGCACCACCGGCGTGGCTGGTGCACAAGCACCCGGAAATTTTGCCGGTCGCAGCCGACGGAACCGTGCTGGGGCCGGGATCGCGGCGCCACTACTCGCCGTCGTCAGCCATCTTCCGCCGGTACGCCGCCACGATGACCCGGGTCCTGGCCGAACGGTACAAGGACCACCCGGCGCTGGTGCTGTGGCATGTGGACAACGAACTGGGCTGCCATGTAGGCGAGTTCCACGGCCCGGAGGACACCGCAGCGTTCCGCGCCTGGTTGGAGCGGCGATACGGCAGCATTGCGGCCCTCAACGAGGCGTGGGGCACGGCGTTCTGGTCCCAGCGTTACGGCAACTTTGCAGAAATCCGCACACCCGGGCCCGCCCCGACCACGCTGAACCCCACCCAGCAGCTGGACTTTGCCCGCTTCAACTCCTGGGCCCTGATTGATTTTTACGACATGCTGGTGGAGGTCATCCGCGAGGTCACCCCGGAGATTCCCGCCACCACGAACTTCATGGTCAGCAGCGCCACCAAGTCCCTGGACTACTTTGACTGGGCCCGGCATGTGGATGTGGTCGCCAACGACCACTACCTGGTGGCGTCCGACACCGAACGGCACATTGAACTGGCCTTCAGCGCGGACTTGACGCGCGGCGTTGCCGGCGGCAAACCGTGGATGCTCATGGAGCACTCCACCTCCGCCGTGAACTGGCAGCCGCGGAACATGACCAAAGCGCCGGGGGAAATGCAGCGCAACTCGCTGGCCCATGTGGCCCGCGGTGCCGACGCCATCATGTTTTTCCAATGGCGCCAGAGCAAGGCAGGTTCGGAGAAGTTCCACTCGGCCATGGTGCCGCACGGCGGGACGAACACCCGCATCTGGAACGAAGTGGTGGACTTGGGCGCCGCACTGGGTGCGTTGTCCCCTGTGCAGGGTTCGCGGGTTGAGTCCCGCACCGCCATCGTCTTTGACTACGAGGCCTGGTGGGCCAGCGAATTGGACTCCCACCCGAGCACGGATGTGAAGTACCTTGAGCTGCTGCGGGCCTTCCACCGGGCGTTGTTCCTGCGCGGCATCACCGCCGATTTCGTCCACCCCTCGGCGAACCTGGATGGCTATGACCTGGTGCTGGTCTGCACCCTGTATTGCGTGAACGACGACGCCGCCGCCAACATTGCCGCCGCCGCCACCTGCGGGGCAACCGTGTTGATCAGCTACTTCAGCGGCATTGTTGATGAGAACGACGCCGTGCGGCTGGGCGGCTACCCCGGCGCCTTCCGCGAACTGCTGGGCATCTCCACGGAGGAATTCCACCCGCTGCCCGAGCATGAAACCGTGGAACTGGACAACGGTTCCACGGGCCGGATTTGGAGCGAGCATGTCCACCTGGCCGGCGCCGAAGCAGTGGCTTCCTTCACCGGGTATCCGCTCACGGGGGTGCCCGCCATCACCAGGCACGCCACGGGCAAAGGCTCCGCCTGGTACCTGGCCACCTTCCCGGATCCTGCCGGACTGGAGGGGCTCCTGGACTCCCTGCTGGCCGAGTCGGCCGTTGCGGCACCGGTGCAGGCGGATTCCGGGGTGGAGCTGACACGTCGCCAGGGCGCCGACGGGGCCAGCTACCTGTTCGCCATCAACCACGCTGACAGCGAGGCCAACGTCCAGGCCAAGGGACACGAACTCATCAGCGGCAAAGCCTTTGAGGGAACCATTCCGGCCGGGTCCGTCGCCGTCATCGCGGAAGGCTGAGCGGGACAAAAGCCAAGGGGCCCTCCGGCCTGCAGGAAGTTCTGCAGGCCGGAGG
>NZ_JBHUYE010000020.1:0-52938 GCF_042668835.1 Specibacter sp. NPDC057265
TCAGCCCGGTCGCCTACGAAAACCAGGTCAAGCTCGACCAACTTCAGACGGCAAAAGCCGCCTGACCAACCGTCCACGATTTGCGGATAACCTCAAGCCTTCAACCCATGAGTCAGGTTCGGCGTTCTAAAAGACTTCAATTCAGGATGACGCGCGGCAGTTTCCGCGTCCTGCTGGTTGTGTGGACCGCATGGACTGTATTGCAGCTGGCCATTGTGGTGTTGCGCTTCGCCACCCTTAGGGAGTGGAGTATCGGCGACTACGCGTTCCTCGCCGGGCTCCTTTTAGGCATCGTGAGCCTGATTTACCTCCTGCATGTTCGTCATCACGACGGCCACTTCTGGGATGAGGAAGCTGCCGAGCAGGATGATTGGGAACGACGTGGACGAGCATTGTTAGCCCTATGGCGTGCCCCCCTGCTCTAGAGGGTCAAGGTTCCAGATGCTGAGGCCGTCCGTCAAAGGAAGGGTCTGCGGGGCACGGGCGTGAAATTGTTGCGGCGCGATTAAGGGACACCGGCACCCGGGATGGTCAACCGAGCTAGAATCCGCAGATAAGTTCATGGATGGAGGCGCTAAGGAATGCTTGATCCCGGCTATCGACGACAGATAGAAGACAGCATTGAACAGCACCGCGCAATACTCGGTGCCATCAACCGCATAGACGAGGTGACAAATTTTATTGCTTCCCACGATGAGGAATCTCTTGAAGTGGGTTTGGCGTCTCTGGTCGGGACTTCTGCCATGGGCGCAAGGGCAATCCTCGATTGTCAGTTCAGACGGCTTTCGCCTGGGAACAGGACACGTCTAGCTGCCAATCTCGATTTGCTGATGGCTGAGTTAGACAAACCAATAGATCAGTCTTGGCCCAAGTAAGCCGGGTCTGCCGCGGCTTACTTGGGTCCGGGGCGTTCCCTTTCCAAGGGGCCGCCGGGCCAGACGCGACCGGCGAAGACGAACCAAAGCGAGGCGCAGAACTCGAGTGACGCAGCCCTTTTCAAGGGCCTATAGCTACTTCACGTGACCCAGTCCTCGGATTCAGCAGGACGAGCCGACACGCAGTCGTAAAAGAGTGTCCCACTAGCCGAACCCTGAACGGGAAGTGGCTGGTGTGCCGTGACGATGGCAGTCCCACAGCCTCTGGCACTGAGTACCGCCAACGGGAGTGAGTGATGGGTGAGTCCTGAGAATCGGTTTAGGCTCGTCGTATGGACGATTTCGAAATCCTCGTTGATCACGAGCTGTTCCGTATCAGCGAGAGGTATCAGCCTGACGGGAGGCTCGGCTACGACTTTTCCTGGCTCAATGGGCCAGCGGACAGAGCCTACGGGTTCACGATCGCGCGTAGTGGTGGAGAGGCGGTGCCAAACGATCCAGACAGTGCTTCACGGATGTCCAGGGAAGTTCTGTTTGAAGAGGCTCGTTCGTTCTTGGATCCGTTCTACGAGACCGGAGGCATAGGGGAACAAGACTTCCCAAAACATATTCCAGCGCGAATGCGTGGAACCAGCGACAAGTAGTTGCTCGAATGTAAATGGGCCTTTCGGTCGTAGAAATGACTAACCAACCTCCAGATGGGGAACGCGGAGCGGGCACATATAAAGAATCACGCGGGCTCTAGGAATTTCCGCTTGAAGTGAGGCGCCTACGTGCCATCTTGTAGTCTCAAGGCATGAAGAATCATCGCGCTCTCGCTCTTGCCGGATTCGCAACTGTGTGCGCAGTAGCCTTGAGCGGGTGCTCCGTAGACTCGCTAATTTGGGGGAACGACGGTGCTCAAGTTATCCGAACTACCGAGAACCTCATCAAAGACCTCGCTCCTGGCGGAACATCTGCTCTCATCTGCGAAGACGCTGAAGCCGACCTCGGTACGGCAAAAGATTGGGAAGGCCGCTCCGCAGGCGAGCCGGAACGGTTCGTTGCCGACTACTGGGATGAGCAAGTACCACTCGAACCGCAGTGGAACATCAATCTGGAGGGTCTGCCCGAGGGGGCGACTCCCGGTGACAAGCATCCCGGAGACGTCTTTTACCGCGAAACCGACGATGGTCTCTGCGTGATCGATGTTGCCTGGTCGACACTCATCACCGTCGGCTGACACAGCCGAATTTTCCCGCCCACACCTGTGGCTATAGAAGAAGAGTGGCGGCGCTCTATTGCCGCAGAATAGCGGCCTCGCCGCCCGCAAGCCGAACGGTTTGCGGAACATGCCTGTCTCGCAGAAACTATTGTTTTAGCACTGCGCGGAGCTGTGGATGGGGTGATGGCAATGACCAGATAACCCTGTTCGTGGCAATTATTCGCTGCCAGAACGATCGTCTTGTTCTTGATGAGGCCTTCTGCTGTTGGCCCTCCCAAGCGAAACTAGCTTGGCGGCCCAGACAATGGTGAGCACCACGCCTGCCCCCATGAAGAATATGTTTGGTCCTGTCCAGCCTTCTTCTTCCGACCGAAATAGGGCTGGAAGGATAATGCATACGCCAACAACCAGACCACACCAAGCTGAGAACCAATTGTCGCGCGGCGGAGATGATTTCTTAGTCATGATTGACTACCTTTCACCTGCCCTGAGGTCACCAAAAATGGCGATTGTTCCATGAATGTACGATACAGCCGTGGAACCAGCGTCTCTAGGTATTGCTTCACGGCAAAATTGGCATAGATGCTAAGAGCATCCGGAAATGTCCTTAAAGGGTGTTCCCTATTGAGCCTGCCAAAGCGTTCCATAAGCCGGCCCGGAACCAGCCGGTCGGATCTCACAAAAACAACGACGTCAGCGCGATCAATGGTGCCGTCCGTAGCGGGAACCTTGAGCGGACAGACGGCATCTTGTGGTCCACCCCCAAATTCACTTTTGTCGGTCCCGTTTGGTGGATGGATTGTCATATTTCAAGTAGGTTCGTGCCATGAGGGGATCGACGGAGGGGAGGGCATTATCATGATGCGCCAAACCGGGAGTCCCGAACATCTAGAGGCGGAGGCTTCCTACCACCAGGTCTTCCTGGCCCCACTTAACACCACCCCGATCTACGACGGTCGGGACATTGGCCCAGTGCTGGGTGTTGTCGATGAATCCACCGCCCTCATCTTGTTCACAGGCTGCACCGATGGAATTGTTCATCTGACGATCTCCCTAGAGGACGTACCTCCTCTAGCAGACGACTCGTGGGAGGTACAGGAATCGGTAAGCATCACCATTGACACTCCTCTCTACATTTGGGCACCCACTGGGGGCTTCACCAGACGGGCTGATGGGAGCCCATGGTTCCTGGAACCCAAAAAAACCGGACCGCACCGGGTCCGGGCCAGCGTCCGGGGCCGCGGCGAGGACTACGCCGAATACACGCTCACCTCACCCGAGCACTTCCTGATCCAGATCTGGCCCGAGACCAGCCTTCACCTACGAGAAACGTTGCGGGACGACGGATTCGGTATGGGCGTCTAACCCCAAGGCGCGATCTTCTTGACCTGTCATTATTCCGAAGGTGGCTGCACTTCCTTTAGCAGTTCCTATGGGGAACCTCCAGCAGGACAACCTTCGCCAGAATTGTTTCGAACCGACTAATTGACCCGAAAACTACTCGTTGTCACAGCAAATCTTTCAAGATCCAACATCGCTAATTTCACGCTAATCGACACAAGTCTCTAATGGATTCGATAGTCTCGTACTCTTGTGGCCGCGGCGCCTGAGACTGGTGCGTGGTCCGACACCAGATTGCGGTCGCGCGATTCGTTCCCTGCGCGAGGGCTTCGACGTCAGTCGGGGGTGTAGGGGCTGATCTCCAGCTGGTCAACCCCGTGATCGTGCAATGCCCTGACGACACGCTGAGTGGCGATGAAAGCAGAGTTCTGATATGGCTGGCCGTAGAGATTCTGAATGTCAGACCCCGGGAACGGGTCAGTCGCGAAGCCGATATATCCCTCCACAGGCGAGCCGGCGTGGTCACGAACCTCGACGTCGAAGGTTCGGTAACCGGTGACCTCAGCGGCGCGAAGTGCCTCGACGAAACGAGTGGAGGCAATCTTCAATGCCATCCCACCGGTCCACAGCATGTCCCCGTACTTCTTGCCTCCGTTGTAGGGAGCAAGCCATACCGGGAAGGGAAGCTCTTCAGGACGCCAGTCCTCGATGAACGGGTAGACACTGGTGACACCGTCGGGCATGTACCAGGGATCTCCGGTGATCTTCGGCTTACCTTGTCCGCAGACGCCGAGCCACACATAGTTGCGTTTTGATCTGGCCTCTATGCGAAACCACTCGGACATACGCTCACCTTTCAGCAACGGTAGAACCCCGCGTAAACCGCCTTAATCGCCGCATTGAACTGAAGGACGGTTGCCTTCGTTGCGTTCGGGTTCTGGTCAATCCATCTCTTCCAGTCACGGTTGTACGCGGCGGAAAGATCGGAGTGGTTGTTGGCCACCCCAGCAGACGAAACCCACCACAGACCGAAACTCGGGTCGTGGATCAGAATGCCCTTAGCGCCGAAGTATTCGTTGTAGATCTGGGGCATGGCGTGGTGCGTCTGGCACCGCGACCCGGGGTCATAACCGGTTCGCTGGATCAGGTTGTACCGAAAATTCGCCGACGTATACGGCCTGTATTCTGCCGCCGCCACCAGGGCAGTGACTTGACCCGGGGTCGCGGCAACGGTGGTGACGCCTACCGTTGTTTCCGACGTGAGCGATGAGGCGGACGCTGCCTGTCCTGACATCCCGAAAACTACTGCCATCAGGATGGCAGCACTCGACGTACAAAACTTACGGATCTTCATGGGGTCCCCCTGCCCTATGTGTCGTGACGACCGCTATCAATAATCACCGACGACATCAATTTAGCCGTTGCCCTGGGCGTTACACAAGAGCTCGCTTTTTGGAAAATAGCCTTGGTCTTTCATGAGGGTGGTCGATCTCCCGCATCCCATCCTCGCAAGAAGTACCCGCAAGGGGTCCGTCCGGATAGGCATTTCGGAGTGTCCCGCAAGCCGGTCCTTGACTGGTCACACATGCTGCTGACCTGCGTACTTGTGAAGTCCGGCCCGCCACAGTCCCATAACACCCGTTCGGTGAGATGACCGGCCGCGTTATATGACGCACCAATCTGCGTGTCCAAAATACTGATTGGCTACGCCCGTGTCTCCACCGAGTCGCAAGGCCTCACCGCCCAGCGTGATGCCCTGGCTGCCCTTGGCGTCGAACCGGACCGCATTTATGTTGACCACGGCTTTACCGGCACCAACAAGAACCGCGCCGGACTCCGCGAAGCCCTGGCCGCATGCCGGACCGGGGACACCTTCGTGATTACCAAGCTGGACCGCCTGGCCCGTTCCGTCAAAGATGCCCATGAAATTGCGGATGACCTTGCCAGCCGCGAAGTGAAGCTCAGCATTGGCGGTTCCGTCCGTGACCCCACCGACCCCATGGGCAAACTGCTGTTCAACGTCCTGGCGATGATCGCCGAGTTCGAAGCAGACCTCATCAGCATGCGCACCCGCGAAGTCATGAAGGTCACCAGGGCCAAGGGACGACCCGGCGGGAGGCAACCCAAGCTCTCCCCAAGCAGGAAAAACACCTCTTTGAACTGCACGCAGCTGGAGAACACAGTAAGGCCGAGCTTGCAGAGCTGTTTAGCATCGTTCGCTCCATCGTCTACCGCGCCATTGAACGCCACCAGCTGATACTAGCTAGTTACGGCAACCCCTGAATTTCCGTGCAGTGCACTTCTGAAATTCGGTGCACTCGACTTCTGAAAATGACAGCAGCGGCCAGCTCGACGGCGCGTCCAGAGGGTGTTTGACGTCAGGGACCTGCACCCGGTTCAAGTGCGGCCTATTGCGTCAGAATGGCATCAATCTGTTCCATGGCCTGACCCATTCCCTCCTCCATGCCCATGGCCACCATCTTTTCCATTTGTTGGGCGCTTTCAAATTGGGAGCTCACGCGCATGACGGTCCCTTTTGCGGCGTCTTCCAGGGTGACCAACATGCGCGTGGTGCCCATGTCCGCCATGGGTTCGCCCTTCTCGTTGGCAAAACCGTCGTCCAGCTCAAGCTGCGCAGGCGCGGCAATGGCGGTGAACTTCCACCAACCACGGGCCTTGGTGCCGTCGGGGCCGGTCATAAAGTAGCTGGCCCTGCCGCCGGGCTGGAAGTCGAACGCCTCAAAGGTAGCCGGCCAGCTGGGCGGACCCCACCAGCGCTCCAGCTGGCGCGGATCTGCCCAAATCTGCCAAACACGTTCCACGGGGGCCGCGAACTCGGCCGTGATGCTGAATCTCAGGGCCTCGGTATTTTTGCTGGAGCCGGTGACAGTCATGATTATTCCTCGTCCTTAGTCAGAATGAAATCGATCTGGATGGCACGTTGCCGCCAGATTTCCTCATACTCATCGAGCAAGCGGCGGGCCAGTGCCAATCCCTGCGGGTTGGCCAGGACCAACTGCTCACGTCCGCGCTTTTCCTTGGTAATGAGGGACGCGCGTTCCAGTACGGCCACATGCTTGTGGACCGCGGTAAAACTCATGGCATGGAAAGCTGCCAGGGCAGTCAGTGAAAGCGGTTCCTCAGCCACCCGCCGCACAATGTCGCGCCGGGTGGCGTCCGAGAGGGCCTGAAACAGGCGGTCGACGGCGGCTTCACTGGACTGATCTATAACCATTTGGTTATACGTTATTCCCGTGGGGCTGCCATCGTCAAGAACTTTTTCGGCTTGCCGCACCAGTACCCGCACCAGCGTCCCAGCACAGGCAGTGCCCCGCGGCTGCCCGGCCTGCCGCCATCCTTCGGGTGGGAACGTTCCACACCGGTTGTTGTCCCGTTCACCTTGGCGTCACCGTCAGCTTGCCCAAGCTCCGTAACGTCAAAGCCGCACCGTCCAGGAATTGTCTTCCGGTGCCCTGGAAACGGGTTATTGGAAGGAACACCATGGAAGTTGCCGCCCCGGAAAGGGAACGTTCCACACCGTTGGACGGTGTGGCCAAAACCGCTTCAAGCCATGGTTACCGGCTGCGGGTTGCTTTCGGGCATCCAGCAACAATCATCGGCATCATTTTGCTCGCCGTCTTTGGCTACCTCATCGTGGCCCCGGTCATCTCCATGCTGCTCAGCGGCGTGCAGGTGGGCTTCGGCGACGAGGCGAAGACCGGTCAAAGCGCCGGATCGTTCACAAACCATTACCTGCAACGCGTCTTCACCTCGCCCGTGGCATCCATCATTTTCTACACCCCCTTGCTGAACACGATCACGATCGCCGTCGTCTCTGTCCTTTTGGCACTGATGGTCGGCATTCCCACAGCCTGGCTCCTGGCACGAACCGACCTGCCTGCCCGGCGGTGGTTCGCCACGGCCTTGATTGTGCCCTACATGCTTCCGGCGTGGACCTTTGCCCTGGCCTGGCAGACCATTTTCAAGAACCGCACGGTGGCAGGACAGCTGGGCTGGTTTGAAGCCCTGGGCTGGGCGCCGCCCAATTGGCTGGCGTATGGCCGGGTGCCCATTGTGATCATCTTTGCGCTGCATCTGGTTCCCTTTGTCATCCTTCTGGTCAGCAATGCCATGAAAAATTTGCCCGGCGAACTGGACGACGCCGCCCGCATGCTGGGAGCCGGCACCTCCACCCGCTGGTGGCGGGTCACCTTTCCCCTGCTGCGACCGGCAATTTTGTCCGCGGCAACACTGATGTTCGCCAAGGCGATCGGCGAGTTCGGAGTGGCTTATGTACTGGGACTGCCAGTGGATTTTCAGGTCCTGGCCACCACCTTGTACCAGAGCATCTCAACGCAGCAGACCGGGATTGCCGGAGTTCTGGCCGCGGTGATGGTGGTCCTCGGCGCGCTCTCATTATGGGTGGACATGAGGTTCCTGCGGGAGGCCCGGCGCTTCGCCACAGTCTCCGGACGTGCCGGGGCGGCACGCACCGCACGCCTGAAACGCTGGCGTGCCCCCGCCCTGCTCGCAGTATGCACCTTGTTCGCCCTGTCGGTGGTGGCGCCCCTGGGGACCTTGCTGCTGTCCACGGTGATGCGTGTTCCCGGCAAATTTTCGTTGGACAACTTCACCTTGGACTACTGGGTGGGCCACCAGCTGCCCACTGCCGGATTCACCGACGGTGTGCTGGTGTCCGGCGCCACCTGGGGTGCGGCGTGGAACACCTTGTGGATGGTGGGGGTGGCAGCGCTGATCACCGGCGCCCTGGGGCTGCTGGTGGGTTATGTTGTTGTCCGCTCGCCCGTGCCGCTGTTGGGCAGCGCGCTGCGTGCGGTCACCTTTGCGCCATACCTCGTCCCGGGCCTGGCCTTTGCAGTTGCCTACCTGTCCTTGTTCGCCGTGCCGCGCGGGCCCATCCCGGCCCTGTACGGGACAGCGGCAATCCTGATCCTGATCATGGTTGCCGACGAAATGCCCTTTGCCTCCCGTGCCGGCGTCTCAGCCATGATGCAGTTGGGCAGCGAGGCGGAAGAGGCGGCCCAATCACTGGGTGCGGGATGGCTGCGCCGCATGCGCACCATCCTCGTTCCCATCCAGCGCAGCGCCCTGGCCAGTGCCACCCTGCTTCCCTTCGTCTCGGGCGTCCAGGGACTGAGCCTGGTCATCATCCTGGCCACACCCGGCACCCAGCTCATGACCACCCTGTCAATGAACCTCATTGACTTTGGCTATACCCACGCGGCCAACGCCGTGGTGGTGCTGATTTGCGCCATGGCCCTTGGTGGTGCCTGGGCCGCCCAGCGCCTCTTCCGCAGCAATCTGGCGGACGGCATTGGCGGCTGAAAACTGCCCGGGCCCCGGCAGGCTGAAACCCACCCCACCCAGCACCCATCAAACGCACCACCGACTGAAATGGAGCACAACTTTCATGGATACATTTGCCCGCACAAGGAACCGCCGCCACCTGGCCACCGTGGCCGGTCTTGCCCTGGGAGCGCTGTTGCTGGGTGGCTGCGCCGGCGGGGCGGCCACCGTTGGACCTGCGCAGCAGGCACCCTCCAGTGCCACTGAGCCCTTTGATTTGGAGGCCCTGGTTGCCGCCGCCGCAGCGGAAGGACCCATCACCATTTATGACAGCACCTCCAAGATTGAGAGCATGGCCGAGGCCTTCTCCGCAAAATATGGCATCAAGGCCACCGGGGTGAAGGTTGACGCCGCGGAAGCCATTGAAAAGGTCACCCGCGAAGCCCAGGCAAAAAACGTGGTGGGCGACGTGGTTGCCATCTCGGACCTGCCGGCCCTGAAGAACCAGCTGCTGCCGAACAATTTCGTCCGCAGCTGGGTGCCGGCGGACATTGCGGACAACATTGACGCAGGCATGCGGGATCCCCTGGTGCTCATCACGGACCCCAGCTTCTGGACCTACAACACCGAAAGCTACAGCAGCTGCCCGGCCGACAACATGTGGGCACTGACCACCCCCGAATTCTCCGGCAAGGTGGCCTACCAGGATCCAGTGGGGGACAATGGCGCACTTGACTGGTACAGCCAGCTCGCGGCATTTGGCGAAGACGGGCTCCAAGCCGCCTACCAGGAGCAATTTGGTGAAAAACTGGTCACCACGCAGGATTCCGCCGCCGCCGAATGGGTTGCCAGAATGGCAAAGAACAACCCCATCCTGAGCAAGTCCAGCGAGGAAGCCTCGGAGGCGGTGGGCGCACCAGGCCAGACGGATCCGCCCATGGGACTGATGTCCAGTGCCAAGCTGCGCAACATTGAGGAAAAGGGCTATGCCCTGGGAGTCTGCGAGGGCATGAAACCCTGGGTCGGCAAGGCCGCACCAAAGGCCATCGCCATCGCCACAGGGTCCAAAAGCCCCCACGCCGCGGAACTGTTCGTGCACTTTGCCATGACTGCCGAAGGCATTGAACCGCAGATCAACGACGGCAAGATCTCCGCCAACAGCGCCATCCTGCAGCCGGAGGATCCCGCCCACGTCGCTGACCACCTTGAGCAACTGTTCTACTTCGACAATGCGGGCCTGGATTCGGACTGGGCCAACCGGGAATCCTGGCTGGACCTCTGGCGCACCTCACATGGCTGACAAACAGCAGCGACACAAGCGGCACCACAACCATCAGCACCGAACGGAGCATCAACCCATGTCACGAATCACCCTGACAGCGGTGAGCAAGACATATCCGGGCGCCCGGACCCCCAGCGTCGACAATGTCAGCCTGGAAATCCAGGACGGAGAATTTCTATGCCTGTTGGGGCCCTCCGGCTGCGGCAAGTCAACAACGCTGCGCATGCTCGCCGGCCTCGAGACCCTGAGCGCCGGCAAGGTGGACATTGGCGGGAAAACCGTCGATGACGTGGCCGCCGGAACCCACATTCCCGCCGAACGGCGCGGGCTGGGGCTTGTCTTCCAGAACTACGCCCTTTGGCCGCACTTGAGCGTGCGGGAAAACGTGGCCTTTGGTCCGGCGCTGCAAAAGATCTCCAAGGCCGAACGCACACAACGCGTCGACGGGGCGCTCGCAGCCCTGGCCATCTCCGACCACGCCTCCCGCCACCCCGCAGCCCTGTCCGGTGGCCAACAGCAGCGGGTGGCCATTGCCCGGACCCTCGCCGCCAGGCCGGACGTGCTTTTGCTGGACGAGCCCTTGTCCAACCTGGATGCCCGCCTGCGCCTGGAAATGCGTGCGGAATTCCAGCGCATCCACCGGGAGACCGGCACGACCATGGTGTTTGTCACCCATGACCAGTTCGAGGCCATGACCCTGGCCACCAGGATCGTGGTGATGGACAAGGGCCGGGTCCAGCAAGTGGGCACGCCCCTGGACATTTACAACCGGCCGGTCAACCGCTTCGTGGCCGAATTCATGGGCAACCCACCCATCAACATGATTGAACGCGGCACCGGGACCCCTTCCGGGCGTCAGGTGGATGCGTGGCTTGCACGCCGCACACTGGCCGCGGACGCGGTGGCTTTCCGGCCCGAAACGCTTCAAGTGCTGGCCCCGGGCCAACCATCCCAAGGCGATGGCCTCGGCCTTGGGGTGACGGTGAGCGCGGTGCTGCCCACCGGCGGCTCCTGGATCGTTGAAATGACCGACGGGGCCAGGAATTTCTTTGCCACCGCCACGGCACCACCGGCCCTGGAATTTGGCAGCCGGGCCACCATGTGGGCACCGCAGGAGCACCTCCACTTTTTTAACGAAGCAGGACTACGCATGGAACACCAGGAGATCACAGCATGAACAACGCCACCGCACCCACCACCCTGCCGCTTGGGCTGCTGTTGGACTTCGGCGGAGTCATTGTCAATTCAAGCAAGCCCGAACAGTGGCAGGAGATGGTCACCGATGCGGTGCTGGACCTTGTGGCGCCGGGGCTGCTGCCACCGCGGGAGCGGGTTCTGGCCGACATCACAGCCGGTGCCGTTGCCGCCGGGCTGTGGCGCAACGCCATGTCACGGCCCAGACACCCGCTGGAACTGGACCAGCACAGTTACGTCATGGATTTCATTGCCGCCGATTGGCCCCAGCGGGCCCGGGACGCCATCGGGGAGCACATTGCCGCGGTCTGCTACTTGATCAGCTCCACCAAGGAACACCGGACCCTGCGCGATGGCATTGGCGAACTGCTGGCGTGGTGCACGGAGGTGGGGCTGCCGGTGGCCATCGTCTCCAACTCCATGTGCGGGCAGGTGCATCGGGACTACTTGAGCGCAGCAGAGCTCAGCGGCCACTTTGTGGCGGAGCTGTACTCCGATGAACTTGGACTGCGCAAACCCAACCCCGACTTTTTGAAACTCGGAGCCCAGGCACTGGGTCTGGATGTTGGCGACTGCTGGTATGTGGGCGACCATCTGGACCGTGACGTGCTGTGCGGCGTGCGCGCGGGAATGGGTGCGAACGTGCTCATGCCCTCTCCTGGCAGCAGCCCCAAACCCTACGCCGTGCCCGTGCAGGCGGACCTTGTGGTGAACACGCCGGGCGAACTTTTACACGAAATGAGGAACCTTGACGCAGCTGCTTGAAACCCCGCCCGGGGAGCGCCCGGAAGTCCCCGGCAGCTCCACCAGCGAAGACCCCCTCTGGAGTGCCCGGGAACTGCGGATCCTCGCGGAGCAGGCGGCACTGCGCGCCGGGAGCTACCTGCGCGGGGTCTTCCGCGGCGAGCTCACCGTCGACTACAAAAGGGACCTGCACGACCTGGTGACCGAGCACGACAGGGCCGCCGAGGAACTCATTGTCCCCTTCCTGCTCTCGCACTGCCCCCAGTGGCGCATCGTGGGGGAGGAGGGCGGCATCCGTGGCGGTGCTTCTGCCGTCACCTGGTACGTCGACCCCATTGACGGCACGTCCAACTTTGCCCAGGGCCTGGCCTTCTTTTGCGTAGCCATTGGGGTGGAGGTCGACGGCGTGCTGGCCGCCGGAGTGGTGTACGACCCCATGGCGCAGCGCATGTTCAGCGCCGACGACGCCGGCGCCTACCTGGACGGTGAACCTCTGCTGACCCCGCCGGTCCAACGGGCCGAAGCCGCCACATTGATCACCGGCTACCCCACAGCCAACGATCTTGCCGTGGACGGCGACGCTGCGCTGCTGGATCTGGGCGGACTGATCTGCGCGTACTCCTCCGTACGGCGCACCGGCTCCGGCGCCCTCACCCTGGCACATGTTGCCGCCGGGTGGGCGGACAGCGCCTTCGGCTCCTCCGTCAGCCCCTGGGATGTGGCCGGGCCGGCCCTGATCCTGCGGCGGGCCGGGGGTGATTACCGGCCGCTGTGGCTTGCCGGTGGGGCGGCGGGGCGCCCCGACCACCTGGCACCTGGTTTTGTCGCCACCGGGCCGGGCGCGCACTACCCGGCCCTGGACGCCTTTGCCGGCCGCATCGCTGCCCGCCGGGCAGCCGGGTAGCGAAGGGAAACCATGAGCCAGGCACATGACACCGCCGCGCTTTCCCTGCGGCGGCCCACCATCATTGATGTGGCACGGCATGCAGGTGTTTCAAAGTCGCTGGCCTCGCGGGCCCTGCGCGGGGACCCCGGCGTCAGCAGCGGGAGCCGGGAGCGGGTGCAGCAGGCGGCCCAGGAACTTGCGTACCGGCTGAATTCAGCTGCACGCTCGCTCGTGCGGGGCGTGTCCGGGCTCATTGGGGTGGTCCTGAACGAGATCGGCAATCAGCACCACACCGGCATCGTTGCCGGCGTGGAAGCCCACGCCAGGAGCCACAACGCCAGTGTCATCATCAGCCACGGCGGGAACTCCCCGGCGGAACTGAGCCGGCAAATTGACACCCTGATCGAGCTGCGCGTGGACGGGCTGGTCATTGTTTCCTCCTGGGTTCCGCACCACACCCTGGAACGTGCCGGCCGTGAGGTTCCCACAGTGGTGGTGACCCAGATCGATGACCCGCCCGGGATGGTGGACACGATCGCCAGCGACGACGTGGCCGGGGCCGTTTTGGCCGTGGAGCACCTGATCGCGGCCGGACGCAAACGCATCGCCTACCTCACGCGGTCTGCCAGCGCCACCAGCCGGGCACGCATCAGGGGCGTGCGGCAGGCTGCGGCGTCTGCCGGCGTGGTGTGCGAGGTCCACGAGTTGGCGCACCACGACGCCGCCGGCCTGCGGGCCCTGGTCACCGGCCGTGCCCATGACGCAATGCTGTGCAACAACGATCTCACCGCCGCCGAGGTAATCCGGATTGCCCGGGAAGCCGGCATCGCGGTGCCGGGGGAACTGGCCCTGATTGGCTACGACAACACGCCCCTGGCCGAACTCGTCTTTCCCAGCCTGTCCAGCGTGAACCAGCCCCAGTACCGCATGGGCGAACGTGCCGGCGCTGCCATCACCGAACGCCTGGCCGGGCGGGAGCAGGCAATCCGCGAATTCCATGCCCCGGCCCTGGTGCTGCGCGCCTCGACCCCCGCTTGACCCCATCCCCTGCATTAGAGACCATCCAAGGAGCAACCATGCATTCAACCTTGCAGTTCAAGCCGAACAGTTCTTCCCATTCCGCGCTCCCGCCGCGCCGCCGCCGGGCGCTGGCGGTTGCGGGCCTGCTCACCGCCGCCCTGGCGCTGGGCGGCTGCGCCACCGGGACCGCTGCAGGCGGAACCGGCGCCGGGCAGGACGCCGGCGTGGCGCGTCTGGCGCTGGGCACCAAGGCCACGTATCCCGGCGCCCCGGCGAACCAGGAACTGGCGGCACCCCCGGCGGGTTTCGAACCCGTCCTGGTGGAACACGTGGCCCGGCACGGCTCACGCCTGCTCTCCAGCAAAAAATATGACGACTTGATCCTCCAACTGTGGGAACTGGCGCGGGACGCCGATGCCCTGACGGAGACCGGAGCAAAGCTGGGACCTGTTGTGGAGGAAATCACGGCAGCCCATGAGGAACTGGGGTACGGCTCCCTCAGCGGGCTGGGGGAGCGTGAACACCTGGATATGGCCGCCCGTGTGCAGGACCGGATGGAACCCTTGTTCGCGGCCGCAGCCAAAGACGGCACCGCCATCACCATCACCACCTCCGGGGTGGACCGGGCCGTGGAGAGCGCCAAGAGCTTCGCGGCGGGATTGGCAGCTGCCCAAACCGGGCTTGAGGCGGTGATCGGCGCGCCCGTGGCGGATCCGGAAACACTGTACTTCCATGACAGCGATGAGGACTACAACGCCTACATCGAAGACGATCCGCAACTGGCGCAAACCCTCGATGCCGTGGAATCCAATCCGGAGACGGAAGAAGTTGCCCGCACGGTCCTGGAAAAACTCTTTGCCCCCGACTTCCTGGACACCCTGGACAGCGGCGCCATTGACCTGGTGGACCGCGGCGACGGCGACAAACACCTGGAAAGCGGCGTCGATGCCGCCATGTACCTGTACGAGCTCTTTGTCATTGCCCCCGGCATGGCGGCGGAACACCCCATTGAATTTGAGGAATTCCTCAGCCCCGATGACGCCCTGAAGCTTTCCATCGTCTCCGAATCGGAGGACTTTTATGAGAAGGGGCCCGGCATGAAAGGCAATGACGTCACCTACAGCATGGCCGGCGTGCTGCTGGCGGACATGCTTGACGCCGTCGCCGGGGTGCGCACCGGCCAGACCACCCAGGCCGCGGATTTCCGCTTTGCCCACGCCGAGGAAATCATCCCCCTCGCCGCGCTGCTCCAGCTGCCCGGAAGCACCCAGCAACAGGATCCCCAGGCCCTGTTCTCCCACGCCAACAATGAATGGCGCGGCGCCGAGGTGGCACCCATGGGCGCCAACATCCAATGGGATGTCTTTGCCGACGCCGACAACAACGTCCTGGTGCGCATGCTCTACAACGAGAAGGTCATCCCCTTTGCCCACGGCTGCACCCCGGTGGAAAGCGGCAGCACCTTTTACAGCGACACCGAACTTGCCCGCTGCCTGTCCCCCCTCATGGACTGAGCCGGCCCGCTGACAGGCACGACGCCGCAGGCGCCCAAGGCGGGCTGCTTCGGCGTCGTGCCTGCCGCAGGCAATGCGGGCAAGGAACCATGCGGCGGCTAAACTGGGTTCCATCATGACTACTGCTGCCCAAATCCCCCTTGTCACCGCCGAGACCCCTGTCCGCGTGCGCTTTTGCCCCTCGCCCACGGGAACCCCCCACGTGGGGTTGATCCGCACCGCACTCTTTAATTGGGCGTACGCGCGCCACACCGGCGGAAAGATGGTTTTCCGCATTGAAGACACCGACGCCAAGCGGGACAGCGAGGAAAGCTACCTGCAACTGCTCGATGCGCTGACCTGGCTGGGCATCACCTGGGACGAGGGCGTTGAAGTGGGCGGCCCGCACGCCCCCTACCGGCAATCCCAGCGCGGGGAGATCTACGCGGACGTCATCGCCAAGCTGCTCGACGGCGGGCACGCCTATGAATCCTTCTCCACCCCCGAGGAGGTCGAGGCACGGCACACGGCCGCCGGCCGCGACATCAAGCTTGGCTACGACAACTTCGACCGCGAGCTGAGTGCCGAACAAATTGCCGCCTTCAAGGCCGAGGGCCGCCAGCCGGCCCTGCGCCTGCGGATGCCCGATGAGGACATCACCTTCCACGACCTGGTCCGGGGAGAGATCACCTTCAAGGCCGGATCGGTTCCCGACTACGCCATTGTCCGCCCCAACGGCGCCCCGCTGTACACGCTGGTCAACCCGGTGGACGATGCCCTGATGGGCATCACCCACGTGCTGCGGGGGGAGGACCTGCTCTCCTCCACCCCGCGCCAAATAGCCCTCTACGCCGCGCTGCACCAAATCGGCGTGGCCAAGTACATGCCGCTGTTCGGCCACATGCCCTATGTCATGGGGGCCGGGAACAAAAAGCTCTCCAAGCGTGACCCGGAATCCAACCTGTTCCTGCACCGCGACCGCGGTTTCATCCCCGAAGGCCTGCTGAACTACCTTTCACTATTGGGCTGGTCGCTGTCCGCGGACGAGGACATCTTCACCGTGGATCAGCTGGTGGCGAACTTTGACATCCATGACGTGCTGGGCAACCCCGCACGCTTTGACATTAAAAAGGCCGAAGCCATCAACGGCACCCATGTGCGGCGGCTGGAAGCCGGCGATTTCCGCAACCGCCTGGTGCCGTACCTCCAGGCCGGCAAGCTGGTGGGGGAGACGCTCACGGAGCGTGAAAACCACATTTTGACCGAGGCGGCGCCCCTGGTGCAGGAGCGCATCATCCTGCTGGGGGAAGTGCCTGAAATGATCTCCTTCCTGTTCAAGGCCGACGATGCCATTGACGTCGCCGACGACGCCCGCAAGGGACTGCCGGAGAACCTGGACGAGGTGCTCGCGGCTGCCATTGCCGCGCTCGAGTCCTTGGCGCAGTGGGACGCGGAGTCCATCCAGACGGCCCTGAAGACCGCGCTGGTGGAGGGGATGGGCGTCAAGCCGCGCCTGGCCTTCGGCCCGGTCCGCACAGCCATCTCCGGCCGCCGCATCTCACCGCCGCTGTTTGAGTCCATGGTGATCCTGGGCAAGGATTCCTCCCTGGCACGCCTGCGCGCCTTCCAGGGCTAGGGATCTTGGCGCCACCGGGCACCCCCACCCTTGGCGGGGCCGGGGTGCCCGCGGCGGCGGGCGCAACTGTGATGGGAGACTCAGCGGCAAATCCCGGTGGCGTTTTGGTGATCACCAAAGTCTCGGGTATAGTTTTATCCCGGCGCGAGGGCCGCTGAAGGAGCAGGAAAATGCTGCAGCTTCAGGGCAGAACGTGTCTTTGGGATATGGTGTAATTGGCAACACATCGGTTTCTGGTACCGACATTCTAGGTTCGAGTCCTGGTATCCCAGCGCTTGCAAAAGCCGCCTTTTCATGTGGCGGGCATAATGAAAAACTGGTAATATCTTCCAGGTTCATGGTGCTGAACATGAATGTATTAGGGCCCCATCGTATAGCGGCCTAGTACGCTGCCCTCTCACGGCGGTA
Organism: Specibacter sp. NPDC057265; assembly: GCF_042668835.1. Taxonomy (NCBI): domain Bacteria; kingdom Bacillati; phylum Actinomycetota; class Actinomycetes; order Micrococcales; family Micrococcaceae; genus Specibacter; species Specibacter sp. NPDC057265. The sequence continues at coordinate 17,391 of NZ_JBHUYE010000020.1, forward strand.
ACGCGGGTTCGAATCCCGCTGGGGTCACCACGCAAGGCCGGAAACTCAAGGGTTTCCGGCCTTTTTGCGTGCCCGCCGCACTTTGCTGGCATGATGATCCCTGTGAACCACTTTGATGTGCGCCCAACACGCGGCCCCGCCGCAGCTGCGATGGCGCAGCAGTCCGCGGTCCACCTGCTGGAGGAAGTCCGCGCCGCACTTGCCGCACTGGAGCTGCCGCTGGAACTGCCCGACACGGTGGGGGAGCGTGCCTTGGCCGCGGCGGCGTTGAGCCAACTGGACGACTACATCCTGCCCCGCTGGCGCAGCCTGGACGCACCGCTGCTGGCAGTGGTGGGCGGATCCACCGGCGCCGGCAAATCCACCCTGGTCAACGCCCTGGCCGGCCATCCCGTCACGCGCTCCGGCGCCATCCGCCCCACCACCCGCCAAGCCATTTTGCTCCACCACCCGGACGATGCGCCCTGGTTCGCCTCCGCCCAGGTGCTCCCGGCCCTGCACCGGGTGCAGGGCCGGGCAGGGCAGGCGAACACGCCCGCCTCGCATGCCGGCACCACCCCGGATCCCGGTGCCATGAACTCCCTGGTGCTGGTGTCCGATCCCGCCATACCCCCGGGCGTGGCCCTGCTGGATGCGCCGGACGTGGACTCCATTGCCGACGACAACCGCCAGCTCGCGGGCCAGCTTCTGGCCGCGGCGGACCTGTGGCTCTTTGTCACCACAGCCAACCGCTATGCCGACGCGGTGCCGTGGAAATTGCTGTTGGATGCCGCCGCACGGGACATTTTGCTCGCCGTGGTCCTGGACCGGGTCCCGGCCGGTGCGGAGCAGGAGGTCTCGGCCGATCTCCGTGGGATGTTGGCGCAGGCGTCCCTGGCCGGGGCGCAGCTGTTCACGGTGCCGGAGGCGGCCCTTGATGAACTTGGCATGCTGCCGCCGGCCGTGGTGGCGCCCATTCACGCCTGGCTGGCGGAGATCAGCGCCGACGCCGCAGGCCGGGCGGCAATAGCCCGGCGGACACTGCGCGGCACGGTCCGGGCGTTGGCCGGGAAGCTGACCCAGCTTTCCGCCGCGGCCCAACAGCAGCACGACGCCGGCGTCCGCCTGGGCCAGGAAGCCGGTGCGGCCTTTTCCGAGGCCGGCGCGAACATTGCCAAGGCCACCAGCGGCGGCACCCTGCTGCGGGGCGAGGTTTTGGCACGCTGGCAGGACTTTGTTGGCACCGGGGACTTGTTCCGGGCCCTGGAAAGCGGCATCGGCCGGGTGCGGGACAGGATCGGCGCCTTTTTCAAAGGCCAGCCGGCCCCGGCCGTGAAGGTGGAGGTGGCCATTGAGACAGGACTTCAAGCAGTCATTGTGGACCAGGCAGCCCGCGCCTGCGAACGCGCCGACAGGGCCTGGCGCGCCGGTCCGGCGGGCCGGGCCCTGTTGGGCGGTGATGACCTTGGTGCCTTGGGGGAGGGCTTCCCTGCACAGGTCGCTGCGGAAATCCGCGCCTGGCAGGGCGAGGTCCTGGACCTCATCCGCACCGAGGGTGCCACCAAGCGCTCCCATGCCCGGTGGCTTTCCCTGGGCGTCAATGGGCTGGGCGTGGTGTTGATGGTCGTGGTGTTTTCGCTCACCGGGGGACTGACGGGGGCGGAGGTGGGGATTGCCGGGGGCACGGCCGTGGTGGGACAAAAGCTGCTGGAGGCGGTGTTTGGGGAAGAGGCCGTGCGGCGTTTGACGGTGGCTGCCCGAACCTCCCTTGCTGCCCGCTGTTCGGGGCTGTTGGAGCGCGAAGAGCAGCGCTTCCTCCTGCGCCTGGGGGACCTCGGGCAGGGGCAGGCCGGGCAGCTGGCGGAACTGGCCCGCGGGCTGGCCGCGCTCGGTGCGTCCGGCGGGGGGAAGCAGGCATGAGCAGGCACCGGCAGGTCCGCACCGAATCCACCCTTTCGCGCAGGCTCGAAGCGCTCAATGAGGCCCGTGAACTGGCCCAGGGACGCCTGGAGGATCCCGTGGTGGCAGGGGTTCTGGCCACCCTGGAACGTGCCGCCTCGCGCCGGACCCTCAGCGCCGAGCACACGGTGGTGGGTTTTTTCGGGGCCACCGGCAGTGGCAAGTCCTCCCTCTTCAACGCCGTGGCGGCCACGGACGCCGCCCGCGTCGCGGTCCGGCGCCCCACCACCAATGCGCCGCTGGCCATGGTGTGGGGGCAGGAGGGAAGTGCGGCACTGCTGGACTGGCTGGAGGTTGCCGACCGGCGTGCGGGCGGCCCGGTGCCCGGGCTGGCGGCCCAGGACGGCGGCTTGATATTGCTTGACCTGCCGGACTTTGATTCCGTCCAGGCGGAAAACAGGCGCCTGGTGGAGCGTCTGGCGGGGCAGGTGGATGTGCTGGTGTGGGTGGTGGATCCGCAAAAATACGCCGACGCCGCCATCCACCACGATTTCATCGCGCCCCATTCCGCCCATGGAGCCGTCACCTTGGTGGTGCTGAACCAGGTGGACAGGCTCAAAGCTGAGGAGGTGAAGCCGGTGCTGGACTCGCTTGCCGCCATTTTGGACAGCGACGGACTGGCTTCGGTGCCCGTGGCCGCGGTCTCGGCAGCCACCGGGGCCGGCGTGCCGGAATTGCGGCGGCGCCTGGCCGCAGTGGTAAAGGCCAGGGCCGCCCAATCAGCCAGGCTGGCAGCGGATGTGCAGCTGGCCGCCACCCGCCTGCACGAAGCGTCGGGGGAGGGCAGCGCCGCCGGTGTGGACGGCCGGCACCGCAAACAGTTGGTGGCCGGATTGACCCAGGCCAGCCACGTGGAGGATGTGGTGGCGGCAGTGCGCCTTTCGCACCGGCTGGAGGCCAGTAAAAGGACCGGGTGGCCACCCACCAGGTGGCTCTCGCACCTGCGGCAGGATCCGCTGCGCCGGCTGAGCCTGCGCCGGGAAGGAGCCAGGGAGGTCAACAGGACTTCGCTGCCTCCCGCCGGGCCGGCGGAATCGGCCCAGCTGGATGCCGCCATCCGGGACTTTGCCGAGGCCGGCAGCAGTGGCGCTCCCGGGCCGTGGCGGGCCGCGATCCGGGCAGCGGCGCGCAGCCACCGCGCGCAGCTGCCGGACGCTTTGGATGAGGCCATTGCCGGCACCGACCTCAAAGCCAACATCCGCCCCTGGTGGTGGCAGCTGTTTGCCGTGCTGCAGTGGCTGGCGCTTGCGGTGGCCGCCGGCGGGCTGCTGTGGCTGGCGGGGCTGGCAATGCTGGGGTTCTTCCAAATGCCCGTGCCCCCAACGCCGCGCGTTCAAAACTGGCCCCTGCCCACCCTCATGGCCGTGGGAGGTGCCGTGGCGGGTGTCTTCCTTGCCGTCAGCAGCAAATTCCTGGCGCTGCTGGGCTCGGCAAACAGGGCAAACCGTGCCCGCAGGCTCTTGCGCAGCGGCGTTGCCGGCACGGCGCAGAGCTTGATTGTGGATCCTGTGGAGGCTGAAATTGAAAGGTGCCGGGCCTTTCAAAAGGCGCTTGCGGCCGCCCGTTAGCCCGGCACGCCGTCACGGCAGGGCAGCCAGCGCCTCACTGCATTTGAGGAGCGTGCGGACGTTGCGGGTGGTCGTGGTGCTTTTATAGCGTGGCCGGGCCGACAGCTTGCTAAAGGGGCTGGCCAAGGTGTCACCCCGCACCGCGGGCCAGGCCAGGGCTTCGGGACTGAGCCGGGCCAGTTCCACACCGGGAATTTCGCCGCCATGACGGGCCAGCTCATCCAAAACCGCCGGTTCCGAGGCCAGCGTGACGTAGCTGTGGACGGCGGGATCGTGGGCCGGCCAAGGGCAGGCACGCACAATGTGCTCCAGTTGGGGCCCATCCAAAACCACCACCCAGGCCTCATAGCCAAAGGATTCCCGCAGCCGCTGTTCCACCATGGATTTAAGTTCATCCACTGAAACGCTGGCCGAGCAGATCACATTTCCCGACGCCAAAAGGGTCTTGACGCCATCCAGCGGCAGGGATGCCAGGGATGTGCGCAGGGCGGCCATTTTCATGTTGTTGCCGCCCACGTTGATCCCGCGCAGGAACACGGCAAAATGGCTCATGCCCACACCCTACCTGCAGGAGCCTGAGGGCTGCCCGCGTTACGTCTTGTCCCGGTGTGGCGGGCCGGAGGCTCAGGAACTTTTGCGCAGCGCCTCGGTCAGGATGCGGGAGGCATTGCAGACAATTTCAGCGTGCAGGCGCCCCGGCTGCCGCGTGAGCCGTTCGATCGGACCGGAGATGGAAACGGCCGCAATGACCCGTCCCGAGGGGCCGCGCACCGGGGCGGAAACGGACGCCACCCCGGGTTCACGCTCACCCAGGCTCTGGCCCCAGCCGCGCCGGCGGACCCCGGCCAGCACCGTGGGGGTGAAGCGGGCATTGTGCAGTCCCTCCAGCAGGCGTTCGTGGTCCTCCCACGCCAGCAGCACCTGCGCGGCGGAGCCGGCCTTCATGGTCAGCTGGGTGCCCACCGGGATGGTGTCGCGCAGGCCAATGGGACGTTCGGCCGAGGCCACGCACACCCGGGAATCGCCCTGGCGGCGGAAAATCTGCGCGCTTTCACCCGTGGAGTCGCGCAACTGCAGCAGAACCGGTCCGGCTGCGGCAATGAGCCTGTCCTCGCCCGCCGCGGAGGCCAGCTCCACGAGCCGGCTGCCCAAGACAAAACGGCCCTGCATGTCTCGGCTGACCAGCCGGTGGTGCACCAGTGCCAGTGCCAGCCTGTGCACTGTTGGCCGTGCCAAACCAGTTGCTGCCACGAGTTGGGCCAAGGTGGTGGGCCCTGCCTCCAGGGCATCCAGTACAAGTGCTGCTTTATCGATGACGCCAACGCCACTAGAATTGTCCATGTAATGATATTGCAGTCTCATTATGTGAGATGCAAATCGAGTGGCTGGCATCTGCGCCGATGGTGCTGGGACAGTGGAGGTATACAAACCGGTGAACACCAGCCAAACACTTCCCGCACCCGTTCCACCTCGGGAAGCAGGCCCGGCTGGATTCAACAACTGAAGGGAGCTGCTGTGAGCGAGTCATTTGCGACCGACGCAGTGGAAGGGGCAGTTGCTGCCCCGCGCAGGAGTGCCAAAACGCTGGCCGAGAAGGTCTGGCGGGACCACGTGGTCCGCCAGGGTGAAGGCCACGGCGACGCTGCACAGCCGGATCTTCTGTACATTGACCTGCACCTTATTCACGAGGTTACCTCCCCCCAGGCCTTCGAAGGCCTGCGCCTGGCCGGGCGGCCCCTGCGCCGGCCTGATTTGACCATTGCCACCGAGGACCACAACACCCCCACGCTCGCCATTGACAGGCCCATCGCCGATTTGACCAGCCGCACCCAGATCCAGACCCTGCGCAACAACTGCGCGGAGTTTGGTGTGCGCCTGCACTCCTTGGGCGACGCCGAGCAGGGCATTGTCCACGTGGTGGGTCCGCAGCTGGGCCTGACCCAGCCGGGCATGACCGTGGTGTGCGGTGACTCCCACACCTCCACCCATGGCGCCGTCGGAGCGCTGGCCTTTGGCATTGGCACCTCCGAGGTGGAGCATGTCATGGCCACCCAGACCCTGCCGCTGAAACCCTTTAAGACCATGGCCATCAATGTGGAAGGCACGCTGCGTCCCGGCGTCACCTCCAAGGACATCATCCTGGCCATCATCGCCAAGATTGGCACCGGCGGCGGCCAGGGCTATGTGCTCGAGTACCGCGGCTCGGCCATCCGTTCATTGTCGATGGATGCCCGCATGACCATTTGCAACATGTCCATTGAAGCCGGCGCCCGGGCCGGCATGATCGCCCCGGACCAAACCACCTTCGACTACCTCAAGGGCCGCGCCCACGCCCCCCAGGGTGCCGACTGGGATGCCGCAGTGGAGTACTGGTCCTCCCTCACCACGGAGGACGACGCCGAGTTCGACGTCGAAGTGTTCCTGGACGCCGACACGCTGGAACCGTTCGTGACCTGGGGCACCAACCCGGGCCAGGGCGTCTCGCTCAGTGACACGGTGCCGTTCCCGGAGGACTTTGCCGATGAAAACGCCAAGGCGGCAGCCGAGCGCGCCTTGAGCTACATGGACCTGGAGGCCGGGACCCCCATGAAGGACATCCGTGTTGACACGGTGTTCCTGGGTTCCTGCACCAACTCCCGCATTGAGGACCTGCGCGCGGCGGCTGACATCATCCGCGGCCGCGAGAAGGACCCGAACATCCGCATGCTGGTGGTCCCCGGCTCCGCCCGGGTCCGTTTGGAAGCCGAAGCGGAAGGCCTGGACAAGGTCTTTTTGGACTTCGGTGCCGAGTGGCGCTTTGCCGGCTGCTCCATGTGCCTGGGCATGAACCCCGACCAGCTGGCCCCGGGCGAGCGCTGCGCCTCCACCTCGAACCGCAATTTCGAAGGCCGCCAGGGCAAGGGCGGGCGGACCCACCTGGTGTCCCCGCTGGTGGCAGCGGCCACCGCCATCCGCGGAACCCTCAGTTCGCCCTCGGACCTTGAATCGGCCCGGGTACCCGCCGGAAACGCAGCCTAAGGAGCTCACCATGGAAAAGTTTTCCACCCACACCGGCATCGGTGTGCCGCTGCGCCAAAGCAATGTTGACACGGACCAGATCATCCCGGCCGTCTACCTCAAGCGGATCACGCGCACCGGCTTTGAGGATGCACTGTTCTCCAGCTGGCGCAAGGACCCGGAATTCATCTTGAACCGGGAACCCTACAAAACCGGTTCCGTGCTGGTGGCCGGCGCCGACTTTGGCACCGGATCCTCCCGTGAACATGCCGTCTGGGCGTTGAAGGACTATGGTTTCAAGGCCGTCCTTTCCAGCCGCTTTGCCGACATCTTCCGCGGCAACTCGGGCAAGCAGGGGCTGGTGGCCGCCGAAGTGGCCCAGGATGACATTGAGCTGATTTGGAAGGTCCTGGAAAATGCGCCGGGCACCGAGGTCACCGTGGACCTGGTGGCCAAGATGGTCACCGCCGGCACGGTGGTGGCCCCCTTCCAAGTGGACGACTACACCAGGTGGCGCCTGCTGGAAGGCCTGGATGACATTGGCCTGACGCTGCGCAATGAACCTGACATCACCGCGTTTGAAGCCCAACGCCCCGCCATCAAGCCCACCACGCTGCCGGCGAGGTTCTAAGCCGCTGTTAACCGGACCCGCGGCGCCTGGCCTTCACGGCCGCCGCGCATCTCCCCGCTTTCCGCGCATCGGCGGACATGCGCGAAAGGCGGGACGATGCGCGGCCGGCACGGAGTTTGGCCGGGGTGCGGAGACCAGGCGGATAAAGGGACGCGCACGCAGCACGCAGCAGGGCCCATTTCAGCATCCACACCTAAGAAACTATGCTTGACTGAGCCCCGACAGGTGCCGGGGAGCAGGTGCAACAAAAGGATTAGGTGACAATGAGCAGGATTCTAACTGTCCGAGGTGGAGTGCCGCTCAAGGGACGTGTGCAGGTGCGTGGCGCCAAAAACCTGGTCCCCAAGGCAATGGTGGCGGCATTGTTGGGCAACGCGCCCTCAACGCTTCGCAATGTGCCGGAGATAAAGGACGTTGAAGTTGTCACCTCCCTGCTTCAGCTGCACGGCATCACGGTGGAAAAGGACCCGCTCACGGGAGACCTCACCATGGATCCAGCCAACGCCAAGAAGGCCAGCTCCGCGGAGATCAACACCCATGCCGGTGATTCCCGCATCCCGATTTTGCTGTGCGGGCCCTTGATCCATTCCATTGGCCATGCCTTCATCCCAGATTTGGGTGGCTGCAAGATTGGCGACCGCCCCATTGACTACCACCTCGATGTGCTGCGCAAATTTGGGGCCGTGGTGGACAAGACCGGCGACGGGATCTCCATCACCGCACCCATGGGGCTCAAGGGCACTAAAATCAACCTGCCCTATCCCAGTGTGGGCGCCACCGAGCAGGTGCTCCTCTCCGCCACCCGCGCCGAGGGCATCACAGAGCTGACGGGTGCCGCCACGGAGCCGGAAATCATTGATCTCATAGCCATTTTGCAAAAAATGGGGGCCATCATTTCCGTGCAGACCGACCGCACCATCCGCATTGAGGGCGTCACGGAACTGAGCGGTTACGACCACACCGCCTTGCCGGACCGCAACGAGTCGGCCTCCTGGGCCTCGGCGGCCCTGGTGACAGGTGGGGACATTTATGTTGAGGGCGCCAGCCAGCGTGACATGATGACGTTTGTGAACACCTTCCGCAAGATTGGTGGCGGCATGGACATTCAGGACAACGGCATCCGCTTCTTCCACAAGGGCGGCGACCTCAAGCCGCTGGTGTTGGAGACCGATGTCCACCCGGGGTTCATGACCGACTGGCAGCAGCCGCTGGTGGTGGCGTTGACCCAGGCTGAGGGCGTCTCGATCGTGCATGAAACCGTGTATGAAAACCGCTTCGGGTTCACCAAGGCCCTGACCCGGATGGGCGCCAACATCCAACTGCACCGCGAGTGCCTGGGCAGCATTCCCTGCCGCTTCGGCCAGCGGAACTTCACCCACTCGGCCGTGATCTCCGGGCGCACCCCGTTAAAGGGCGCCAACATCAATGTCCCGGACCTGCGCGGCGGTTTCAGCCACATGATTGCGGCCTTGGCGGCGCAGGGCACCTCAACGGTGACGGGGATAGATGTCATCAGCCGCGGTTATGAGCACTTCACAGCCAAGCTCAACGGCCTGGGCGCCGACTTTGATGTCCACGAAAGCTCCACCATGGCAGCCATTCAATGAGCGCCCGGCAGCGCGGCGGCAGCCCCAAGCGGCCCTTCAAGCCCCAGGGCATGGCCCTGGGGACGCGCCTTTTCTTCGCCGTGCTTGCGGGCGTGGCGCGGCCGGCCATGAACGTCATTGTGGGCAAGCAGTGGCATGGTTTGGACAAGCTGCCGCGCAATGAGGGCTTCATTGTGGTCCCCAACCACTGCACGGAAATTGACCCCGTTGTGGTGGGCCACCTGCTGTACAACCAAAACATCATGCCGCACTTTTTGGCCAAGGACAGCCTTTTCAAGGCACCTGTGCTGGGTTCGGTCTTGCGCGGGGCACGGCAAATTCCCGTCGAGCGTTCCGGCGTTGGTGCCGGAAAGTCCCTCGTGGCGGCCCAGCAGATCCTCGATGGTGGGGGAGCTGTGGTGATTTACCCGGAGGGCACGCTCACGCGTGATCCGGACTTGTGGCCCATGCGTGGCCGTACCGGAGCTGCCCGCTTGGCGCTCAAGACCGGGGCAAAGGTGGTTCCGGTGGTCCACTGGGGCGCCCAGGAGGCGTTCCCGCGCTATGCCAAGCGCTTCAAAATTTTCCCCCGCAAAAAGGTTGATGTGGTGGTGGGCGAGCCCATTGACCTGAGCGCATTCATGGCCCGCCCCAGCGACAAGGAAACCCTGGAAGCCATGACGGCAGTGATCATGCAGGCCATCACCGCGATGGTGGCGGATCTGCGCGGTGAGCAGGCCCCGGCGCAAATTTGGGATCCTTCCGCCCACCAGCAGGCAAGCCACGGCAGGTTCGTTGAACGCGGTGCGCAGGGCGCGCCTGGGAAAAAGCCGGCCAAAAAGCAGGAACACGGCGCCGGAACAACTGAAACAGGGGATCTTTAGTGAGCTACGCGGACGGGTTGGCGCCGGAGAAGATTGCAGTGTTGGGGGCCGGCAGCTGGGGCACCACCTTTGCAAAAATCCTTGGCGACGCCGCCGCGGGCACGGAGCGCAGCATCATGCTGTGGGGCCGCCGCCAGGAGGTGGTGGACCAGATCAACCAGCACCACCGGAATCCGCGCTACCTTTCCTCCACGGAGCTGCCCGCCAACATTTCCGCCTCCACCCATGTCCGCGACGTGCTGCAGGGTGCGCAGCTGGTGGTTTTGGCCGTCCCCGCCCAGACGCTGCGCGAGCAGCTCCGCGGATGGGCCGGGCAGCTGGCGCAGGACGCCGTGGTGGTCAGCTTGATGAAGGGTCTGGAGCTGGGCACCGACCAGCGCATGTCCCAGGTGATAGCCGAGGAATTGAGCCTGCCGCCTGGGCGCATTGTGGTGGTCTCCGGACCCAACCTGGCCATGGAAATAGCGCGTCAGGAACCCACCGCCTCGGTGGTGGCATGTGCGGATGAAAACACCGCCAAGTGGGTTGCGCGGCTGTGCAAGCCGGCCTATTTCCGCCCCTATACCGTCGATGACGTGGTGGGTGTGGAGATTGGCGGGATTGTGAAGAACGTGATTGCCCTGTGTGTGGGCATTTGCGAGGGCCAGAAGGTGGGAGACAACACCAAGGCCTCCGTCATCACCCGTGGATTGGCTGAAACCACGCGGCTGGCATTGGCACTGGGCGGCAAGGCCGAAACCATGGCCGGACTGGCGGGCCTGGGCGATCTTGTCGCCACATGCTCGTCGTCCCTGAGCCGCAACCACACCGCAGGCCGCATGCTGGGGGAGGGGCTGACCCTTGAGGAGGTCAACAACCGCATGACCCAGACGGCCGAGGGCATCAAGTCCGGCCGCGCGGTGTCCGATCTTGCCGCGAAGATGGGCGTGGATATGCCCATCACCAATGCAGTGGTGGGTGTGTTGGAAGGTAGACTGACTGTCGATGATTTGGGTCCGCTGCTGTTGGCCCGCCAACTGAAATCCGAAGGCGACTGACCCGTGAGCAATGAGTTACCGGCCACCCCTGCCCCCATCCGCGTGGCCCTGCTCTTTGGCGGGCGCTCCAGCGAACATGCCGTGAGCTGCGTGACGGCCGCCGGCGTGCTGGGGGCCATCGATGACAGCAAGTACGACGTCGTCCCCATCGGCATCGCCAAAAATGGCCAGTGGGTGCTGGTGGGGAATGAAATCAAAAACTGGTCGTTGACGGCCGGCGAGCTGCCGGAGGTCAAGGCCGGGGAGCGGACCCTCGCCCTGGCGCATCTGCGCGGCAGCCAGCAGTTGGTGGCTTCCGTGGCGGGGGAGCCGCTGCAGGAGTTGGGTGCGGTGGATGTGGTGTTCCCGCTGCTGCATGGGCCGTGGGGTGAGGACGGCACCGTCCAAGGGGTGCTGGAACTGGGCGACACCCGCTACGTGGGTGCCGGGGTGCTGGCCTCGGCGCTGGGCATGGACAAGCACTTCATGAAGGTGGTTTTTGCAGCCGCCGGTTTGGCTGTGGGCCCTTACATTGCCGTCACCGACCGGCAGTGGAGCGTGGATCCCGAGCAGGTGCGCCAGCGCGTGGCGGCCTTGGGGTTCCCCGTCTTCGTCAAGCCCGCCCGGGCCGGATCCTCCATGGGCATTTCCCGGGTTGATTCCTTGGCGGGCCTGGATCTTGCCATTGCCGCTGCCCGCGAACATGATTTGAAGCTGGTCATTGAAGCGGCCATTGTGGGCCGTGAAATTGAAGTTGCGGTGCTGCAGGGCCGGGGACACGAGGGGCCGCGGGTGTCCCTGCCCGGTGAAATTGCCATGGTGGATTCGGATCACGCCTTTTATGACTTTGAGGCCAAGTACGTCTCCGGCGGCGCCGCAAGCCTGAGCTGCCCGGCGGATCTGCCCGAAGCGGACCTTGCCCGTGTCCGGGAGCAGGCCGCGCTGGCTTTTGACGCCGTGGGGGCTGAGGGGCTTTCCCGCGTCGACTTTTTCTACACCGCTGCCGGGGAGGTGCTGATCAATGAAATCAACACCATGCCAGGGTTCACCCCCAGCTCCATGTACCCGCAAATGTGGGCAGCAACAGGATTGGGCTATTCCGAGCTCATTGACGAACTGCTGCAGTTGGCCCTAAACCGCCCGGTGGGCCTGCGCTAGCCATACCCGTGCCGGCTCCCGGCACTTGGGCCGCCCACAAGCGGGCGGCCCAAGTGCCGCGGGCATTTTTGTCAGGGCAGCTTCCGGGGCCTGTCGCGCCACGCTGCGGTGGACCAGAGGGCCGCGGCCACCAGCGCGGGTTGGAAGAACAGGCGCGCAAAACGTTTGGCGTCGGTATCCAGGCCAAAGCCGTCGCGGGCGTTGAGCCACTGGGACAGGTTGCCGGGGAAGACGGCCACAAAAAACAGGGCCACCACCCACCCCACCGGGACACGCCGCTTGGCGAGCAGGATCAGGGCCGCACCCAGGGTGATTTCCACGGCGCCGGAGGCAAGTACCACAAAATCAGGGTCAAGGGGCACAAATTCAGGCACCTGGGCCTGGAACTCCTGCCGGGAAACCGTCAGGTGGCTGACGCCGGCGAAGGCCAGCATCGCCCCCAGGACAACGCGGGCCACGGTCCGCGGCTTGGATGTGGCCGGCTGCGGGCCAGCAAGCCTGGCCAGGAAGTTCCGGGGCTGCCTAGTCATCGGACACGCGCACGGTGACCTCAATGTTGCCGCGGGTGGCGTTGGAGTACGGGCAGACCAGGTGGGCGGCGTCGGCCAGTTCCTGGGCGAGCGCCGGCTCCATGTCCGGAAGGACCACCTCCAGCTCCACCGCCAACTGGAAACCACCTTCGCCATTGGAGCCTATGTGCACGCGGCCGCCCACGGAGGAGTTCTCCACCTTGATTTTCCTGCCCCGCGCCACGGCATGCAGTGCGGAGTGGAAGCAGGCGGCGAAGCCGGCGGCAAAGAGCTGCTCCGGGTTGGTGCCCGCGCCGGTTCCACCCAGTTCCCGGGGTGGGGCCACCACCAGGTCCAGCTGGCCGTCGGTGGTGGCCACACGGCCATCCCGGCCCTGGCCGGTGGAGAGTGCTTCAGCGGTGTACAGAGCTTGCATTTCTGCTGCCTTTCAGTGATTTTTCCGGTAACCAGACAACGTCGCTGCCTGGAAAATTATGGAGCGCCTAGTGCGGTGCCTCGGCAATGTGGCGCATGGTGGCCGTCAGCTGCGCCAGGGTGTCAATGAAGGCCCGCGCCGCAGCCATGTCCGGCAGGCCGGTGCCGCGGGCTATGGTGGGCGGAATGTGGGCCAGTTCCGCCCGCAGTTCCTGTGCCTTGCCGCTGGCGGAGACGCTCACCAGGCGGTGGTCGGCACTGTTGCGCCGGCGGACAATCAGATCCTTGTCCTCCATGCGGCGCAGCAGCGGTGACAGCGTGCCGGAATCAAGCTGGAGTGCCTCGCCCAAGGCGTGTACCGGCTGCTCCCCTTCGGACCACAAAACCACCAGCACCAGGTACTGGGTGTAGGTCAAACCCCAGGGCTCCAGGAGTTGGGTATAGGCCCGGGTGGTGGCGCGGGTGGCGGAGTACAGGGAAAAGCAGACCATTTCATTGACAATTGCCATGGAAAAAGCATTGCACACAATTCAATTGTGCACAACCAATGTTCTTTGGGAGCGCCGCACTGGTCTTCGGTGCCATGGTTCCGGACACGGCTGGGCCCGGGGCGGGGAACACGCCCCCACCGGCTAAACTGGTGCACACCCCCACCACGCAGGCACTGCATGAGTCCCTGGTGCCCGAACCTTTTCAAGGAGCCCGTCTCATGAGCATTCTTCAACCGGCTCCTGGCGTGAGCTGGAGCGGGGACGGCGGCGAACACACTGCTTCCTGGTTCTCGGCCAGCGGAGCGGCGGCCCCCAAAAAGGTCGTCGCCGTCAATGATTCCCTTACGGCCGACGACGCCCACCGGCTGGCCGCCCATGGCACGGCCATGCTGTGGCAGGGCGATTACCACAATGCCCGCCAATTGCTCTCGGCCATGGCCAGAAGGCTGCCCACCTTTGCCCGCGCCAAGGATGAGGACGTGGCCAAGGCGTTTTACCGCTACCGGCAGGGGCGTGCGCACCGTGCGCGCATGCTGGGTCTGGTGCTCATCCCCCTGGTGCCGGGGCCGGCAGTGGCTTTACGCCGCGCTCCGGACATTGCACAGGCGTGGATGTCGGCGGCAGGTGCGGTGGAGGAACCCACAGTGACGCCGCTGCAGGATGTGCTCGGCGCCGTGGGGGCCTACGAATGGCGCCGCAATGGGCTTTTTGTGCAGGAACTGGACGCAAAAATCCACCCCCACTACGGCACCTTTGCCCCCATCCGCAGCGAATACCTGGCGCTTGTGGCGGAAACCGCCCTGCCGGTGGTGGCGGGGCAACCGGCCCCGCTGGCCTTCGACATTGGCACGGGCACCGGGGTGCTGGCTGCCATCCTGGCCAAGCGCGGCGTGCAGCAGGTGGTGGCCACCGACAGCGAGCCGCGCGCCGTGGCCTGCGCCGAGGAGAACCTGCATGCACTGGGCCTGGACAACGCCGTCACGGTGGTGCAGGGTGACATGTTCCCGCCGGGCCGGGCGCCGCTGGTGGTGTGCAATCCGCCCTGGCTGCCGGGCACGGCCAACACCTTGCTGGACAACGCCGTGTACGATCCCAAGAGCCGCATGCTCAGGGCCTTCCTGGCCGGGCTGGGCCAGCACTTGGACGCAGGGGGGGAGGGCTGGCTGATCATTTCCGACCTCGCCGAACACCTGGGCCTGCGCTCGCGCGCGGATTTGCTGGCCTGGATTGCCCAAGCCGGCCTGGAAGTGCTGGGGCGCGTGGACACCACTGCTGCCCACCCCAAGGCCATGGATGCCAGTGACCCGTTTTATGCAGCGCGCGCCCATGAGGTCACCTCGATGTGGAGGCTGGGCATCAAGTCCTAGGCCGCTGGGGCTGGAGGCAGGTCTTCGCGGCCCACGCAGCCGCCGTCGGCGGGAATTTTTGCCACCGCTGCGGAAATTTCAGACAGGGCGGTGTCCGAGGGGACCCTGTTTTCCTCCAGCACCAGTTCCGTGGCGGGATCGCGGCCATAGCTGGTGAAGGTCCAGGATTCCGCACCCTCCTTGATGACCCAATCCACCCCGTTGATGGTGACGCAGCGGTCGGTGGTGGGCCCCGGCACCTGCACTCCACAGCGCAAAACCGCTGCTGCAGGTTCGCCCCAGGCGGCGGTTGCCTGCGCCGTGGTGGCGCGCCGGGATGCGCCGGCCAGCTCATCCGGCAGGGCCACCATCATGGGGGCGCAGGCGGGATTGTTGGCGTCCGCCGCCTCAGTCAGGGTCACTTTCGGCGAGCAGGCGCTCAGGAGCAGAATTGCTGTGACTGCCACGGGGATGGAACGAAGGGCTGGGGAGGCAAAAAAACGCATGATTCAAGCCTAGCCGCTGCCCCGCGCCGTTGATCCCCAGGGCCGTGGCCCCGCCGTGGACAGGCAGGGTTGGTGGCAGGGGCCGCTGGACTCGCCTAGGGTGGAAGGTGGACGAAAGGAGCACTTCATGAAGAAAATCCTCATGGTACTGACCAGCGTTTCCGAGATTGCTGACACGGGCGAGGCGACCGGGTACAACGTCGCGGAAGCCGCCCATCCCTGGAAGGTTTTCAAGGATTCCGGCCACTTCGTCGATTTTGCCTCCATCCAAGGTGGCCAGCCGCCCCAGGACGAGGTCGATGCACAAGATCCCATCCAGGTGGCCTTCACGGAAGATGAAACCACCCGGGCCGGGCTTTTCAACACTGCCCGCGTTGACGTCATCGATGCAGAACAGTACGACGCCGTTTACCTCGTGGGCGGCCACGGCACCATGTGGGACTTCCCGGACAGTGAAGGCCTGAGCGACCTGGTGGCCAACATCTACAACGCCGGTGGCGTGGTGGGCGCCGTGTGCCACGGTCCGGCAGGCCTGCTGAACGTGACCTTGGAAAATGGCATCCGCCTGGTCTCGGGCCGCAAGGTGGCCGCCTTCACCAATGACGAGGAAGTCGCTGCCCAGAAGGACCAGGTCATTCCCTTCTTCCTGGCCGACCAGCTCCAGGAGCGGGGCGCCACCCATGTGGCTGCCGACGTTTTTGAGGAGATGGTGGTGGTGGACGAACGCCTGGTCACCGGACAAAATCCTGCCTCCGCGGCCGGCGTGGCCAAGGAAATGGAAAAACTCCTGGCCGAGGTCATCCACCAAGAAAAGGCCGAGGAACAGCACGAATCCGAGGTCATCAGGGCGCAAAAGGATGCCGAGAAGGCAGCTAAAAAGGCAGCAGCCGAGGAAGCCCAACACTAGCCACAGAGTTGACGGCCTGGCGGAGCTGGCAGCGGAGCATCACGTGGTGCGCGGCTGCCCCTCAAGTTCAGGACGCAGTGGCAAAAAAGTGAACAACATCTCACTTGCCCCCCTGGGAGGCAAATTTTGGGCGTGGCGGAGTCAAGCTACTACAGAAGGCTGTAAGGTAGCTGAGTGCATTGCGATTTAATGCTGAGACATACAGACTTCATCCGAACGGAGAAAAGACATGAGTTTCATTGGTTGGATCATTTTGGGCCTGATTGCCGGTGCCATCGCGAAAGCGATCAAGCCGGGCGAGCAGGGTGGCGGCTGGCTCGCAACCCTCTTGCTGGGTATTGTTGGAGCCCTTTTGGGCGGTTGGATTGGCAGCGCCTTGTTTGGCGTTGACACTAAAGAATTCTTCTCGCTTTCAACATGGTTGCTCGCAATTGGCGGTTCGCTCATTGTCCTTGTAATTTGGGGACTTTTGACGCGAAAGAAAGTCTAGATAAATGCATAAGGAAAGACCCCGGCTCCAGTGGAGCCGGGGTCTTTTTTATTTCCGCTGGTAGGCTCAAACGCTGAACCCCTAGCAGTATTGAGTAGTTGGAGAGCACTTTTGCGTCAGAAGAAGGCTTGGATTATTTCCGGCGGCACCGTTGCCGTCCTGCTTGCAGCATCGGCAGTGATTCTGCCTCCGCTATTTAATGACGAGGGGGACAGCCAGGCTGCGCAAACAACGGCGCCCGCCCCCACCTTCTCAGCGGTCGCACCGGATCCCGTGAAGACGTACCCGCCCGTCAGCAGCTTTTACCAACAGGCCGGACCGCCTGCCGGCTCACCGCAAACACCGGTGGATCCACAAACAGTGACCATCGGTAATGAGCCGGTGGGTACGCAGTTGTCCTCCTCGCAGGTGGGCTTGTCCTTGGAAGCCACGGACCTGGCGGATCCCAACCTTAATGCCGACAATCAGACCATGGTGCAGATCCTGCGCGGCCTGCACCAGCCAGTCCTCCGCTTTGGTGGCAATGCGGTGGACAGGCGCTTCTTTTGGACATCGACGGGTGAGGCCATCCCGGCCGACTACTCCGGAGACAAGGCACACCCCGTCCGCTCCGCCGGGCCGGAAGACCTGCAGCGCATCATGGGCATGCTGGAAGCTGCAGATGCCTACATCAGCCTGTCCGTGGATTTGGGTCATTACAACCCCGAGCGTGCAGCCGACATGGCCAAGTACGGTGCTGAAATCTTTGGCGACCGCTTGGTTGCCATCACCATTGGAAACGAGCCCAACGGTTTCGGCGACGGAGACAGGCGGGCGGGCGCCTACACGGTGGACCAGTTCGCCCAGGAAGCTGAAGCCTACGCGGCGGCTATGTACAAGACGGCCCCCAATGTCCCCATCTCCGGTCCCGGCACCTACTCCGCCAACTGGGCCGACGAATGGGCTGGAATCCCCATGCAGCAAAAGAAGGTGCTGACTTTCCACCACTACCCGCTTACGGGCTGCACCACTGGCAAGGCAGAAGATGCGCCCACCATGGCCAATCTCATGTCGTCCACCATGAACCAGGAAGTGGTCAAGTACGCCAAGACCTTTGTGGACAAGGGCAATGCTGCTGGCATGCCCATATGGATTCCGGAGTCCGGCATCTCTGCCTGCACCGGCGGCAATGAGACCACTAAAACTTATGCCTCAGCTCTCTGGGCGGCGGACTTTGCACTCAGCACGGCCCAAACGGGCATAGGCCAGGCCGACTTCCACAGCTCCATGATCACCTGCCAAGGAGGCCCGCCCATGTCCATGGTTTGCGCCGACGGCGCCTACCTGCAACCCACCGGCGACATGAGCGTGCGGGCCAACTACTACGGAATCTCCATGGTTTCCTCCATCGGTGCTGGAAAGTTCCTGCAGCTCAGCAATGAAGGCGGCGGCCTTAATCAGGCCTACGCTATCCAAAAGGACGACGGCAGCACCACGGTGGTCTTCATTAACCAAAATGATCCCACGCAGTCCGCGCAAACCCAGGTGACGCTGAAGCTGCCCAATATCCCGGCAACCGCCACCATGACCCAGATGACGGGACCCTCATACGGGGCAGAGGACGGCGTCGCCATTGACGGTGCGGCTACCGCTCCAGTGGACAATGCCCAGCGCCCGGCGCCCATGAATTTCAAGCCGGGAGTTCAAGAACAAAGCTTTGCCCTGACGGCGGGCACCGTGACGGTCATGAACTTCACGTACTAGGGGTTTTCCGGCGCAATCCGGTTATTGACGGCGGGGCTTGGGAGCTGGGATTCCGGGCCCCGCCGGAATTTTAGGTGAACGGATGCTGAACGGGCGTTGAACGAGCAAGTGGTGGGATTTCCACATTGTGGCATAATCAAGGTATTCGACGTTTATCTCAGTGGCCGGTTTTGGTCCTAAGGGATCAAGCAAAGTTCTACACTGCGCAAAAATGCGTTGCCGTACTGGGGGATAATTGTGGCCAAAATTGGCAAAAAGAAGAGGTCTTTTCGCACAGCGGTGCTGCTTGCGTCCCTTATAGTCTCGACTTTTTTCTTTGTTCCCGGCACCCATGCGGCCGAGAATGATGAGCCACCGGCGCAGTCGACCCCGACTGACTTTCCGGATGCCACACCGTCACCGGAGCCGGAGTTGCCCACCACACCAGGGCAGCCAACGGATGTCCCGAACGATTCCGAGACTCCGCCCGATCCGGTCAAGCCTGCGCCGCCGGTAATCGTCGTACCCCCACCTGCGCCACCAGCCCCAGCACCGGCACCAGTGCCAGCCCCCGCGCCGGCGCCATCGCGCGAACCAGTGCCTGAAGCCACTGTGGAAACCACGGAAGCTGTGGAGACACCTGAGCCTGAAGAGGAAATTGTGCTTCCCACCGAGGAAGCAACACCTACGGAGACCGCCGCCGTGGCGCCGGTTGCAACCCCATCGCCGCTGGCAACACAGTCCAAAGCTGCTGCGGCACCTTTGAAGGTCCAAGCCCAGAAAATCACGGAGTCCGTGGTTGCCACTGGAAGCTCACCCGTGGTTCAGGCTCTGGTTATTGCATTCTTGCTGCTGTTGGGATTCGGGTACTTCCGCATCATGCGCCACGGTGGCAAACGCGGCCCGTCCACGGCACTGAAGGTCGGAGAGTAAGCGTCTTTGTCGCAAACATCATCGGAGACAACGTCTCCGTCTTCACGTCGATCGCGCCGCTCAAACGGTAAAACACCCAAACCCTTGCGCATCATGTTGTTGATCCACTCGTACTGGCCAGAGCACAGCCCGCCGCAGCGCCGCTGGGGTTCCCTCATCCGTGAGTTTCGGAAAGCCTCATGGACCATTGATGTCGTCACTCCCGTAGCCCATTTCCCTCATGGCAGACGGCAACTGCCGCTCAAGGTTGCCGGCGCCGCATTCAAGGTCCAGCGGGGACCGCACGGAGAACGTCTTATCCGCATTCCCTTTATCCCGCACAGTGGTAATTTCCATGCCGCACGCCTGATTGATCAGGTGTTTTCAGCTGCCATGTCCATTCCCGCGGGTTTGATGTGGCGCAGGGCTGATGTGGTTGTGGTGACGGCGCCAAGCCTGCCCATTCTGGTGGCCGGATTCATTGTGGCCAAGATTCGCCATGTCCCGCTCATTGTGGAAATGCGTGACGCTTGGCCGGATTTGGCCCGCGATGCGCGCCTGGTCAAGGGCAATGTCAAAAGTTTGATCGAGCGCGTGGTGGAAGCCATCCAGATGCGTGCCGATCTGGTGGTGGCGGTGACCGAGGGTTTTGCGCAGACGCTGCGGAACCGTGGCGTGAAAAACGTCACCACCATCAGCAATGGTCTTGATTTGGCTTCCATGCCGCATTTTGAGCCGCCCGCGGCCGAGCGGGACACATTTGAGGCGCTGTATCTGGGCAACCACGGCCAGAGCCAGCGGCTGGATGCCATCATCCGCGCCAGCGCCCTGGTGGGCGACTCCATGCATCTGCACATGGTGGGCCACGGCACCCACCGTCCCGAACTGATGATCCTTGCAGCAGAACTGCAGGCTCCCGTGACCTTCCACCCGTCCCTGCAAGGGCAGGACGTCCTCAATCGCTATAAATCCGCAGATACCTGCATTGTGTCCCTGCGGGATGACTGGAAGTCATTTGAGGCCACCGTTCCTTCCAAAACCTACGAAGTGCTGGCCATTGGCCGTCATGTCACGGCCATTGTGCGCGGCGAGGCCGCCCGGATCGTCGAAGATGCCGACGGGGGAGACGTGGTTGCCTGGAAGCCGGAGAAAATTGCCGCCTTGTGGCGGGAGTTGGCTGCAGACCGGTCGCGGCTGGTGGCCGGTTCCTCCGGCCGGGAGTGGGTGCAGGAGAACGCTGATTATCCAGTGCTGGCGGCGGCCTACATGGAGTTGATTTCTGGCTTGGTCCAGGAAAAGAAACGCCGCCAATGAGTACTTTGCATAACATTCGGCTAGCGGCTTCCACCGTCCTGCACCATGTGGCCGACGATCCCATTGTGCTGGCCCTGCAACTCTCCCGCCGCCTTCCTGCCGGGTTGGTGCAGCCGGTGGCCAAGGCGGTCACCCAGGTCATGTCCCGTTCCAGCTCGGCGCCGGCCCTGGTGGCCTGCTATGTCCGCGGAGACCTGGCTGGCTTGGAACAAAAGTTCAGGCAGGCTGCCACACACAATCCATCGGCCAATACGGCCCGATGGGCTGCTGATGTGGCTTTGGGAGCCGGGTTGCCGCAGTGGGCGGATACGTTCTTGCCCCTGGCCCGCACTGCACGGCGGTACAGCTCCACCCTGGCCCGGCGCAGATGGTACGACGGCGACATGAGCGGGGCCGTGGCCGCGTTGGCCGGGCAAGGTGGTGCCGCCGGGCGCCAGCGCGAGCGTCTGGCGGGGGAGCTAGCCACCTTCAGCGGCTGGGAGCCCAAGCTTTCCTCGGTTCCCATGACACCCGTCTCCGGACGGGTGATGCACTTTCTCACCAATTCCCTTCCCCACACGGGCAGCGGGTACGCCCAGCGCAGCCACTCCATTCTGGCCGCGCAACAGGCTGCCGGTGCGCAGGTGCTGGCCGTGACACGCCTGGGCTATCCCGTTCAGGTGGGCAGGATTTTGTCCCAGCCGCAGGATGAGGTGGAGGGCGTGGTGTATCGACGCCTGATCCCGGCCACGCTGGCCAGGACAGCCGATGCCCGTTTGCAGCAGGAGGCGGAAGCGTTGCTGCAGGTGGCGCTGGAGTTCCGCCCTGAAGTCCTGCACACCACCACGCACTTCGTCAACGGCCTGGTGGTGGGTGCCGTGGCACGGGCTCTCGGCATCCCGTGGGTATATGAGGTGCGCGGACAGTTGGCGGATACATGGGCGTCCACGCGCCATGAGTCGGCGAAGCACAGCGAGCGTTACTTGGCGTTCCAAGGCGCAGAGGCATCAGTGATGAAGGCGGCCGGCGCGGTGGCCACCCTTGGTACGGCCATGCAGGCCAGCATTGAGGCACAGGGCATTGGCGCGGACAAGATCGTGTTGGCGCCCAACGCCGTAGGCGGTGACTTTCTGGCAGAACCGGGTTCCCCCGAATCCGCCCGTGCCGCCCTGGGCCTGGATCCGGTCCTGAACTACATTGGCACTGTCAGTTCGCTCGTGGACTATGAGGGTCTGGATGATCTGGTGGCTGCTTTTGCCTTGCTGGCACCCCAGTTCCCCCGTCTGAGGCTGCTGCTGGTGGGCGGCGGCACCGCTGCAGCTGCACTGCGGGAGCAGGCTGCGCGCTTGGGATTGGCCAAGGCTGTCATCTTCCCCGGCCGCGTACCCCGCGAACAAACATCCCTGTACCACCAGGCCATGGACATCTTCGTGGTGCCGCGCAAGGACCTGGACGTGACACGTGCCGTGACGCCACTAAAACCCGTGGAGGCGTTGGCCAGTGGCAGGACTGTTGTGGCCAGTGACCTGCCAGCCCTGCGGGAAATAGTGTTCGACGGCGTCAACGGCAGACTCAGCGCTGCGGGCAATCCTGAGGCACTGGCCGCAACGCTGGCTGAACTCCTCAACGACCCCGCTGGGCGCCAAAGGCTGGGCGCCAAGGGCAGGGAGCTCGTCCTGGAAACCCGCACCTGGGGAGCCAACGCCCAACTGTACGCCGACCTTTACCATCGTTTGCGGATTGAACTGGAACAAGGGAGTTTAGCCTCGTGACGGCTGCCCAAGAGACTATTACGCCCCGCGCGCCACAGGAGGTGCCCATTGATCTGGGTCAACTCCAGCGCGTCGGAGCCCGTCCACGTTTTCTGGATTATCTGGTCCAGCTGTGGGACTTTCGCGAGTTCATCTTCTACGATGCCCGCGCCCGTGTCCAGAGCGGAACGCGCCGGGACAAGTTGGGCAGCGCCTGGCTGATCCTGAATCCGCTCTTCAACGGCGCAACGTATTACTTGATCTTTGGGCTCATTTTAGGAACCGGCAAGGGCATTCCAAACTTTATCGGTTACCTTGTCATTGGCATTTTCATGTATCAAATCACGGCAGGCGCCATAACCAGTGGGGCCCGCTCAATTACCCAGAACCGGTCCCTGGTGCAGGGATTCAGCTTCCCGCGGGCGGCCTTGCCCATTGGCGCAAACCTGCGTGAGCTGCTGTCCAATGTGCCCCTCCTCTTGGCCATGCTGTTGATCGTGCTGGTCATTCCCCCCACAGAAAACATCACCAGCTTGTGGCTGCTTCTCATTCCAGTGCTGGCCCTGCAGTTCCTCTTCAACCTGGGCCTCGGGCTGATACTTGCGCGTCTCATCTCTCGCGTTAATGACATCACCCACTTGCTGCCTTTCGCCCTGCGGGCACTGATGTACCTCTCGGCTATTTTCTTTTCCTATGAGCGGTTCATTGACCATCCCGTGTTGCTGAACATCATGCAAATAAACCCCATGTTCATCATTATTGACATAGCACGCGACTGCATTTTGTATGGCACCGTTCCCGCTCTCCATTCTTGGATCCTGCTGTCTGCATGGTCCCTGGGCTTGTTTGTCATCGGCATGCTCTACTTCTGGAAAGCCGAGGAATCCTATGTCCGTGGTTGATCTTCTCACCAACATCCAGCCAGCACCGTGCATTGTGGCCCAAAACGTCGCCATGCGGTACCGGGTTGCATCTACAGAAGCTGTGGTGGATACCCGTTACCCAAAGCTCAAGATTTTGCGTAGATTCAATCCCTTGCCAAATACGGTAACCGTCAACGCGCTGAACGAGCTCTCCCTGGTGGTGAACCGCGGCGAATCCGTCGGTGTCATTGGCCGTAACGGCTCAGGCAAAAGCACCCTGATGAAGCTGGTGAGCGGCCAGATACGTCCCACCCACGGCGCCATTCACGCGTCCAGCACCCCCATCATGCTGGGAGTCAACGCAGCGCTGGTTCCTGAACTTTCCGGAGACCAAAACGTTGTTTTGGGGTGCCTCGCCATGGGACTGACACGGGAGGAAATTGATGAGCGGTTCGACGAGATCGTGGAGGTCTCCGGCCTGGAGAAGTCCATCCACCTGCCCATGAAATCCTACTCATCCGGCATGGGTTCACGTCTGCGCTTTGCCATTGCAGCGTGCGCCAACCCGGAGATCCTGCTGGTCGATGAAGCCTTGAATACCGGTGACGCGCAATTTGCTGCCCGCAGCAAGAAGCGCATGGACGAGCTGCGCTCCAAGGCCGGGTGCGTACTCCTGGTCAGCCACAGCTTGGACACCATCAAGTCCATGACCGGCCGCGTTGTCTGGCTGGACAAGGGAGATCTCATCATGGATGGCGATCCCCGGGAGGTGGCCAAGGCCTACATGACCTTCACCAAGCACCTGTCCAAGGGCAACAACATCACGGCTCAAAAGATGCGCTCGGAAACCATGGCCGCCATGAACAAAATTCAGGTTGTCAATGCTCCACTGCGGCAGGTGGCCGGCTAATGTATTCCGCAGCAGAGGCAAAAACGGCACTATGGCATCTACGCGCTGGTGGGCCCCAGCAGGTCAAAGAGTGGCAGAACCGCCGCCGCGTTGATCTGGGACTTGCCGCACCCACTGGTGTGCAGGGAGCCGAAGGCGGCTGGATTGGCCGCGGCAAGAAACGGCGTTTGTCCTTTTCCGAGGCCACAATTCCTGCTGCCCCGCCGCGTCGGGCCGATCTACGCGTGGGCGTGATCCTGGATGACTTCTCCGCCATGGCCTTCCGCTTCGAATGGACAGCTGTGGCCTTGAACCCCGCATCCTGGCAACAACAGTTGACCGGTCTGGACTTCATTTTCGTTGAGTCCGCCTGGGCCGGCAACGAACGTCTCTGGCGGGGAAAAATTGGCGGACCGGAAGGCCCTGATGCCCAGCTGATTTCCATGTTGCAGGCCTGCCGGGAAGCCAAGATCCCCAGCGTTTTCTGGAACAAGGAGGACCCGCCGCACTATGACGACTTTCTTCCAGCGGCCAAACTCTTTGACTTTGTCTACACCTCTGATGCCGATCGGATCGATTCCTACAAGAAAGACTTGGGCCACGAGCGCATAGCGGTCCTACCCTTCGCCGCACAGCCTTCCGTGCACAATCCCGTACGCCCCCGCAGGGGATGGCATCAGCGTGATGTTGCCTTCGGAGGCATGTACTTTGCCCACAAGTATCCCGAACGCCGTGAGCAGATGGACTTGTTGCTTGCCGGCGCAATGGACGCGTCCGCAAAAATGGCAACAGGACTTGAGATCTTCTCCCGGCAGCTTGGCGGGAATCCGGAGTATCAATTCCCGGCGCCATTGGATTCCCGTGTGGTGGGATCGCTGACCTACCCGCAAATGTTGACGGCCTATAAGGCCTACAAAGTGTTCCTGAACGTCAACTCCGTGGTGGAATCGCCCAGCATGTGCGCTCGTAGAATTTTCGAAATATCTGCTGCAGGTACACCCGTGGTGTCGGCACCAAGTGCTGCCATCCGGAAGTTCTTCACTGCCGATGAAGTGCCCGTTGCCCATGCACGAGAAGAAGCAGGCCTGCTGACGCGAGCTCTGGTAGCCAACCCTGAGCTCAATGACCGCACTGCGCACTTGGCACAGCGCCGCATATGGCAAGAACACACCTATGCCCACCGGGTGCAAACGGTCCTGCAGAGCGCGCTGCCGCACCGTGCAACCCCAACGGTGCGTCCTGCCGTGTCTGCATTGGTTCCCACCGTCCGGCCGCAACAACTGGACAGAATTTTCCGTACTGTGGGCTCACAAAGCGGTGTGGCTGCCCAATTGGTCTTGCTTACTCATGGTTTTGAGGTCACGGAGCGGGAGATCGCGGAACAGCAGCGCAAGCATGGCGTCTCCGATGTCGTCCACCTCACCGCTCCCCGTTGCGTGTCTCTGGGGGAGTGCCTGAACCTATGTGTGGAAGCCTCAGGGGGCGATGTGCTGACCAAGATGGATGACGATGACCACTACGGGGCAAATTACCTGTCCGACCAATTGTTCGCTCTTGACTATTCCGGGGCGGACATAGTGGGGAAGCAGGCGCACTACATGCATCTGCAGGATTCCCAAGCCACCATCCTGCGTTTTGGCCACAAGGAACATCGCTTCACTGACTTCATCATGGGACCCACCATTATGGGGCACCGCCGTTCCTTTACAGAGAATGCCTTTCAAGCTGTCGGCCTGGGTGAAGACACGGGATTCCTGCGCAGCGCGGGCAAAGCGGGTCTGCAGATCTACTCGGCAGACCGCTTCAATTTTTATCAGGTGCGCTCCGGCAATGGACACACCTGGCAAGTCAACGACGCCGAACTTCTAGCTTCCGGCGATTTAAAATTCTATGGGGAACCGAGTAAACATGTTGATATCTGAAAAAAGCACTGCCGTCTCCAGCATGGAGACGGTAGCCGTCATTGGCTTGGGCTACATTGGACTTCCCACGGCAGCCATTTTGGCAGCCAACGGGCTGAAAGTCATTGGCGTGGACGTCTCCTCCACCACTGTCGACGCTGTTAACCGTGGCGAGGTACCCTTCGTGGAACCGGACCTGGGAATCCAAGTTGCCGGAGCCGTGGCCCAGGGACGGTTGGTGGCTCAGAAGGAAACTCCCCAGGCAGACGTCTTCATAGTTGCGGTCCCTACGCCCTTTCTGGCTGATAAATCAGCAGATCTAAGTTACATCGAAGACGCTGCCCGCGCCATTGCCCCCAAACTACAGGGCAACGAGTTGATCATCCTCGAATCAACCTCACCTCCCGGGACCACGCAACATATGGCCACTGTGATTCTGGCAGCCCGTCCGGATTTGAGCCTGGACGGTTCAAACCAACGTCCCATCGTAATGTTTGCGCACTGCCCCGAACGTGTCCTGCCAGGCAAGGTCATGATTGAGCTCGTAACCAATGACAGGATCGTAGGCGGACTCAACGCTGGTGCAGCCGCGGCTGCTACCGCCCTCTATGGCACGTTCTGCCAGGGGGAGATCCTTCAGACAGATGCGGCCACCGCCGAGCTGTCCAAACTGGTGGAAAATTCCTACCGCGACGTCAATATCGCCTTCGCCAACGAGCTGTCCATTATCAGCAAGAACTTGGGCGTCGACGTGTGGGAGCTCATTAAGTTGGCCAACCACCATCCCCGGGTTAACATTTTGCAGCCCGGCCCAGGCGTCGGCGGCCACTGCATCGCAGTAGATCCCTGGTTCATTGTTGCCGCGGACCCGGAAAATGCCCGGCTCATCAGGACGGCACGTGAAGTCAACGATGCCAAGCCAGACCACGTGGTGCGCGAGATTCTAGCGCCCATTGCAGAAATCTCGTCGCCGGTGATCGCAGCTCTTGGCCTTGCTTTCAAGGCCAACATAGATGACATGCGAGAGTCACCCGCCGTTGGCATTGTGCGAAAGTTGGCCCTTGCCCGCCCCGATGCGACTATCGAAGTCATGGAACCTCATGCCACGGTGCTTCCCAGGGACCTGCGGGATCTACCCAATGTTTCCTTGAACTCCAGGGATGACGCGCTGAACACCGCAGATGTCATTGCCCTGTTGGTAAAGCATGACAAATTCGGGGACATTGATCCAAGCACGCTGAACGGCAAACATGTGGTGGACACGGGCGGTTTCTGGCCCCAGCTGGTAACGAAGTAGGCACACAGCCATGAGAAGTACACGCACAAGAATGGCTGCCTTGGTGCCGGCTAGGGTGAAGAGCAAGCTGCGCACCGCGATACACCCTGCACAGCGCCAGGTTCTCGCACGCGCTGCAGGGAAACGTGCGGCGAACTTGGGAACATTGTCTGTTGTTATCCCCGTGTTTAACGTTGAAAACTACCTCGCCGCTTGTTTGGATAGCGTGATTTCACAGAGCTATCCACATTTGGACATCATTGTGGTCGACGACGGGTCCAACGACGGGTCCATGGCGATTGCACAGCAGTATGCCCGCTGGGACAAGCGCATCCGGATCATATCCTTGGAGCACGGCGGCAACGGCCGTGCCCGCAACGTCGCCATCGATAATGCCTGGGGGGATTTCCTAACGTTCGCTGATTCGGATGATGTGGTGGCTGTTAACGCCTATCAAACTATGATGCACAAAATCACAGCATCAGGCTCTGACTTCGTGGTGGGATCATCTGACCGCCTGATAGGCAAAAAAAAAGTTTCAACCAAGCAAGCCGCGAGGTTGCACGCAACTGAGCGGATTGCTATATCACTCGAAGAGTTCCCGGCAATACTCGATGACGTGTTCCTGTGGAACAAGCTATTTCGTAAAACGTTTTGGGACTTGAGCGTTGCCCCTATCCCAGAGGGCATTCTCTATGAGGACCAAGAGACCACAGCCCGTGCTTTCCTGCGCGCAAGGGCTTTCGATGTACTTGCGGAGAACGTCTATAGCTGGAGACAACGTCCAGGATCATCGTCCATTACGCAGGGTAAAGGCGAGCTAAAAAACCTCCAGGACAGGTTAACGGTGGCCGCCGAGGTTTCGGATTTGATCCTCAATGAAGGCCCCGACGAATCGGCTCAGGTTTGGTATCTGAGGCTTTTTGGCAGTGACCTGGTCCCATATTTTGATCTGGTGGCCAACAGGGGAGATGACTACTGGGAAGCGCTAAGCAGCGCAGTTCAGCGGATATATCTGAAGTTCCAATCGCGGGGACTCATCTCGGCACAGACCATGCAACGCATGGACCCCCATGCGCGCGTATTCCTGGAACTGGCACGGTTGGGCCTAAGAGATCAAGTCGAGGAAGTCATTGTCGACCGGATCGACTCGGGGCATGGGTATGAGGTCCGGCTGGATAAGAACCGGATTGTCGCAGTTCCTAACTACTGGCGTCACATAAACCAGGCTATGAACATGGCACCGTTGGAATGTGCACCGGAACTTCTCACCTTTGACTCCGGCATTCGATGGCGCGATCATCAAGACGGGCACGGCCAGTTCCTAGAGGGGTACGCCTATTTACGTGGCCTCGACATTCAAGGGCTTACTTTCCATACCAGGTGTACATTCAATTTTATTGACGGCTCCAAACATGGTGCCCAACTCCATCCGCGGATCAATAATGAAATCGATGTACTTGCTGGTGATCCCTACGCATCTCACGCATCATCAGGGTTCCGCGTGGCAAGCCTTCAAGACCTGGGGGATTCGAAAGTAGAGAGTGTGCAAATCGAGCTGAAGATCGAGGGCACCAATTTCAGTTCACTGCACCAGATGCCGAAAAACCCGACCATGCAATCTGCCAAGGTAATTCCATATGTCGTTGCATTCACAACGTCCCCGGCAGAAGACGCTTTTGAGGTCACCATGGACTGGGGAGACCATTCAGAAACAGCAGGGGTGTTTCTATCAACCCGGCGCACCTTGATTAGGCCGAGCTCCAGTACCAGGCTGGACAACGCCCGAATACGCTACACCTTCAAACTCAACCATCGCTCCTGGGGACAAGATGTATTTTCGTACAGCTCCGGCGCTTACACGCTTAGGTTTCAGAAAAATGGCTCCCCTCCGGTGTCCATTGGCGCGTCCAGTGATGTCGTTCTCGTCACGCCTCTTCACCAGCGACTCAGACACGCCAACGTCACGGCGTGGGTAACCGAGGCCGGAAAATTTGCTGTCACAATCGCCGCTCCTCTGTCGGAAATGGAGCGTAGCAAGTATCACCAGCGCCGGATGCAGCAGCATTTCCAGAAGGACAGGAAAACAGAGAATCACGTGGTCATCGAGAGTTTTAGCGGAACCTTCGCCACGGACAGTCCACGTGCTTTGGCGGACGAATTCCACAAATTTCACCCTGAAGTACCCTTCTATTTTTCAGTCGTGGATCACTCGGTTCCTATTCCCAACTACGGAATCGCCCTAATAAGAAATACGGAACAATGGTATCAGAAGGTTTCGACGGCCAAGTTACTCATCAACAACAACAATTTCCCTTTCTATTTTAGAAAGGACGTCGCACAGGTCTACCTTCAGACATGGCATGGCACTCCTCTAAAAACAATCGGTTCCGACACGCCCAGGACATACACTTCACCTAGCTACCGGAGGGTGTTGGCTAATGAGTCCGTTCAGTGGTCTGCCATGGTCGCTCAAAGTGAATATGCATCAGACATATTCAAAAAGAGCTTCAATTTTAATGGAGACATGATCATTCAGGGCTATCCACGAAATGATGCGCTTTTCAACAACCTTGAGAGTAGGAACAAGCTCAGATCTGCCCTGGGTATTGGTAAGCAGGACATTGCCGTGCTGTTAGCACCCACTTGGCGAGATGATGTATATTTAGGCGGCTCAAATGTCGGAGAACATGACCTGGACATTGGAAAATTAACCGCCCTCATAGGCAAGAATTTCAAATTCCTTGTACGGTCACACCATAACAGTGATGCCGTGATGGGATCGAAACTAAATGAGTCCATCATAAATGTGACCGGCTGGCCGGAAATTAATGATTTGATCTTGGCGTCAGACTGCCTCGTCACGGATTATTCTTCCATCATTTTTGATTATTCCACTACAGGAAAGCCCATTTTTGGTTACATCCCGGACATTGGAAAGTATGAGAATATGCGGGGAACGTATATTGATGCGCGCCAGATATTTGGCGGGAATCACAGCGAATCCTTGGTTGAACTTTCTAAATTAATTTCCGAAATGAGCAGGATGGCGGACGATGCGGATGGGTCGTACCACGTGAAGAATACTTACGCACCGCTAGATGATGGCCGAGCTAGCGGAAGGGTTTTGCAGGCACTATGCAGGGTAATTTCGAATGTGTAGCTGAATTCAATTAAGCGAACCGCCATGCTTGCATAAAGACGCCAGCATCAAATGATAAAAAAATTTACTGATAGAATTGGATTATGAATACAGCTCATCTCCCGGAAATACTTGCACCGCACCTTTACCCTTCAGATGGAGCACTGAAGGAGAGCAAGATTTTAGCAGCCATCCGTGCGTCCGACTACACTGATACAGTCCTGAATAATAAATTATTAGCATTCATTAGTGAAGTTGGTAGGCGCGGTGAGGCTGGCTACGGCCTAGCTCTTTGTAAAAGTGTGCAGACTGGTTTATCTCAATCCGGCGTGTCAGAGAGCTGGCTTTCGTTTGAGATAGAGGTCTTAGCGGCCGAAATGCATCTTTTGCTTGGAGATGATAAATATGATGAGAACAATTTAGAAAATATTCTTCAGAGGCAGGACGTCCCTGAAGAGATGTTGGCGAAAACCCAGGCTGTATTGTCGTTGACGTACTTCCGGCGGGGGCGAATTTCCGAAGCCGCGTCTATAACCCTCTCCATCCTTCATCGATTGGAAAGGGACACAGAAATCCAGCTTCGAGTGGCCTCGGATGCCGCTAGGTATTTAGCCCTTTCCCAAGAATTCACAAAAGCATCAGCACTTCTGAGCCGTATCATCGATGGGTCTTCGGGCGAGGCAGTAGGTGAAGTGCCGAGTCAATTCTTTCAGCTCCGTGTGCTGCACGCATTTACCTGCGTGGAGACTGGCAACTATGAGGCAGTCAAGAGCCTTAATGATGAGCTGGATCTAGAAGATTCGCCACTCCGCGACCCTGATGCTCATAATGCTATTGTCTACGTCAATGCCCTTGTCGACGCTGCTACTCGCGGGATTGTGCTGGGTGAGGCGATCCGAACCAGTTCGAGACGCTTGGTCATAACGGATGATGCTGGGTGGGAGACCCAAGTTCATCGTGCCTGGTCGATGGTGCAGTCGGGAAGAATCGGTGCTGCACACGCCATGTTCAAAAAACTGGTCGATGACTCCAAGGCTCCTGCACTTCCCGCCATGATATTGCTCGGCGAGTCTGCGCTTGTAGGTTTCATATACACATGCCAAGAGCTGCAGTTCGTGGATGAGGCGCGAGAAGCGTTGAAAAAGGTGACTCGTCTTCATACGACCGAAGACCTCGCCATCTCTACAACGGGACTGTTGCATGGAATTGATCTGGTTTCGGTCTCCAAAGAGACTGGAACGAAGTCTCGTCTCAAATCTATACGCAGCCTCCGCCGACGTGGCCAATATTCACTTGGATCCCATACTCCGCTTGTCCGGAAAACTATTGAAATCGAATGCAAAATTCTAAACGATGGCGGACTGAACGGCGATGAACTCGCGTTGAGACAGTTGCTCGTTGAGCTGGAACCCAATGACGTCGACATGTGGGAAGACACGCATCTAAGAAATCGCCTCCATCTCGCAAGCCTTTGCAGCGATATGGCAGCGACCGAGACGGCAAGATCGGTCGTATTACCTGTGCTCGGGCGGATCGATGTTGTAAGTGGCGAGAACGATGAACTCAATCTGTTCGCCCGATACGTCACATTCAAACTAGACCTAGACAATATGAATGCGGATTCCATTGATATCATGAGCAGTTTGCAAAATGATATTGAACAGCATCTCGGTGCTGCCCATCCGTTGAACTATAAAGCGTTATTCGTCTTGGCAAAGGCGTGGCAACTAGTGGGCAATAACGAAATGTGCTTGGACCATCTCCTTTCCATCGAAAGCGGAAGTGGCTTCGCAACGTCCAATCGAAAATTCAAGCTCAACGTTATGTCGGAAATTGGTGACACGCTAAGTGCGTTGGGTCAGTACAAGCGCGCTGCTAAGTGGTACAAGATTTGCGTCAAACTGCCAGCATCACAGTTCGATCCCATAAATAGTGTCGAGCTTGAAAAATTAGTGAAGTATGGTGAGGCAATGGCTAGAGCCGGGGACTTCACTGGCTCACGCAACCTCTTCGAGTCCATTCCTTTTGAACAGGAGGACTCTGTTTATCGAAACGCCGATCTCTTTGTAAGGGCCAAAGCATCGTCAGCCGCTTCTGCGGAGAGCATGGGTTCCCATGCGCTAGCGGCAACAGAATATTCCATGCTGATTTCGCTCATGACGGAGAACGTAGAACTTGACAAACCAAATATTTCTCTAGCGTCGCTTTACATCTCTGCAGGGCGGAATTTCGAACTAATTAATGATCGGGAATCGGCATTCCATAATTACGCCTCGGCACTTGATCAACTACACAACGATCCCCAGGCCGACAAAGCCCTGATTAGTGAAATTACATGGCGTCGGGATTGTTGCCAAACAGTTGGAAGTTTTTAGCAAAATGCACTTACCCGCGTCGGACGTTTTACGTCAACTTTACATCCTAGCATTAATGAGGAAGCATGACTAAAGGCCTTTTTTCTGTAGTAGTGGCGCTTTACGGCGTTGAGAACTATGTCGACACTTTCCTGACGTCCCTTGAAAGACAGACATTCCCTTTCGAAGATTTGGATATAATCGTTGTCGACGATGCGTCCATTGACGGGTCATATGACAAGGTCAAAAAATGGTCAGAAAAGTACCCCGGTATAATCCGTCATACGACCAAATCGAATGGTGGCCCTGCTTCAGCCCGAAATATTGGCATTGGGATGGCCAAAAACCAGTGGATCACTTTCTCTGATCCGGATGACGCACTGCAAGAAAAATATTTCGAAAATGTTGAAAATTTCATAAAGCGTGATACCGGTGAAATGGCTTCCATCCTCACCACTCGAGTTATGATCTGGCAGGAGAAAACAGGAAAGATCTCTGACAATCACCCTTTGGCGAGGAAGTATTTTTTTGGAGATCGCCTTGTAGACCTGGACCAAGACCCCCACAACATACAATTGGGCGGAGCTACGATCTTCATGCGAAGGTCGATAATTGACAAGCATCAACTTCGTTTCGATGAGAGAATCAGACCCACATTTGAAGATGGCGAATTTATAGGTCGTTTTATGAGTTACCTGGAGCGGCCTGTCGTCGGTTTAGTCTCGAGCGCAAGATATCTGTATAGAAAAAGAGGAGATGGATCGTCGTTAGTTCAGTCGGGGTGGGGGCATCCTGAACGCTACGATGAAGTTCTTCGATACGGCTACTTGGGCCTCTTCAAAGGTCTACAAGAGCGGTTGGGCCATGTGCCCGTTTGGGCGCAAAATATGGTCCTATACGATATTCAATGGTATTTGTCTGAAGACAAGAAAATGAACAGCTCAACGGCCTGGCTGAGTAACGATCAACGTGCGTTGCTTCTCAAACTACTACAAGAGACGTTCTCCTATATTGAACGGGACACGATCGACCGATATAACGTTACACCGTGGTCCTGGATCACCCGGGAAGCGATTCTTGCCTATTACAAAGGACAGGGCCTGAAGGTACAGCGGGCCTACCTGTGGTCTAAGGAGGGCACTTCTCCGACCCGAATCGTCTATACTTACCGAGGCGTGGCCCCCACTGAGTTGTTTATGGTTAACGGGACGATAACTGCTCCTAGTCAGACCAAATCTGTCATACACGCTTACTACGGCGAGAATTTCATGGTTGAGCGCTCTGTCTGGCTGACTACCAGCGATCGACCCACTGTTCTCCTCAATAATGAGTTTGTTCGCTTTGAGTCTCCGAAGCGTCCGGGTTGGGGTCGCCCGGTGCTGTCAGGAGATTTAGCACTAACTCCAGCTGAGGCGGCCAAACTTGCCACCGCCCAAACAGCACCTTCCTCAACGCTGAATAAGAGAGTTGCCACAGTTTCGAATAAGCTTCGGCACGCGGATGTCATTCGTGCCAAGCTTGCCAATCGCGTAGCCATTGATCGTTTGGTTCATGGTGGGAATGCCGCACAAGCCACTCTAAATGTGGGCAAGCGGGTAGTCGTACGCAAGGTGGCTCAGGTGCAATCGAAGGTCCAAAAACACGCTGATAAAGCCACCCTGGCATGGGCAAATTCAGCGGCGATGAGGGCTAAGTATGAGAATGCTTGGGTTGTCATGGACCGTGTAGATAAAGCGGATGACAACGGTGAGCACCTATACAGATACTTGATGAAGAACCGTCCTGACATAAATGCATGGTTTCTTTTGCAGCGATCCTCACAAGACTGGACTCGTTTGGCTAACGAGGGATTTCGTCTTGTGGAATACGGATCGAGGGAGGCAGTGGCTCTGTCGCTCGCCGCTCAGTTCCAGATTTCCTCAGATGCAACGCATGGTGTTCAGTATCCATTGGACGAGAAACGATTTGGTTCTAGTCCCGCAAAAATTATTTTCCTGCAGCACGGCGTTATTAAGGACGATCTGTCCCGGTGGTTGAACGGTAAAAACTTGGCAATGTTTGTCACGTCCACGAAGCCTGAATACGAGTCTATTGCTGGTGACTACTCACCATATAAGTTCACGTCTAAGGAAACTAAACTTACTGGATTGCCAAGGTTTGACGCCCTCCTTGAGAAGCGTGGGACAAGAGACAGGATTGACCGGAACGTAGTGGTCATCATGCCAACGTGGCGGCAGGCACTAAGAGACGACATGAACGAAGCGGGCAGCCTTGAACAGAAGAAGTCCATTTTCCAAGAGTCACAGTTCGGGGAAAACTGGATGGGTCTCCTGAACGACCCGAGATTAAAGGTTATAGCCGAAAGTAACAATTTGGATCTTGTCTTCATTCCACACCCTGCAATGAGCGATCTTATCAACGTGATTGACTTCCCCGAGCACATCAGGGTGTTTGACTCGAGTCAACGCAGTCTGCAGGACGAACTTGCTAAGTCCGCAATGACTATAACGGACTATTCGTCGATTGCGTTCGACGCAGCTTTTGTAGGTTCTCCGGTTCTGTACTTCCAATTTGACTCTGAAGCGATATTCTCCGGTAGCCACAGCTATCGAAAGGGCTACTTCAATTACGAGACCGCTGGCTTTGGTCCTACTTTGAAATCAATAGACGAAGTAGTGAAAAATATTGATTCGCTGTCGGACTCTGGTTTCATAGGAGCGGAGATTTATCAAGAGCGTGCGAAGAATGCATTTGCATTTATTGATTCTAATAACTGTGAAAGAGTAGTTCAGTCGATTCAGGATCTGTAGACTGAACGACATGACCTGAGCCTCTTGGTAGCAGTTGGGTAAGTGACGCAGCTGCAGGATTCGTTGAGGGCTTGCTGGGGTGAGTATTCGACGGTTTGGGGACCACCCATTATTGCCGTTGGGGACCTTTGATATTGCCGTTGGGGGCCAGTACCTTCCTGGGTGGGAGCCAC
>NZ_JBHUYE010000021.1:0-52320 GCF_042668835.1 Specibacter sp. NPDC057265
GCTCCCGGAACCGGGAGCCGCCTCTTGTCATGGTGCTGTGTGAACTACTGCAAAGCTAGTGCGTCACAGCCTTGTTTTCATCCGCCGCCGTGAGCTCTTCGTGGTGATGGCCGGCCGCCAATTCGGACGGCTTTGCCGGGGCAACCCGGTCCTCAAAGAAGAAGCCACTGAGCTTGGAGCGCAGGCGCTCCTTCCGGGTGACAATGCCAAGTTCGTTCGGAATGCCTTCCTCGGCCACGGGCGACTCGAAGCCAACCAGCGCGTAACGCTTGTAGTCATCGAGCTGGGCGTGGATTTCCTGGAACTCGCCGTGGGGCAGGCGCACAATGCGTCCCGTCTCACGGCCGTGCAGGGCAATTTCACGGTCCTTGCGCTGCAGGGCCAGGGACACCCGCTTGGAGACAATGAAGCCCAGGATGGGTCCGAAGAAGATCAACGCCCGGAGCCAGTAGGTGACGTCATTGAGTGAGACTTCGAAGTGCGTGGCAATCAAGTCGGAGCTTGCAGCTGCCCACATGACGCAGTAGAAGATCAGGCCGGCAACACCAATGGCGGTGCGTGTGGGGGCGTTGCGCGGTCGGTCCAGCACGTGGTGTTCGCGGTTGTCGCGGGTCACCCAACGCTCAATCCACGGGTAGGCGAACATGACTGCAAAGAGCAGACCTGCCGGCAAGAGCGCCGGACCCAGCACATTGAAGGACAGCGTGTTGTCACCCCAAGGCATGGGGATGACCCACTCCATGGGAAGGTTGAACCACCAGCCGGGCATCAGGCGCAGGGCGCCATCCACAAAGCCGATGTACCAGTCAGGCTGGGTGCCGGCAGAGACCGGTGAGGGGTCATACGGACCGTAGTTCCAGACCGGGTTGATCTGGAAGAACGCGGAGATTGCTGCAATGACACCGAAGACGATGAAGAAGAATCCACCGGCCTTCGCGGCGTATACAGGTCCGAGGGGGTAGCCAACCACGTTGCGGTCGTTGCGTCCCGGACCGGGGTACTGCGTGTGCTTGTGAACCACGACCATGAACAGGTGGATGGCAATCATCAACAGGATCATGGCCGGCACCAGCATGATGTGGAGCATGTACAGGCGGCCAATGATGGCCGTGCCCGGGAACTCGCCGCCAAAGAGGAAGAAGGAGATGTACGTGCCCACAATGGGAACTGACTTGACCACGCCGTCAATGATGCGCAGGCCGTTGCCGGAGAGCAGATCATCAGGGAGTGAGTAGCCGGTGAAGCCTGCTGCGAGGGAGAGGATCAGCAGGACGCTGCCCACCACCCAGTTCAGTTCACGGGGCTTGCGGAAGGCGCCGGTAAAGAAGACGCGCAACATGTGCACTGCCACGGAGGCGACAAACAACAAGGCTGACCAGTGGTGGACCTGGCGCATGAAAAGACCGCCACGAACCTCAAAGGACAGTTTCAAAGTGGAGTCGTAAGCCACTGACATTTCCACGCCGTTGAGCGGGACGTAGGGGCCGTGGTAGTGGGTCTCCGCCATGGACGGGTCAAAGAAGAACGTCAGGAAGGTGCCGGAGAGAAGCAGGATGACGAAGGAGTACAGTGCCACCTCGCCAAACATAAAGGACCAGTGGTCGGGGAAGACCTTACGGCCGAATTCACGCAGGATTCCGGATCCGCCAACACGCTCATCAACAAAGTTGGTGATGCGGCCAGTGGAGGTCTTGGGCGTGTACGGCGCTTGCGCTGCAGTTGACATGGTTTAGCCACGCTCCCAAAAGCTCGGTCCGACAGGTTCCAGGAAGTCGCTTTGCGCAACCAGGTAACCTTCGGCGTCGACGGTGATCGGCAGCTGCGGCAGGGGACGCACGGCAGGACCGAAGATGACCTTGCATTCCTGCGTGAGGTCAAAGGTCGACTGGTGACAGGGGCACAGCAGGTGGTGTGTCTGCTGTTCGTAGAGTGCCACGGGGCAGCCTACGTGGGTGCAAATCTTGGAGTAGGCAACGATGCCGTTGTAACCCCAGTCTTCGCGGCCCTCGGAGGGGTTGAGGTCCTCGGGATTCAGGCGCATCAGCAGTACAACTGCCTTGGCCTTTTCGTTGAGTTTTCCTTCTTCAAGGTCATTCAGTGATTCGGGAATCACATGGAAGGCGGAGCCGATGGTGACATCCGAGGCCTTGATGGGCGTCCCGTCGGGATCGCGGGCCAGACGCTCGCCTTCCTTCCACATGGTGTGGCGGAGGGCGTTGCCGGGCAGCGGGCCCAGGTCACGGAAGATGGCGACCGCGGGAAGCGGTGCCAGTGCCACGGCACCAATGAGGGTGTTGCGGATCAGCGGGCGGCGCTTGATGCCTGTTTCATCGACAATGTCATCGATGATCTTTACGGCAGCCACGCGGTCCTCTTCGGAACGGATGGCGTGGCGCTCCTCGGAGACTTCGTGATCGGGCATGAGGGCACGTGCCCAGTGCACAATGCCGGTACCAATTCCCAACATGGCGAAGGCCACGCCGGTGCCTAGGAAGATGTTCTGCAGGCGGAGGGTGGCAATGGTGTCATCGAGACGTACGCCAAAGTACCCCACGAAGAACAGCACCGTGCCCACAATGGAAATGATAAATAGCCAAGCCACCTGGCGTTCGGCCCGCTTGGCCGCCTTGGGGTCGGTGTCAGCCAGTCGCAGACGATGTGGAGGAAGTCCCGGGTCTTGGAACTTGTCCACCTCATTGAGACCAGCCTTAGCTACGGCGTCCGAGCTTGTCGGTGAGCCGTCACTATGGTTGCCCATAATCCCCTCAATCCTTCTCTTATCCCGGTGACTTCCCGGGGTCGTAATGTATGTTTCTGCGGCCGCTTGAGCGGCCAAATCTTGGGCTGCGTAGTGCCTAGGACGTGCGGGAGGTCAACCAGATGGTGAATCCAACGATCACTCCGAGAACTGCCGTCCAGAGGAACAAGCCTTCAGATACGGGTCCCAGCGA
This sequence comes from Specibacter sp. NPDC057265, assembly GCF_042668835.1. Classification (NCBI taxonomy): domain Bacteria; kingdom Bacillati; phylum Actinomycetota; class Actinomycetes; order Micrococcales; family Micrococcaceae; genus Specibacter; species Specibacter sp. NPDC057265. The sequence continues at coordinate 2,952 of NZ_JBHUYE010000021.1, forward strand.
GCCGAGCTTGGCACCACCCGGGGCGCCCTGCTCCTCAATGGTGTTCAGGAAGGTGATGATGTCGCGCTTGCCTTCGGGGGTGATGTTTGCATCATTGAACACCGGCATGTTCTGCGGGCCGGTGACCATGGCACCGTAGATGTGGTTGTTCGCCACGCCTTCCAGTGACGGAGCGTACTTGCCGCGTGTCAGCGCGCCGCCGGCAGCGGCGGCATTGTGGCACATGGCGCAGTTGACGCGGAAGAGCTCGCCGCCGGCAGCAGCATCGCCGCCGCCGTCAAGGTATTCCTCTGCCGGCAGTGCCGGGCCGTCACCGAGGGTGGCGACATAGGCTGCCATTTCCCGGGTCTGCTCGGCATTGAACTGCTGCGGCTTCGCCTGTGCCTGGGGTCCCTGCATCTGCATGGGCATGCGGCCGGTGCCGACCTGGAAGTCGACGGCCGCGGCACCTACGCCGGCAAGGGAGGGGCCGGCGTCTGTTCCGCTGGCGCCAATGCCGTGGCAAGTGGCGCAGTTGGCGACGAACAACTTCTCGCCCTCCTCCACCTGCTGCGCCGTAAAGGTGGTGGTGTCCGCCTTGGCTTCACTGACGTTTGTGACAACGGCGTATAGCCCGCCTGTCAGCATGAGCCCCAGCACTAGCAGCGCTAGTGCAGCCAGCGGATGACGTCGCTTCTGCGAGAGTGCCTTCACTTGGTGGTTCCTTTGATCTGTATTCGGCAGCCCCTGTTGGGGACCGCAAAAGCTAATTCGTACCTTGTATGAAGCGGGCTGGTGGTCAGCCTATTTCAGCACGTAGATGACCAAGAACAGGCCAATCCACACAACATCCACGAAGTGCCAGTAGTACGAGGTCACGATCGCGCTGGTCGCTTCAAAGTGTCCAAACTTCTTGGCGGCGTACGCGCGTCCAATGATGAGCAGGAATGCAATGAGTCCACCCAGGACGTGCAGGCCGTGGAAACCCGTTGTCATGTAGAAGGCGGATCCATAGGGGTTGGAATTCAAGGTCACGTGCTCGGAGGTCAGCATGGCGTATTCGGCCGTCTGGCCGGCCACGAAGATGGATCCGAGGACGAAGGTCAGCAGGAACCACTCAGTCATTCCCCACTTGGAGAACTGAAGGAGGCGTCCTGTGCGGCGCGGCCGAAGGTTCTCCGCAGTGAACACACCCATTTGGCAGCTAAAGGAGCTAGAAACCAGGATGAGGGTGTTGACCAGGGCGAACGGGAAGTTCAGCTTGGCCGTTTCTTCCGCCCACATTCCACCAGTGGTGGAACGAAGGGTGAAGTACATGGCAAAAAGGCCGGCAAAGAACATCAGCTCGCTGGACAGCCAAACGACGGTTCCTACAGAAACCATGTTCGGCCGATTCAGCGTCGGATGCGCCGGGGTACTGGGGGCATGGGTCGCAGTTGTCACATAGTCATTATGTCTATAAAACGGCTGAGTTCCCAATGCAAAACTCCAAATCCAGGATCTTTTTCTACAAACTTGCGAAATTCCGGCGGTTTCACAGCTTTAACCCAGATAGACCTGCACAAGGGCGCCGGTGTGTCAATGGTCACAATGACTTCAGGGGGATCCGGTTCGTCTAAACTCGGGATCGTGAAACCTCTCCATGACGCCCCCGGCGCATTTACCTGGCCCAACTTGATCGCAGCCCTGATTTCAGGGGAGGACCTCGGTCAGGAAGCCACGGAGTGGGCCATGAACACGATCATGTCCGGCAATGCCACCGATGTGCAGATCGCCGGTTTCCTGGTGGCCCTGCGTGCCAAGGGTGAGACGGTGGCCGAGGTCACGGGTCTGGTGGAGGCCATGCTGGACAACGCCCGGCCCCTGCACATTGCCGGCGACGCGCTGGACATTGTGGGTACGGGCGGCGACAGGCTCAACACCGTGAACATTTCCACCATGGCAGCGCTGGTGTGTGCCGGGGCAGGCGCCACGGTGGTCAAGCACGGCAACCGGGCGTCGTCCTCCGCGGCGGGTTCGGCGGATGTGCTGGAGAAGCTCGGTGTCCGGCTGGACCTGCCGCTGGAGACCGTCGCGCGGGCGGCCTCGGAAGTGGGCATCACCTTTTGCTTTGCCAACTTCTTCCACCCGTCCATGCGCTACGCAGCCATTGCGCGCAAGGAGATTGGCGTGCCCACGGCCTTTAATTTTCTGGGTCCGCTGACCAACCCGGCACGGGTGGTGGCCTCGGCCATTGGGGTGGCCGACGCGCGCATGGCACCGCTGATGGCGGGGGTGCTGGCGGCGCGGAACATCAGGGCGCTGGTGTTCCGTGGCAGCGACGGACTGGACGAACTAACCACCACAGGCCCTTCCGCGATTTGGGAGGTCCGGGACAATTTGGTCACTGAAAGCGTTTTTGACCCCTTGGATCTGGGCATTGCACGGGCTTCCATTGAGGATCTGCGGGGCAAAAATGCGCAGTACAACGCCGAGGTGGTGCGGCGCATCCTTGACGGGGAGCGTTCTGCCATCAGGGACGCGGTGCTGCTCAACGCGGCGGCGGGGCTGGTGGCCTATGACCCTTCCGCCTCCGGCAGCCTGCTGGAGCGGCTCGGTTTTGCCTATGCGCGGGCGGAGGCTGCCATTGATGGCGGTGCCGCAGGCAATGTCCTGAAGAACTGGGTTGAACTGGGCGCCAGCTAGTCAGTGGTCGAAGCCCAGGGCAAAGGCGGCGTCCAGATCGTGCTGGGAGTAGGCGCGGAAGGAAATCTGGGTTGTGGTGGAGACCACTGATTGGACCTTGGAGAGCTTGTCGGCAATGACATCGGCCAAATCTTCATGCTTGGCCACGCGGGCAATGGCAATGAGGTCCCATTCGCCCGTCACCGAGTAGACCTCGCTGATCCCATCCAGCTCGGAGATTTCCTGGGCGGATTCCGGAATGCGGGTGGCGTCGGTCTTAATGAGAACAAAAGCAGTGATCACTGGCGTTGCTTCCTTGTGTTTGTTGTGCCCGGGGGGGGGGGGGGGGGATTGCATCACTTTGATCGTAGCCTAGCTGCCGGGCTGGGTTCGGGGCGTTTGCCCCGGGCGATGCGTGCGGCAACAAGCCGATGTCCCAGCAGGAAAAGGCCCAGGACCAAAAATGCCACAATCACAAAGGGCCACGCGGCGGTGTGGTTGGACACGAGGCGCAAAACCATGCCGCCGGAGACCGTGATCAGCCACAGGCACACCCCAGTGGGCCACAACCGCAGGGGTGAACGCCAGGCACGGCACAGCAGCCAGGCGGCTGCCAGGGCGCCCAGGAACGGCCACGCCGTCTCCCAGAGCCCTGCGGCGGTGAGGGACCCGCCATGGGTGTCACGCCCTGCGAGCGCAAAGGCCGCCACCAGCACGGTGTCGGCCGCCAGGGTGTAAAGAACTGTCCGGCTTTTCTTTTCAGTCACCCCCCGAGCTTAGCGGCAGTGGGGGCGCCCGGGCCCCCTGGGCCGCCCCGGCGGTCCGGGGCCCCGACGCTGCCGGGCACCCCTGATCCCCGGCTTCGACGCGGGCCTTGCGCAGCCCTAACGCCGGGCCTCGCGCCAGCGGTTGGACGTCAAATGCGAGCTGGCCTGGGCACCCATCTGGGCCATGCCGCCGTCGACCTCCCAGCTGGCGCCGGTGACGTAGCTGGCCGAGGGGGAGGCCAGGAAGGCTATGACGTCGGCGATCTCCGCAGCGGTGCCGGGGTGGCCCAGGGGAAGGCCGGGGCGCGGGATCTGGTGTGGATGCCGGGTTTCCTCCGGCGGCAGGTGGGTGGCAATTTCGCCCGGAGCCACGGCGTTGACAGTGATGGCGTCGCCGGAGAGTTCCAGGGCCAGCGTTTTCACCAGGCCATCCAAGCCGAACTTGGAGGCACAATAAGCCCCATAGCCCACCCGGGGCTGGTGGGCGTGGATGCTGGTGACCACCACCATGCGCCCGCCCCTGCCGCCGGCCTGAAGCAGCCGGGCGGCCGTCTGCAGGCATAGGAACGCGCCATTGAGATTGGTGTCAAGGATCCGCTGCCAATCTTCGTATGTGGTCTCCACCACCGACGCCATCAGGCCCACGCCCACATTGTTCACAAACACGTCCAGGGACCCCAGCGAAGCGGCCAACTGCCCAATGGCCGGTGCGCAGCTGGGCAGATCCGTGGTGTCCAGCCAGAGCCTGTGCGCGCGGCGCCCCAGGGACTCGATCTGCGCAGCCGTGTCCGCGGCGCCTTCGGCACTGTCATGCCAGGTGAAGCCGACGTCGTGGCCGTCCCGCGCCAGGGCCAAGGCCGTGGCCTTGCCAATGCCGCTGTCGGCTCCGGTGACAATGGCGGTGCGGGCCGGTGCTGTGGCGTGCTGCAGGCCGCCGGTCACCGGGCGCTCTTTGCAGCGGAGCGTTCGGTGGTGGTTCCGGCAGTGGAAAGTTCCCCTGTCTCGCCGGCCAGATGGGCGCGCAGGAACCATTGGAACAACTCCAGTTGGCCGCACTGGCCAAGGAGCATGTTTTCGGTGACGGGGTCCAGCTCCGCCACCTGGCTCAGGGTGGCACGATGGCTTTGCAGAAATCCCCGGTACACCACATCCAGCGCCGCCAGGTGCGCCGAAGTATGCGCGCGGCCAAGGGAGTAGTCGTCCCAGCTGCGGCTGGCGGCGAGTGCTCCGGGCAGGCCGTTGGGGGAGAGTCCCAGCGTGGCCATGCGTTCAGCGGTCTCATCCACCATGGCCCGGACCAGCTCAATTTGTGGATCGAGCATTTCATGGACGGCAATGAAGTCCCTCCCCACCACATTCCAGTGGGCGTGCTTGAGCGTGAGTTGGAGGTCATTGAGCGCGTGCAGGCGCGGCTGCAGCAAAGCTGCCGTCTGCTGCCCGTTTTGAAGTGTCAGTCCGGGCACTGTGTAGCGTGCGGTTTCCTTCGCGGCCATTGTTGCTCCTTCATCTACGTTCCTGCCGGCAACCCTTCGAGTGTGGGCTGCGCCCCACGGTGCCGGGCAGCTTCCACGCTAACCACATCCATGGACAAGTGCCAGCGTTGGCGGCAAGGCAGGCCAGGCTGCGAAAGCCGCCACGGCCGGCTCATTCAAAGCGGGACGGATCCCCCATGCCGCGGCGCACCACTTCGGCATCCCCGCTGGAGAAGTCCACCACGGTGGTGGGCTCGGCCCCCACCTCACCTGAGTCGATGACGGCGTCGACCACGTGGTCCAGGGCCTCCTTGATTTCCCAGCCCTGCGTCAGCGGTTCCTCCTCCCCGGGGAGCAGCAGCGTGCTGGAGAGCATGGGTTCGCCAAGTTCTGCCAGGATGTCGTGGATGAGGCGGCTGTTGGGGATGCGCACACCCACTGTCTTCTTCTTGGGATGCGCCAGCCGCTTGGGAACTTCCTTGGTGGCGGGCAGGATGAAGGTGTAGGGGCCGGGAGTGACGGCCTTGATGCTGCGGAAGACGTCATTGTCCATGTTCACGAACTGCCCCAGCTGCGCAAATTCGCTGCACACCAGGGTGAAATGGTGCTTGCTGTCGAGATTGCGGATGGCACGGATCCGGTCCAAGGCCTCCCTGTTGCCCAGCTGGGCGCCCAAGGCATAACAGGAGTCGGTGGGGTAGGCAATGAGGCCGCCGGATCTCAGGATGGCCACGACCTGGCTGACGGCGCGGGTCTGTGGATCGGCTGGGTGGATATCGAAGAATTTGGCCATGCTCCGAGCTTAGCGCGTGCAGATTCCCACGTGGCGGTTTTGTGCGGAAGAATGAGCCCCTGGAAGTCCCCACCGGTCAAAGGAGCACCCAGTGTCTGAAACTACATCCACGGTTCGCATTGTTGTCGGAGTGGATGGCTCCGCAGCGTCCATCAACGCCCTGCGGGAAGGCGCTAAATTTGCCGCCGAACTTGGCGGCGTCGTGGAGGCCGTGGCGGTGTGGGAAGCCCCTGCCCAGCAGGCCAACTATGCGGCCATGGGCATTGACGGCTTTGAAGATGGCGCCCGCAGGATCCTCCAGGATGCGCTGTTCCAGGCCTTCGGCGAGGCAGTGCCCGCCACGGTGTCTGCCCGCCTCGTTCAGGGGCAGGCGGCCCGGGCACTGGCGCACAGCGCCCAGGGCGCCCGGATGCTTATTGTGGGCAGGCGCGGCCACGGAGGGATCAGGGGACTGCTGTTGGGTTCGGTCAGCACCGCAGTGGTGCAGCAGTCTCCGGTGCCCGTGCTCGTGGTGCAGTAGCGGCCCGGGACCGGTGCAGCCCTGGTCCGGGGCCGCTACAGCCGGCGTTGTGCAAACGCAGCCTGTTCGGCCGTCTCCAGGGCCAGGGCCAGATTGCCCACGGCCCGGCGGTACTCGTCGACGACGCCGGCCGTGGGGGACGCCCCCAACCCGCGCACGGACCCCTCCAGCCGGGCCGCTGCCTGCACCGCCCGGATCAAGGCTGAGGTTTCCGGAACCCGGACATCGCTCATGCCGGGGAAATCAATGGCGGCGGCCGGGTCCAGTTCATAGCGGCTCCAGCGCGCCAGCAATGCGCCATGCCTTTGCCCAATGTCGGCCGTCTCGGCCATGTGGCGGGCATGTGCGGCCGCGGCAAGAGCCCGCACGCGCCGCCGCCGCACGGCCAGGTGCACCACCAGAGCCGTGGCAGCCGCCAGGAGCAGCAAGGCCACCGACAGCGCCCTGTTGTTCGGCGCAGGTCCCAGGATCATTGGGGCCAGTGCGCAAAATCCTGTGAAGGCGTACCAGAAAGGGGCATCGGGATCGCCTTGCCGTCCGCCGTGCGTGCCGGCCAGCCAGACGGTGGCCGCGGAGGTGGCCATGACGGCGGCGGCCAGTAACAGCATCAGCATTGCGCTACCCCCTTTTTTCAAACGCGGTCCGGCAGGCCCCGGTGGCAGCTGCCACCGGGGTGCGGCGAACGCGGCCATACTCCATTGCAGGCTCAAACCGCGCCCGGGTCAAGGGCGGGGGCCGGATCAACCGTGGCCGCGGCGCATTTTCCCGCTTCCGGCCCCGGCGGGTGGACCATTAGTACCTTTCGGGTTCGGTGCCCAGGGGGAACCGGATGCCGCGGATGCTGCGCGGGATGATTTCCACAAAGGTGTACTTGCGGGTCTGCAGCCAGGGTGTCAGGGGCAGCTCACTGGCCCGGTCAATTTCACGTTGGGATTCAAGGACGCGGGCGGTGCCCTGGACCACCACGCTCCACGCCTCCGATTCGGCCACCCCGTCAATTTCCAGGGCGACGGAGTCGTTGATGGTCAATTCGGCAAGTTTGGTGCCGGGGTTGGTGCGCATGAGCAGCTTCCCCTCATGCGCCAGATAGTTGATCGGGAAAATATCGGGCACATTCGCCACGCTCAGTGCCAGGCGGGCCAGGTGGGTGTGTTCAAGAAACTTCCACGCTTCCGCCGCGCTCATGTTGACGCCGGGGTTCTCATCGCTGCTCATGCTGCGATTATGCCCCATCCCGGTGCCGTCAGCGTTGGAGCTGCACTATTTTGTCGTCACCGGCGGCCGGCGTGCCCCGGCCGTCGGTGTTGTTGGTCAACACCAGCACGCGGCCGCCGGACACCACGGCCACATCACGCAGGCGTCCCAACGCACGGTCCACCAGCACCTGCGCCTGCGGTTCACCGGAGAGGGAAATGCGCCACAGTTTTTCTCCGCGCAGTGCGGCCATGTACAGCGTGGTGCCGTCAATGGCTATGCCGCTGGGACTGGCTTCCCCGGTGGTCCACTGCAGCACCGGGTCCTGGAAACGCCGGTCCGCACCCTTGCCCTCCACCACCGGCCAGCCGTAGTTTCCGCCGCGCTGGATGCGGTTCAGTTCATCCCAGGTGTTTTGGCCGAATTCCGACGCCCACATGCGGCCCTGCCCGTCCCACGCAATCCCTTGGGGATTGCGGTGGCCCAGGGTCCACACCGGGCTGCCGGGGAAGGGATTGTCCCCAGGTATGGTGCCGTCGGCGCGCAGGCGCAGGATCTTCCCGGCCAGGGAATCCGGATCCTGGGCTGCCTCACGGTGTCCGGCATCCCCGGTGGTGGCGTACAGCATGCCGTCCGGGCCAAAGGCGATCCGGCCGCCGTTGTGGGTGCCGGCCTTGGGGATCCCGGCCACAAGCACCGTGGCGGCACCGAGCACCATGTTTTCCCCGGTGCCGGAAAGTTCCATGCGCACTATGGTGTTGCCCTCCGCCGCCGTGAAGTAGGCATAGATCAGCTGGCATGCGGACTCTGGAGCTGCCGTTTCGGCGCCCGCGCATGGGTCCGGGCCCACGGCCAGGCCCAACAGGCCGCCCTCACCCTGGGGCACGACGCCGTCCACCTGGCCCACCGTCCGGCTCCGCCCGTCCGGCGCCACGGCCACCAGGCGGGCGGAGCCGCGTTCGCTCACAAGGAGGGTGCCATCGGCCAGCGGCACCATGGACCACGGCGCCTGCAAATGGCTGGCCAGCACCGTGCCCGGCGGGGAGCCAGGGGCTTCGGCTCCAGGCGCCGGTGCCTGGCAGGAACTCAAGGACAGGGCGGCGGCAAACGCCAGCAGCACTGCCATCCGGCCGGACCCCGCCCGTGCAGGCACGGGTGAAACGGCGCTCACCACCGGGCCGGCATCCATGGGCCCAGCGTACCGCCGCGGGCGGCGCAAGGGCAGGGCCGGCGTCGTTGTTCCTGTAAAAAAAGTGGCCCGCAGCCGCTGCGCAAGGGCGCGGGCTGCGGGCCGGAAAGGGCGGTGGAGACCGCCTTAGCGGCCCTTGACCGGAATGCCGTTGCGCGTCATTGACTCCGCGTAGGCCTTGGCGGATTCCAACAGCCACTGTTCCTGGCGCTCGGGGGAACCGGCAAAGCTGCGTCCGGACAAGGAGCGGACCTTGTAAATGCCAAATCCGCGCTTGTACAGCATGGGGCCCTGGGCCTTCAGCAGCTGATCGGCCAAGCGGTGCGCCTCGGTGCCGTGCGCCACAATGGCCGAGGCACGGGGGACCAGGTTGACGAACTTGACCAGCGGACGCAACCCCTGCTCAATTTGGGGGGCGCTGAGGCGGCCGTTCGCTTCACCGGGGGTAAACCAGGGGTGGACGTTCCAGGGCATGAAAACGCTCGGACGCAGTCCCAGCTGCCAGTGGATGCCGAGCAGCCGGGTGGCGGCCTGCTCGTCTCCGGCGGTAATGAAGCCGGAGTCGTCAATTTCGCCCACATTGGAGAACAAGCTGATGATGCGGCATTCATCGACGTCGTGCACGGGATCAACGTAGGCCACCTGCTGCTGTGGTTTGGCCTGGGCCAAAGCGTCGCACAACTCGGTGACGGGAGCAATGTTCTCGTCGTAGCGGCGGTTCCAAAGCTGGTCACGCAGTGATTCGGTGGCAACGGATGTCATTGAGGCGCAGATCTCCTTGCAGGAAAGTTGAATAAGGTGGCAGCAGTCCCTTTGGAGACTGGGCCGACTTACCACCTTAGCAATTGTTCACCGGTGGTGGTGCCGTGTGGCATGTGCTAGGAGGCGCCCGGAAAAGGACCATTGTGAGAAAAACAACAGGGCGCTGCGGAGCTGCCGCCGGGCAGGGCAGGGACCCTAGCGGGTGTCCCCGGCCTTCTCCCGGCGCCGCCGTGAGATTGCGGCCACCATGGCCGCCGCCGCACCCAGCCCGGTCACCACCCACAGGGTGTGGGCCTCGGCGGACCGGCCCAGGGGCTGGGCCGTCTCCTCCTGCCCCTGGCGGCGCAACTGCCGGCCCTGTGCCACCAGGAGCTGCTCCTTGCCCAGGCGCTTGATGCTGGCGGTGCTGTCACGGGGCGGAAGCTGCAACTGCACCTCGGCCTTGATGCCCGCGCGCAGCTCGCGGGCACGTTCCAACTCCGCGTCCACTTCGGCGCCAAACAACAGCATCAAGTTCACAATCCACAGCCACAGCAGCAGCACGATGATGCCGGCAATGGCGCCATAGGTCTGCTCATACTTGGAGAAGTTCGCCACGTACAGGCCAAAGGCCGCCGAGGAAACGACAATGGCCAGCAAAGCAAAGCCCGCCCCCAGGCTGATCCACCGGAATTTGGGTTGGCGGACATTGGGTGTGAAGTAGTAGAGCACGGCAATGAGCACAACCGCCAGCAGTCCCACCACTGGCCACTTGCCAATGTTCCAGGCCTTGATGGTGGCATCACCGAGTCCAACAACGTCGCCTATGGCTTGGGCAATGGGTCCTGAGACCACCAGCAGGACGGCCATGGTGGCCACCATCAACACGGCCGACAGTGTCACCAACAGCAGGGCAGGGCGCAGCTTCCACACCGGCCTGCCCTCATCCACCCCGTAAATCTTGTTCATGGCACGGCTGAACGCACCAACGTAGGCCGAGGCCGACCACAGCGCCGTGCCCAGCCCCAGCAGCAAGGCCCAGCCGGCGGCCCGGGACTGCGTCAACTGCTCCAGCGGTCCGCGGAGGGTTTCCACCGTGTCGGCCCCGGCGGCCCTGCCGACCAAATCCAGGATCAAGGCGGTGGTCTGCTCGGCCTGGCCCACCAGTCCCACAATCGACACCAGGGCCAGGACCGCGGGAAACAGGGACAGCACGCTGTAGTAGGTCAAGGCCGCTGCCAGGTCGGTGCTGCCGTCGGCAGTGAATTTTCCGGCCGCCCGCCGGGCCACATACTTCCAGGAGACGGCGGGCAAATCACTGGGGTTCTGCGGTTTGCGCACGTCCTCCGGCTCCGGGGAACCATCCCTGCGTGCAGCCGATCCCGGTGCGCCGTCCAAGCCTATTACGGTGTCCCGTGCTGTTTTCATGTCCCGCCCTTGCTTGCAGTCTGCCCTGGGTGCTCCGCTGCTGCCGGCCCGCACCCTTCGCCGGCGCCTGTGGGGGCCGTTTTACGGTAACAATACCGGAACCGGCGGCAGCGCCCGCCCGTGTCCCGTTGCCTGCGGGTGCATTCGACAGCGCTGTGCACGGGCGGCAAAATGAACCCATGCCCATCGAAGAATCCCAGCCCGGCCCCACCCCCGCCACCTCACGGCAGGAGCAGCCGGCTCCAACTGTCCAGCCGGAATGGATCCACAATTACCAGCCGGGCGTGCCGGCGGAAATCCAGCTGCCCACCGAATCCCTGATTGCCATGTTTGAGCGTTCGGTGCGCGAAGGCGGCGGCCATCCGGCCCTGGAGTTTTTCGGCCGCCGCACCAGCTACCGGGAACTGGGCGAACAGGTGCTGCGTGCCGCCGAGGGCCTGCGCCGCCTTGGCGTGCGGGCCGGGGACCGGGTGGCCCTGATCCTGCCCAACTGCCCGGAACATGTGGTGGCCTTCTATGCGGTGCTGCGTCTGGGGGCCGTGGTGGTGGAGCACAATCCGCTGTACACCTCACGGGAACTGCGGCACCAATTTCAAGACCATGGGGCCCGCATAGCCATTGCCTGGAACAAGACCGTCCCGGCCCTGCAGGAATTCCCCGCCGACGTGGCAGTGGAGACCATCATTGCCGTGGACCTGCTGACAAGCCTTCCGGCGGCCAAAAACCTGGCCCTGAAGCTGCCCCTGCCCAAGCTGCGGGCCGCCCGGGCAGCCCTCAGCGCACCCGCCCCCGGTGCCATGCCCTGGGCCAAACTCCTCGCCACCGGACCCTTGGACACGGCCCACCCCCGGCCAGGCGTCAACGACCTGGCAGTCATTGGCTACACTTCCGGGACCACCGGCCAGCCCAAAGGTGCCATGCTCAGCCACTTCAATCTGCACGCCAATGCGCTCCAGGGTGAGGCCTGGATGCATGGTGCGCAACTGCGCAAGGAGGTCCTCTACGCCGTCCTTCCCATGTTCCACGCCTTTGGCATGACACTGTATTTGACCTTTGGCATCAAGAAACAGGGATTGCTGGTGCTGTTCCCCAAGTTCGACGTGGATCTGGTTTTGGCGGCGATGAAAAATTCCCCGGCCACCGTCTACTGCGCCGTGCCGCCCATTTACGAGCGCACCGCCCGGGCGGCCAAGGCCAGGGGTGTGTCCCTGCGCTCGTGCAGGTACTGCATTTCCGGGGCCATGAATTTGCCTGACCACGTGGTCAAACTATGGGAATCGGTCTCCGGCGGCCTGCTGGTGGAAGGCTACGGCATGACTGAATCCTCACCCGTGGCCCTGGGCAACCCCTTCCACCAAAGCCGGCGCACTGGAACCATCGGTGTGCCCTTCCCCTCCACACTCATGAAGGTGGCCGACGGCGGCGACCCGGCCAGGGAGGTGGCCCAGGGCCAGCCGGGGGAGCTGCTGCTTAAGGGTCCGCAAATCTTTCAGGGCTACTGGAACAACCCCCAGGAGACGGCGGCCACGCTCACGGCCGACGGCTGGCTGCGCACCGGTGACATTGTCACTGTCGACGCCGACGGCTTCACCACCATTGTGGACAGGGCCAAGGAGCTGATCATCACCGGCGGCTTCAATGTTTCACCCTCGGAGGTGGAGGCGGTGCTGCGCAGGCATCCGGATGTGGCGGACGCGGCAGTCTTTGGCACGGCTGCGGACCGCGGCGGGGAAATGGTGGTGGCGGCAGTGCAGCTGGAAGCCGGCGCCACCCTTGATGAGGCGGGGCTGCGGAAGTTCGGCAAGGAACAGCTCGCCGGCTACAAGGTGCCGGTGCGCATCCTGGAAGTCAAGGACATGCCACGGTCCATGCTGGGAAAGATTCTCCGCAAGCAGGTCAAGGAGCAGTCGCTGCCGCTGCTGTAGAGCGGCGCCGGCGCTGACCGCGATGTGGATGGCCCCGGCCGGAGTGCGGATGCCTGTGTAAAAATGGACTGCATGCGCCTGATGCAACACTCCAGCAAATTAGCCAATGTCCGCTACGAACTCCGGGGCCCGATCCTGCACGCGGCCCAAAAAATGGAGGCGGAGGGCCACCGGATCCTGCGCATGAACCTGGGGGACACGGCCCCCTTTGGCCTGGAGGCCCCGGAATCCATTGTGGTGGACATGATCCACCACCTGCGGGGCGCGCAGGGCTACAGCGACTCCAAGGGCATCTTTTCGGCCCGGACGGCCATTTCCCAGTACTACCAGACGCGGGGGCTGCTGAACATTGGCGTGGACGACATTTTTGTCGGCAACGGTGTCAGCGAACTGATCTCCATGACGCTGCAGGCCTTTTTGGAAAACGGCGACGAGGTGCTCATTCCCGCCCCGGACTATCCGCTGTGGACTGCCTCGGTCACCCTCACCGGCGGCGTGCCCGTGCACTACCTCTGCGACGAGGATGCGCAGTGGTGGCCTGACATGGCCGACGTCGAGGCGAAAATCACCCCGCGCACGCGGGCCATTGTCATCATCAACCCCAACAACCCCACCGGGGCCGTTTACCCGCGGCACATTTTGGCGGCGTTTGTGGATTTGGCCCGCAAACATGATCTGGTGTTGTTCTCTGATGAGATCTACGAAAAGATCCTGTACGACGCCAACACCCACATTCATGTTGCGGGCCTGTCCGACGACGTCGCCACGCTCACCTTCAGCGGCCTGTCCAAGGCCTACCGGATGCCCGGGTACCGTGCCGGCTGGGTGGCGTTGTCGGGTCCCCGCGCCGCCATGGCCGGCTACAAGGAGTCCCTGGAGCTGTTGGCGTCGCTGCGTTTGTGCGCCAATGTCCCCGCCCAGCACGCCATCCAGACGTCGCTGGGCGGCTACCAGAGCATCAATGACCTCATTAAACCCGGCGGACGCCTGCGCGAGCAGCGGGATCTGGCGGCGCGCCTGCTCAATGAACTGGCCGGGGTCTCCTGCGTCCCGGCTGCCGGGGCCATGTACCTGTTCGTCAAGCTCGATCCGGACGTCTACCCCATCGAGTCCGATGAAAAGTTCGTCATTGAGCTGCTGCAGGACCAAAAGATTCTGGTCAGCCACGGGACCGCCTTCCACTGGCCCACGCCGGACCACTTCCGCTTCGTGATCCTGCCCTCGGTCAGCGACATTGAGGAAGCCGTGCGCCGCATTTCCCGCTTCCTTACGGTGTACCGCCGGAAGGCCGCGCAGCTGGCCAATTCCCAGCGGCTGCCGGGCGGGGAATAGAAGCGGGCGGGGCACAGTTCCCAAAGTAGATGCATACGCATATTAACTTTGAGAAGGGACGGCGCCATGAACAGCACCACCACAGCACCCGGCGGCATTGAGTTGGGTTTGGACACTTTTGGCGACATCACCTTGGGTCCGGACGGTGCGCCCCACCACGCCGCCCAGGTGATCCGCGACGTCGTCGAACAAGCCGTGCTGGCCGATGGGCTGGGCCTGGACTACTTCGGCGTCGGCGAGCACCACCGCGACGACTATGCGGTCTCGGCCCCGGATGTGGTGCTGGCAGCCATTGCCTCGCGGACCACGCGCATCCGGCTGGGCTCGGCCGTGACGGTGCTGAGCTCCGATGACCCCATCCGCGTGTTCCAGCGCTTTGCCACGCTCGACGCCGTTTCCCATGGCCGGGCGGAAGTCATCCTTGGCAGGGGCTCGTTCACGGAATCATTCCCGCTTTTTGGCCACGACCTGGCGGACTATGAGGAGTTGTTCGAGGAAAAGCTGGGCCTTTTCCATGAACTGCGCAAGGAGGGGCCGGTGAGCTGGCAGGGCAACACCCGCAAGCCCCTGCACGGGCAAACGGTCCATCCCCCCACGGAGGGCGGAAACCTGAAAACGTGGATCGCCGTCGGCGGCAGTCCCCAGTCGGTGGTCCGCGCGGCGCACTACGGCATGCCGCTGATGCTGGCCATCATTGGGGGAGAGCCGCGCCAGTTTGCGCCGTTTACCGAGCTGTACCACCGTGCCCTGAAGGAATTTGGCCATGCGGACCAGCCCATCGGCGTGCATTCGCCCGGCCACGTGGCCGCCACCGACCAGCAGGCCATGGATGAACTGTGGCCACACTACGCACTCATGCATGGCCGCATTGGACGCGACCGTGGCTGGCCCGCGCTCACCCGCGCCGAGTTCGACGCCACCGCCGGCCCCAATGGCGCGCTCATGGTGGGCTCGCCGGAGACGGTGGCCAGGAAGATCACCCGCACCGCGCAGCAGTTGGGCCTTTCCCGTTTTGACCTGAAGTACAGCCACGGCACCCTCCCGCATGCCGCCATGCTCAAAAGCATTGAATTGTATGCCACCGAGGTGGCGCCGCGGGTCAGGGAAAACCTCAGCCGGGGCTGAGCGGCGCGAAGCCGGTGGCCGGGCTGAAAACAGGGGACGGGAGCTTCGCGGCGCCGACGGTCCGGGCGGCCGGTCCAAACGTGATTTCCCGCACTGCCGGCTGTGGGGGTTCTTTGTTACGGCACTGTCCACCGGATGTTAACCCCACGGGGCGGTGGCGTTAATCCTGCCGTGTTGGGACGGACCCGGCCGTGAAGCAGACAGGGGCCGGGAAATAGTCGTAGGATTGCACAGGTTGGATTGCCAGCGCTTTGCGGCGGCTGTCATGTCACGTGCCTCAAGGGCCCCGTTCCAACCACATTCACAATCTTGCACCATGCCCCCTCTAGATTGGATCGCGGGTGGATCTCACCTTCATGGTCGTGCTTGTCATAGCACTGGCCCTTTTCTTTGACTTTACAAACGGCTTTCACGACACAGCCAACGCCATGGCCACACCCATTGCCACCGGCGCCATCAAGCCCAAGACAGCCGTTGCCCTCGCCGCCGTTTTGAACCTGGTGGGCGCATTCCTCTCCACGGAGGTGGCCAAGACCATCTCCGGCGGCATCATCAATGAAGGCGGGCCCAACGGAGTGGCCATCACCCCGGAAATGATCTTTGCCGGTTTGATGGGCGCGGTGTTGTGGAACTTGTTCACCTGGCTGAAGGGGCTGCCCTCCAGCTCCTCCCACGCCTTGTTTGGCGGCCTCATTGGTGCAGCGCTCGTGGGGACCTGGTCCTTTGGTGCGGTGAATTTCCTGGTGGTGGTGTCCAAGGTCCTGCTGCCGGCCGTCCTGGCTCCAGCCATTGCCGGCCTGGTCGCCTTCCTGTGCACCAAACTGGCGTACAGCATCACCCGCCGCAGCGATCCGGATTCCGGTGACAAACTGACCCAGAAGCGCGGTGGCTTCCGCCGCGGCCAGGTCTTCAGCTCCTCGCTGGTGGCCCTGGCCCACGGCACGAACGACGCCCAGAAAACAATGGGTGTCATCACCTTGGTGCTCGTGGCCCAAGGACTGCAGGAACCCGGCACCGGGCCGCACCTTTGGGTCATTGCCACCTGTGCCCTGGCCATTGCCGGCGGCACCTACGCCGGCGGCTGGCGCATCATCCGCACCCTGGGCTCCGGTCTGACGGATGTGAAGCCCGCCCAGGGCTTCGCCGCTGAGACCAGCACGGCCGCAGCCATCCTGGCCTCCAGCCACCTCGGCTTTGCCCTGTCCACCACCCACACCGCCTCCGGCTCGGTGATTGGCTCGGGCCTGGGCCGCAAGGGTTCCACGGTCCGGTGGGGTGCGATTGGCAAAATTGCCCTTGCCTGGCTCCTGACGCTGCCCTCCGCGGCACTGGTGGGTGGCCTGGCGGCCCTGTTGATCCGCACCGGCACGATCGGAATCATCATCGTGGCCGTGCTGGGCCTTAGCGCAATCCTGTTCATGTTCGTCGTTTCCCAGCGCGAGGTGGTGGACCACAGCAACGCCATCAGCGACGTGGATGCCGTGGGCGAGGCGCTGCACATTCCCAGCAAAAAGGAACGGGAAAAGCTGGCTGCGAAGGCCCGCACTGCCCAGAAGACCGCTGACAAGGCCGCCCGGCGGGCCGCTGAAACCGACGCCGCACGTGCCAGGGCCCAAGCGGCGCTGGACCAGGCGGACACAGCCGCACTCAAGGCCATGACCAAGGCAGCCGCCAACTCCTCCAGCGCTGCCGCAGCCACGCCCGGCACACCCCGCACGCCCGGGGCAGCCGGCACGCCCGGGGCAGCCGGCACGCCTGGCACGCCTGGCACGCCTGGCACGCCCGGCACGCCCGGGACGCCTGGGGCAGCCGGCACGCCCGGGACGCCCGGCAGTGCGAATATGCCCGGATCTGCCGGGCCATCCAACGAACCCACGAGGGGGAACAAGTGATTGACTGGTTTGGCTTCCTCACAGTTGCCCTCACCACACTGCTCGGTGCCGGCTTCGTCGTCGTCACGTATTCGTTGGGCATCAGGTTCACCGCCATCAGTGGCGATGACGTGGGCCGCATCAACCAGGCGGCCAAGTGGGGCTCCTACATCTGCTTTGCCTTGTGCATCCTGGCAGTGCTCAGCGGCATCGTCTTGATTGTGCCGTTCCTGAGCGAAGCGGCAGCGGACATCCTGGGCAATATCTTCTAACCCCCGCCCGCAGGCACGCCACCGGCCACGTACCGCACAGGTACGTGGCCGGCGTCGTTAAGTCAGCTGGCTTCCTGTGCGCCTTTGGGATTGGCCATGATCATGTTGGTGATGCGGCAGGTGGACAGGCGGCGGCCGGATTCATCCCGCATGATGACTTCATGGCTGGTCAGCGTCCGGCCCAGGTGCACGGCAGTGGCAGTGCCGGTGACCAGCCCGCCGGTGACGCTGCGGTGATGCGTGGCGTTGATCTCAATCCCCACCGCATGCCGGCCGGGACCGGCGTGAAAGGCGGCCGCGAAGGAGCCCAGCGTTTCGGCCAGGACCACGTGGGCGCCGCCGTGCAGCAGGCCCGCCACCTGGGTGTTTCCCGCCACGGGCATGGTGGCCACCATGGACTCCACGGACATGTGGGTGAATACTATCCCCATCTTCTCCACCAGTTCGCCCACGCCATGGGGGCCCAGGAGGCGGTGATACTCCACCGGAACCCCCGCGGCAAGGAGTTGGGGGCTTTGTGGATGCGGTGTGAAATTATTGCTCATGGTGACTAGGCTGGCACCTGTGAGTGAATCTGCCAAGACGGCCGCCCCGAACCCAGCAAGCCCCACCCTGAAGCCGGGATCCAGTGTCCCCGACGGCCAAACACCCCGGCTGCTCGTCATTGACGGACACTCCATGGCCTTCCGCGCCTTTTATGCCCTGCCGCCGGAGAACTTCAGCACCGACGCCGGCCAGTACACCAACGCCGTCCACGGCTTCACCTCCATGTTGCTGACCATGATCCGCCAGCAGAAGCCCAGCCATGTGGTGGTGGCCTTCGACCTGGACACACCCACCTTCCGTTCCCTGGAATACACCGAATACAAGGGCGGACGCAACAAGACGCCGGAAGAGTTTTTTGGCCAGATCGACCTGATCATCAAGGTCATGGCCGCCATGCGCATCCCGACCATTTCCGTCGATGGCTTCGAAGCCGATGACATCATTGCCACCCTGGCCGCACAGGGCGAAGCCGCCGGATGGGAGGTGTTGGTGGTTTCCGGTGACAGGGACGCCTTCCAGCTCATCACCGACAAGGTTTCCGTGCTGTACCCCAAAAAGGGCATTTCCGACATTCCGCCCATGGACGCCGCTGCCGTGGAAGCAAAATACTTTGTGCCGCCGAACCGCTACTCGGACCTGGCCGCATTGGTGGGGGAGACCGCCGACAACCTCCCCGGTGTTCCCGGGGTGGGGCCCAAGACGGCCGCGAAATGGCTGAAACTGTACGGCAGCCTCGATGGAATCTGGGAAAACCTGGATGCCATTGGCGGAAAGGTGGGCGAAGCCCTGCGGGCCCACGTGGACAACGTGAAACGCAACCGCCGCCTGAACCACCTGCTGCGCGACATGGAACTGCCCGTGGCCATCACCGACACCACCTTGCAGGCACCGGACCGTGAGGCCGTGGAGGAACTGTTCGACTCCCTCCAGTTCAACACCCTGCGCAAGCGGCTCTTTGACATGTTCGCCGAAGACGAGACGCCCGACGCCTCAGATGTGCACCAGGCGCCGTCCCACCAGGTCCTCACGGAGGGGTCCGTGCTTGAGGCGTGGTTGTCCACCGATGCCCCGTCCACCGCCGTGGAAGTGGTGACCGAGAAGGCCGGCACGTCCCGCGAGGCCGTGGCCGTGGCGCTGGCGCGTGCGGATTCCGCCGTCGTGGTTGACCTGGCCACCGCCGGGCAAGGGCTCGAATCCGTACTTGCCGCCTGGCTGGCCTCGGACGCACCCAAGCTGGTCCACGAATACAAGGAGGCCATCAAGGCGCTGTCGGTGCGCGGCCTTGCCCTGGGCGGGGTTGTCGACGACACTGCCCTGTCGGCGTACTTGATCCAGCCGGACCGGCGCAGCTACGAGCTGGCCGAACTCAGCCAGGTGCATTTGCGCATCTCACTGGAATCGGACACCGCAGCCACCGCAGGGCAGCTTGAGCTGGGTCTGGACGGCGGAGCGGACTACACCGCCGCGGTGCTGCGGGCACACGTGGTGCGCCAACTCAGCGAATACCTGGCGCCCCTGCTGGTGGAACGCGGCGCGGCACGGCTGTTGCGCGAACTGGAACTGCCGCTGGCCGCCGTTTTGGCAAAAATGGAACTGACGGGCATTGGCATTTCCCAGGAGCGGCTGGCAACCTTGATGGCCGACTTCACCGCCGCGGTGAACGCCGCGCAGCAGGGCGCCTACGCCGCCATTGGCCACGAGGTCAACCTGGGCTCGCCCAAACAGCTGCAGGAAGTTCTTTTTGAAGAGTTGGGGCTGCCCAAGACCAAAAAAATCAAGACCGGCTACACCACCGATGCCGCCTCCCTCAAAGCCCTGCTGGAGAAGACGGGCCACGAATTTCTGGCCCAACTCATGGCCCACCGGGAGGCGTCCAAGCTCAAGCAGATGGCTGAGACGCTGAAGAAGTCCGTGGCTGACGACGGACGGATCCACACCACCTATGTGCAAAACATAGCCGCCACGGGACGCCTGTCCTCCAACAACCCCAACCTGCAAAACATCCCCATCCGCACGGAGGAGGGGCGCCGGGTGCGGGACGTCTTTGTGGTCAGTGAAGGCTTTGAGTGCCTGCTCGCAGCGGACTATTCACAAATTGAAATGCGCATCATGGCCCACCTGTCAGGTGACGCCGGCCTCATAGAGGCCTATGCGAACGGCGAGGACCTGCACCGTTATGTGGGTTCGCACGTCTTTGGCGTGGCCCCGGCGGATGTCACGTCCGCCATGCGCTCCAAGGTCAAGGCAATGTCCTATGGACTGGCCTACGGTTTGACGAGCTTTGGCTTGTCCAAGCAGCTGGAAATTTCCGTCGATGAGGCCCGCACCCTGGTCAAGGACTATTTTGACCGTTTTGGCGGCGTGCGCGACTACCTTCGCGGCGTGGTGGAACAGGCCCGCATTGACGGCTACACCTCCACCATTGAAGGCCGCAGGCGCTACCTGCCCGACCTCTCCAGCTCCGACCGGCAGCTGCGGGAACTGGCAGAACGGGTGGCCTTGAATTCACCCATCCAGGGCTCCGCGGCGGACATCATCAAGGAGGCCATGCTGGGCGTCGCCACCGCCCTGGAAGAGCGCGGCATGAAGACCCGGATGCTGCTGCAGGTCCATGATGAATTGATCCTGGAAGTCGCGCCGGGTGAACTGGCGGCCGCCAAGGCCTTGGTCATTGAGCAGATGGGCGCTGCGGCGGAACTTAAAGTGCCGCTTGAGGTGCAGGTGGGAGTTGGCAACAGCTGGAATGACGCCGGGCACTAGCGGCCCGTCCCCTCCGCGTCCTGCATGGTTTAGTCATCACTACGGAAAGTAAAGATTCATGGCCAGTGAGCGCAACCCCCGGTCCTTCCCCTATGAGCTGCGCACCTTCCCCTCACGCCTGGCGGAGGGGAAGGTGCCCGATGAAGTAGTCAAATGGCAGCACGCGGTTTCGCTGGGTTTTCACGGCAATGCCCCGCTGGAGCGCGACATGGAAAAGTATGTTGTTTCCGAAGAGGTGGATGGGCGCATGATGACCGGCGCCTACGTCAAGGACGTCACCACCCCCGCCGGTGCCTGGGGCCCGGAATATCCCGTGGCCACCTACGCCTACCATCGCAAGAGCCTGAACGTCGGCGGCGGAACGCTGCTTCCGGTGCATCAAATCACCGCCGTCACGGTGCGCTCCAGCCACCGCCGTCGTGGACTGCTGCGGGCCATGATGAGCTCGGATCTGGCCCAGGCCAAGGCGGCCGGACTGCCCATGGCTGCCCTGACGGCTTCCGAGGCCACCATTTACGGGCGCTTTGGCTTCGGCGTGGCCACGCATGCCTGCCGGATTGAAGTCGCCGTCCGAGGTGGCCTGGAGTTCATCGTGCCAACAGCTGCCGGACACGGAGTGGTGGAAATAGCCGACCCGCTGGTGGTGAAGGGTCTGCACCACCAAGTCTTTGAGCGGGTGCATGCCGCCCGCTACGGATCCATTGACCGTCAGGACATGTACCGCTTCCTGGCCTCGGGTCAAGGCGGCTATGCGGAGCCGGAACCCGTTTTGAACATTCGCGCCGCACTGCACTACGACGAATCCGGCACCGTGGACGGCTATGTGAGCTACAAGCCCGTGCGGGACGACAGCCGCTCCACCGTTGAAATTGTGGACCTGCTGGCCGTGACGGATGCGGCCTACCTGGCACTGTGGAACTTTCTGGGCCAGCTGGACCTCATTGATGAAGTGAGCTGGTCCATGGCACCGGTGGACGATCCCCTGGAGTGGGCCATTGCCGCCAAGCGGCACTACAAGCGCACCGACACGGAGGACCACCTCTGGCTCCGGATCCTGGATGTGCCCGCCGCGCTCGCCGCCCGCAGCTACGCCGTGGACGGCAGCTTGACCATCCATGTGGGGGATCCCCTGGGACATGGATCCGGGTTGTTCCGCATCACCGTGGTGCATGGGCTGGCAACCGTGGCCCGCTGTGTGGAGGACGGTTCCGTCGCCGCGCAGCTGAGTTTGGGCGTCAGCGAACTCTCCAGCCTGTATCTGGGGGCTGTAAGCGCCAGGACCATGCATGCCGCCGGCCGGATCCGTGAGGAACAGCCCGGCGCCCTGGCATTGTTCGATGCCATGTTTGCCGCCGCTGTCACACCGCACAGCATGACGAACTTTTAACCACTGGCCGCTGCCGTATGCGTTGAATTGGGTGCGGGTTTGGCGCACGGGGTGCCAGCCAGTCTGGCAGCGCGGGTGGCGTCTGTCTGGCCGCTGCCATATGCGTTGAATTGGGTGCGGGTTTGGCGCATGGGGGCCTCATGCGCCATGCCAGGGTCGGGTTTGGCGCATGGGGGGCCGGGAAATCTGGCAGGGCGGGGGCCGCTGCCGTATGCGTTGAATTGGGTGCGGGTTTGGCGCAGGGGGAGCGGGAAAATTGGCCCAGCAAGGCCATGCGCCAAACTGGCTGGCCCCCAGGCGCATAACGGCACGTTGCGGCGGATTTTTGCGCTGTCAGGCCCAAGCAACTAGACTAAACGGGCATGTAATGCGTGAACTGGGCCGTTTTCTCGGCCATGGCAAGGCATTATGGGCAGATTTTGATCCGCAGGAACCCCTGCACCCCTAATAATTCCGGATTTGGCACGGCAGCGGTTGATTGCGGCCTTGACCATATACGGCGAAACCAACTATCCACATCGGAGCCCCTACTACATGACCATCACGACCCCCGAGAAGACAAGTACCCCTGTTGTCGCAATCAACGACATTGGTACTGCTGAAGAATTTCTCGCCGCAGTGGACGCAACCATCAAGTACTTCAACGACGGCGATCTCGTCGAAGGTGTAGTTGTCAAGGTTGACCGCGACGAGGTTCTGCTCGACATCGGTTACAAGACCGAAGGTGTCATCCCTTCCCGCGAGCTCTCCATCAAGCACGACGTTGATCCCGGAGACGTTGTCTCCGTGGGAGATCAGGTGGAAGCTTTGGTGCTCACCAAGGAAGACAAAGAAGGCCGCCTGATCCTGTCCAAGAAGCGCGCACAGTACGAGCGTGCCTGGGGCGACATCGAGAAGGTCAAGGAAGAAGACGGCGTCGTCACCGGTACCGTCATCGAAGTGGTCAAGGGTGGTCTTATCCTCGACATCGGCCTGCGCGGCTTCCTGCCCGCATCGCTGGTCGAGATGCGCCGCGTGCGCGACCTGGCTCCCTACATCGGTCAGCAGATCGAAGCCAAGATCATCGAGCTGGACAAGAACCGCAACAACGTGGTCCTGTCCCGCCGTGCCTGGCTCGAGCAGACCCAGTCCGAGGTCCGCTCCACGTTCCTCAACAAGCTGGAAAAGGGCCAGGTTCGTCCCGGCGTCGTTTCCTCCATCGTCAACTTCGGTGCCTTCGTGGACCTTGGCGGCGTAGACGGCCTCGTCCACGTTTCCGAACTGTCCTGGAAGCACATCGACCACCCCTCCGAGGTTGTCGAAGTTGGCCAGGAAGTCACCGTCGAGGTTCTCGAAGTGGATCTGGACCGCGAGCGTGTTTCGCTCTCGCTCAAGGCTACGCAGGAAGATCCGTGGCAGACCTTCGCCCGCACCCACGCCCTCGGGCAGGTTGTTCCGGGTAAGGTCACCAAGCTCGTTCCCTTCGGTGCGTTCGTCCGCGTTGAAGACGGCATCGAAGGCCTGGTCCACATCTCCGAGCTGGCAGTGCGCCACGTTGAGCTGGCCGAGCAGGTTGTCTCAGTTGGGGATGAGCTGTTCGTCAAGGTCATCGACATCGACCTGGAACGCCGCCGCATCTCGCTGTCCCTCAAGCAGGCCAACGAGGGTGTCGACGTCGACTCCACCGAGTTCGATCCGGCACTGTACGGCATGGTTGCCGAGTACGACGAAGAGGGCAACTACAAGTACCCCGAGGGCTTCGACTCCGAGTCCAACGAATGGCTCGAAGGCTACGAGACCCAGCGCGCCGTATGGGAGCAGCAGTACGCTGACGCCCAGACCCGCTGGGAAGCCCACAAGAAGCAGGTTGCCGAGCACGCCGCAGAAGATGCAGCTGCCGATGGCGCCGGTGAAGGTGGCGAGTCTGCAGGGACTTCCTACTCCTCCGAGCCTGCTGTTGCTGAAACCGGTGCCGGCACCTTGGCATCGGATGAGGCACTTGCCGCACTGCGCGAAAAGCTGACCGGAAACTAATTTCCGTCCCGCTGAATTGGCGTAATACAAAGCGGGCCCCCACTTCGGTGGGGGCCCGCTTTGTGCTTTCTGACGCGCGTTGTCCAGCGGACAGGCCGTTGCAGCTATGCTCGAAAGAGCGGTTTGCATCCTGCTGCCGGATTAAACCGGAAGACCTTCGCTCCGGAGCGCCGTACGGCAATTTCCAGCATTCCGGGACGCCACACTTTGCTCTGACGATGAGGTACTCCATGACACAGCCCAACAACGGCCCACGGCACATTCCCTCTGACTACGTGGCTCCCGAGGACGTGCACATCCCGGCAGGCTACTTCGCACCGCCCAATCCCTCCCCGCAGCCTCAGCCCCCGCAGCCTCAGCCGCAGGAGTCCCTGGCGGGGCCACTGTATGGGGCCGGACCGGTCCAGGCTTTTAAACGCTTTTTTATCAAGTACGCCAGCTTTGCCGGCCGGGCAAGCCTGAGTGAATACTGGTGGTCCCGGCTGTTCCTTGGTGCCGGCCTCGTCGCCTTCATGTTCCTGGCGCAGCTGGGTGCAGACCGGCAAAGCGACGAACTGTCCGCCTTTGGCTCGTTCGTCATGTTCATTTTCGTGATTTGTTTTCTTGGCATCATTGTCCCCAACCTGGCCATCAGCTTTCGGCGTTTGCACGACGCCAATCTCAGTGGCTGGTTCATCCTGCTTTCGTTCCTGCCGTTGGTGGGGCCGGTGACGCTGCTGGTCTTCACCCTGTTGCCCAGCAAGGCCCAAGGTGCCCGCTTTGACAAGGCCCCAGCCCCGCAGCTGCCGTACGGCCCAGGCGGCTACTGAACCGCAGGGATGTGCAGCTGTGCCGGCGGAATTGGGGCATCGATCCAAATGGTGCCGTCCTGGTCGGCTCCGGCTTCCGCCAAGGTGAAACGTCCCGCGGTCAATGCGGCCAGCCGGTCAACAGCGGCGGCGATTACGGCGCCGTCGTCGTCCAGGGCCAAACCCAGATGGGTGGCCACGGCGTCGTAGCTGTTGCCCGTGAGGGTGAAGCCGGCGTTGCGCAGCTCATGCTCCAGACGGCCGGCATCCCCATGGGGCACCGCCACGGTGAAGAGCCGAAGCCGCTGGCGGCGGACCAGGGGCGCCAGGGCCAACGCTGCGCTGACGGACTCGGAGTAGGCGCGCACCAAACCTCCAGCGCCCAGCAGGACCCCGCCAAAGTACCGCACCACCACCGCGCACACGTCACTGAGGTCGGTGCGGGATTCCGCAGTTGGCCCCCCGGGGCGCGTTTGGCGCTTGAGCAGGGCATCGAGCATCGGCGCGCCGGCAGTGCCGGAGGGCTCACCGTCATCATGGGACCTTTGCAGCCCGCGGGAGAAGCCAATGACCAGCGCGGAGCAGTGGTGCCGGGCATCATAAAACTCCCGGCGCAGCTCCGTCACCAGTTCCCGCGCCGCGGACTCGGTCTCCACCCGCCGCAGCACCGTAATGAACCGGGAACGTTTAATGGTGAGCTCGTGGCGGAAATCGGCACCGCCGGCGAGCACCGTGTAGCTGGTGGCGCCGGACAGGCCGTGCGTGGCTGATGGGAGTGTCACGCAACCAGCATATCGCCGGGCCTTTGCGTGCAGCTGCACTGGTTAGGATGGTGACATGCTTTCACTGGGGCTCACCGGCGGCATTGCAGCCGGCAAATCATTGCTCACCACGCGCTTGCGCGAGCTGGGGGCGGTGGTCATCGATGCGGACCGGCTGGCCCGCGATGTTGTTGCCCCGGGCACGCCGGGCCTGGCCGCGATCGTGGCCAACTTTGGCGACCGCATTTTGCAGCCAGACGGTTCCCTGCACCGCGCCAAGCTCGGTTCCCTGGTTTTTGCCGACCAGTCCGCCAGGGAGTCCTTGAACGCCATTGTGCACCCCCGGGTCAGGCGGGCCGCCAATGCGTTGAAGCGCGACGCCGGGGAAGGTTCCATTGTGGTGCAGGACATCCCACTGCTGGTCGAATCCGGTCAGCAGGCCAGTTTCCACCTGGTGCTGGTGGTTCAGGCCCGTGCCGAGGAACGGATTGCGCGCATGGTCCTTGACCGTGGCATGACGCGGGAGGATGCGGTGGCCCGTATGTCCGCCCAAGCCAGTGATGAGCAAAGGGCGGCGGCGGCCGATGTGGTGATTTCCAACAATGGCTCCCCGGAGCAGGCCGTGGCGGAACTGGATGCCCTGTGGCGGGAGCGGCTGCTGCCCTTTGCGGCCAACATGGCCGCCCGCCGGCCGGCGGACCACGTAGCTGGCAAGCCCGGGGCCGCAGGGAACGGCGGCGCGGAAGCGGCACGGGTTAGGCTGGCGGCACGGCTTGAGCATGTGGTGGACGGCTTGGACTGCGCTGTGGAATCCGACGCCGGCGGCCTGGTGTTCACGATCCGGCAACGGCCGGAGGCAGTGGCCCCCGGTGAGGAATTGACCACTGCCTTGGCCGGGGCGGGCTTCTTTCCCAAGCCCATGCCGCCAAGCGGTCCGGAAGTGTTGTATTCGGCAGATCCGGCCGTGGTGGCCGGGGTGAGGATCATGCCCGGAGCCGGAGCGGGAGCCGGAGCCTGAGCCCCGGCACGGCACCGGCCGAACGTTGCTTGACCGGTGCCGTTAAACGCCAAGAGGGCCCGCTCCCCAGGGAGCGGGCCCTCTTGGCGTGGTGGTCCTACATGCTGTCGTAGGCGCCGCTGTTGAGCAGGGCAACGATGGCAATGATGTAGATGATGGTGCCGATGACGCCCAGGATGGTCAAGATCCAACCCAGGATCACACCCACCTTGGCCGGGGTGTTGTTGGTGAACCCGGCAGCCTCTGACTTCTTCTTGGCAATGATGGAGACAATGAGGCCGGCAATGGGCACCAGAATGCTCAGCACCAGGCCAACGATGCCCAGGGTCTTCGCGGGGTCCTCGGCCGGTGCGCCATAGGGGGCGCCACCGTAGGCGGGCTGGCCATAGGGCTGCTGCGTGGCCGTTTCCTGGGGCTGGCCGTACTGCGTGGCGGGCTTGTCGTACTGGTTTTCCGGGTTCTGCGTCATGGTTCCCTTTCAAAGGATGAACTAAACAGTGGAGTGTGATGATCTCTGCTATCCATAATCACATGGATTGGCGCGCAATGGGCTGTTGTTTCGTGGGGAGTACTACCCATGTCCTGCTTTGCCGTGGACGCAACTGTCAGTGTCTAGGAGTAGCGTTGTAACCATGAGTCTTGCCCAAGAGATTAATCGTGTAGTGGCGCCCTTTGAAGTGATTAGTGAGTTCAAGCCTGCCGGTGACCAGCCGGCGGCCATTAAGGAACTGACGGAGCGCATTAACAATGGTGAGAAGGACGTGGTGCTGCTCGGTGCCACCGGCACCGGAAAGTCGGCCACCACGGCGTGGTTGATTGAACAGGTGCAGCGTCCCACCCTGGTGCTGGTGCAGAACAAGACCTTGGCCGCGCAGCTGGCCAACGAGTTTCGCGAACTTTTGCCCAATAATGCCGTGGAGTATTTTGTCTCGTACTACGACTATTACCAGCCGGAAGCCTATGTGCCGCAGTCGGACACCTTCATTGAAAAGGATTCCTCCGTCAACGAGGAGGTTGAAAGGCTGCGGCACTCAGCCACCAACACCCTGCTGACCCGGCGCGACGTCATTGTGGTGGCTACTGTTTCCTGCATTTATGGACTCGGCACCCCCGAGGAGTATGTGGCGGGGATGGTGACCTTGACGCGCGGTCAGCAAATGAACCGTGATGATCTGCTGCGCAAATTCGTCAGCATGCAGTACGCCCGCAATGACATTGACTTCCACCGCGGCACCTTCCGGGTGCGCGGGGACACGGTGGAGATCATCCCCATGTATGAAGAGCAGGCCATCCGGGTGGAGTTCTTTGGTGATGAGATTGAGAACATTTACACGCTGCACCCGTTGACCGGGGAAATCATCCGGGAAGAAAACGAAATGTATGTCTTCCCGGCCTCGCACTATGTTGCCGGACCTGACCGGATGAACCGGGCCATGAAGCAAATTGAAGATGAACTCGCTGCCCGCATTAAGGAGCTGGAGAGCCAAAACAAACTTCTGGAGGCCCAGCGCCTGCGCATGCGCACCACCTATGACCTGGAAATGATGGAGCAGATGGGGTTCTGCAATGGCATTGAGAACTACTCGCGCCACATTGACGGCCGTGGCCCCGGCAGCGCCCCGCACTGCCTGCTGGATTATTTCCCGGATGATTTCCTGCTGGTCATTGATGAGTCCCATGTGACGGTGCCCCAAATCGGGGCCATGTATGAAGGTGACATGTCCCGCAAGCGCACCCTGGTGGATCACGGCTTCCGGCTGCCGTCCGCGATGGACAACAGGCCGCTGAAATGGGACGAATTCCTGGAACGCATTGGTCAGACCGTGTACCTCTCCGCCACCCCCGGAAAGTACGAGCTGGGCGTCTCGGACGGCTTCGTCCAGCAGATCATTCGCCCCACCGGGCTTATTGACCCGGAAATCATTGTCAAGCCCTCCCAGGATCAAATCAATGACCTGCTCGGTGAAATCCGCAAGCGCACAGCGAAGAACGAACGCGTGCTGGTGACCACTTTGACCAAGCGGATGTCGGAGGATCTGACCGACTACCTGCTCAGCAATGGCATTAAGGTGCAGTACCTGCACTCGGATGTGGACACCCTGCGGCGGGTGGAGTTGCTGCGTGAACTGCGGATGGGGGTCTTTGACGTGTTGGTGGGCATCAACCTGCTGCGTGAAGGCCTGGACCTGCCCGAGGTGTCCCTGGTCAGCATTCTCGACGCCGACAAGGAGGGTTTCCTGCGTTCCTCCACGTCCTTGATTCAGACCATTGGCCGGGCCGCCCGAAACGTCTCGGGTGAGGTGCACATGTATGCCGACCGCATCACGGCCTCCATGCAGTTCGCCATTGACGAGACAAACCGGCGCCGCGAGATCCAAGTTGCCTACAACACCAAGCACGGCATTGACCCGCAGCCGCTGCGCAAGAGAATTGCCGACATCACTGACCAGTTGGCCCGTGAGGACGCAGACACCGCAGCCCTGCTCGAAGAAGCCCGGCTGCGGCGCGAGGGGTCCGGCAAGAAGGGCAGGAACAAGGGTGCCGGCGCCGCTGCGGTGTCGCGCCCGGCAGCTGAACTGGTCACCCTCATTGAGGAACTGACGGCGCAAATGCATGGTGCGGCCGCCGAGCTGCACTTTGAACTCGCCGGGCGTTTGCGTGACGAGGTGGGTGACTTGAAGAAGGAACTGCGCCACATGCGCGAGGCCGGCCACGGCTGAGCCTCGTCAGGGAGGCAGCTGGCCGCCTGGGGCAGCTGCGGGCTGGGACGCTGCCGGCCCGCAGCGTACCGGCTACGCTGGGCGCACCAGGTGCAGCAGGCGTGCGAAGATGCCCTCGCCGTCGTCGGCAATGCCATCGTGGTGGAAGTCGGCACTTTCCCAGAGCTGCAGGCCCTGCACGGCGGCGGCTGTGGCCAGGGAAATCCCACGGTCCACATAGATGTCGTCGCTGTACACGGCCGCGGCCACGGGTACCGTGTTGCGGCCCAGCTGTTCTTGGTCGTACAGCGCGCCCCAGCCCTGAACCCGGTGTGCCAGCAGGTGCGCCAGCTCCCGCAAGGGAATGAGCGCGGGGTCCTGCTCGAAGTACCACGGGTAAATGGCTTCACCCGTCAGCAGCGGTTCGGGCGCCTCCGCTCGGAAGTCCGGGTTGGCCTCCAGGACGCGCGCGGCGGCCCAGGCGCTGGGCTCGCCTTGGACGTAAATGGATTCATGCATCAACGCATACAGCGGATTGGGGGCGCGGTTCACCACTGCGCCCACATTGGCCAGGAAGGTGTCGGAAAGACGCACGCCGTCGGCCGTGTCGGTGAAGGCTTCCTCCAGCAGGAAGTGCAGCGCGTCAAAGCGGGTGTTGCCGCCCAGGAAGTTGCCCAACATTTGCAGCCGTTCGGCTGTGAGCCGCTCACCGGTGGGAAGATGTTCGGGCACGTGCGCCACGTGGCGCATCAGGCCCGTCACCAGGGCCCGGTCGGCGGGATACTTGGCGAAATATTCGGCATTGCGCGCCCGCAGCCGGGCAAAGGTGGCCGCATAGACCTGGTCGGCCGGCCCGGCCAGCGGCCCAAGCCCACCGGTGATCAGCGCCTCCTTCAGCCCCTGCGGGGCGAAGGAGAGGTACGTCAGGGCACAAAAGCCGCCGTAGCTTTGGCCAAAAATGCTCCAGGGTCCGCTGCCCAGGGCCGCCCGGATGAATTCGGCGTCGGCCACAATGTCAGTGGCGCGGAAATGGGACAAATAATCCGCCTGCTCCGCAACACCACCCACCAGCGGCAGCGTCTGCCGGTTCACCGGGGTGGAAAGTCCGGTGCCGCGCTGGTCGAGCATCAGGATGCGGAAGTGCCGGGCCGCTTCCTTGAGCCAGCCGGAGAGCCCCGCCGGCCGGTTGCCCTTGCCGCCGGGGCCGCCCTGCAGGAACAGCAGCCACGGCAGTTCCGCCGCGTGCTCCAGCGCGGCGTCGCGCATTTCCCGGGCAAAGACGGTGATGGTGGGCCCCTGCGGATCCGCATGGTCCAGGGGCACCTGAAAACGGTGATCGCGCAGGAACAATCCCCGCACCTGAAACGGTTCGCCGGATTTCATGATGCTGCCTCCACGGTGGAGCAGGCACCAAAGGAGGACAGCTCCGGGCCGTCCAGCCGGAAAACATGCCAGCCGTCCATGGGCGCCGCACCGAGCTTTTTGTAGAAGTTGATGGAGGGCTCGTTCCAATCCAACACGCTCCACTCCACCCGCGCATACCCGCGCTCCACGGCAATGCGCGCCAAATTCTGCAGCAGCATTTTGCCATAGCCGCCGCCACGGGCCTCCGGGCGGACGTACAGGTCCTCCAAATAAATCCCGTGCGTGCCCTCCCAGGTGGAGTAGTTCAAAAACCACAGCGCAAAGCCCACAATGGGATCGCCGGCCACCGGGGAATCCACCACATGGGCGAAAACCTGCGGATTGGCGCCAAACAGGCTGGCCTGGAGCATCTGCGGCGTGTTTTTCACCGCCTCCGGCTCTTTTTCATACACGGCCAGATCATGGATCATGCCCAAGATGGCGGGAACGTCGGCGGGGGTCGCGGTGCGCAGCAAAGTCATGACGCCAGCTTAGTGCCCGCCCTACATCCGGCTGAATTCCTGGAAGCGGACGACGGCGGCACCGGCCTCGTTTGACGCCTCCAGATCCACGGTGGCCAGCATGTACCAGTCGTTGTTGCCTGCCGGGTCCATGAGGCCCTGGCGCACCTCCCAGCTGTCATCGCCCATGGTGATCTGCAGCAGCGCCGGGCCCCGGGCGGCAGGACCGGACTCCAGGTATTCGTGTTCGTCCCAGTACCCGTCCAGCGCATCGGCCCAACGGTCGGCATCCCAGCCGTGTTCGCCGTCGAGCCTGCCCAGCTCCTCAAAGTCATCGTCGGCAGCCAGTTCCACCCGGCGGAACATTTCATTGCGGACCATCACCCGGAAGGCGCGGGTATTGTCGCTCAGGCGCGGGGGAGCGGGGGGCAGGGCCGGCTCCGCGGCTTCGGCCAAGGTGGCCGAATCCTCCCCGCTGGTCATCTTCTCCCATTCGTCCAGCAGGCTCGAATCCACCTGGCGGACCAGCTCACCGAGCCACAGGATGATGTCTTCCAGGTCTTCACGCAGGGCATCCTGGGGGACCGTCTGGCGCAGGGCCTTGTAGGCGTCGGTGAGGTAGCGCAGCACAATGCCTTCGGAACGGGCCAGGGAGTAGTACTGGACGTACTCGCCAAAGTTCATGGCCCGCTCATACATGTCACGGATGATGGACTTGGGGCTCAGTTCAAAGTCGCCCATCCACGGCGCGGCCCTGCGGTACACCTCAAAGGCGTCAAAGAGCAGCTCCTGCAGCGGCTGCGGGTAGCTGACCTCGTCCAGGATCGCCATTCGCTCGTCATACTCGATGCCCTGCGCCTTCATGTCGGTGATTTTTTCGGTGCGTTCGCGCTTGAGCTGGGCGGAGAGGATCTGCCGCGGCTTCTCCAGCGTGGACTCAATGACCGAGATGACGTCCAGGGCGTAGCTGGGCGACTGAAGATCCAACAGGTCCAGGGCTGCGAGCGCGAAGGGGGAGAGCGGCTGGTTCAGGGCAAAGTTCATTTGCAGGTGCACTGTCAGGCGCACCGTGCGTCCATCGGCCTCCAGTTCCTCCGCCGGGATGCGCTCCACCACGCCGGCGCCGAGCAGTTCCCGGTACATGCCAATGGCCTTGCGCATCAGGGCGCGCTGCTTGGCGGGGGGCTCGTGGTTTTCTGTCAACAGCGCCTTGGCGGCCTGGAAGGGGTCCCCGGGACGTTCCAGCAGGTTCAGCAGCATGGCATGGGTGATGGTGAAGCTGGAGGTCAGCGGCTCCGGCACGGATTCGGCCAGGCGCTTGAACGTGGGCTCACCCCAGCTGACAAAGCCCTGCTGTGGCTTCTTCTTCACCACCTGCCGCAGCTTCTTTTGGTCGTCACCAAACTTCGCCACCGCCTTGGCCATGGCCTTGGCGTTCTCCACCACGTGCTCGGGGGCCTGGACAATGACTGTTCCGGCCGTGTCATAACCGGCCCGGCCGGCGCGTCCGGCAATTTGCTGGAACTCACGCACCTGCAAAACGCGGGTCTTCACGCCGTCGTACTTGCTCAAGGCCGTGAGGAGCACGGTGCGGATGGGGACATTGATGCCAACGCCCAGGGTGTCGGTGCCGCAAATGACCTTCAGCAGCCCCGCCTGCGCCAGCTGCTCCACCAGGCGGCGGTACTTGGGCAGCATGCCGGCATGGTGGACGCCAATGCCGTGGCGGACCAGCCGGTTCAAGGTCTTGCCAAAGCCCGCGGAGAAACGGAAGCCGGCAATGAGCTCAGCAATTTTGTCCTTCTCCCCGCGGGTGCACACATTGATGCTCATCAGGTTCTGTGCCCGGTCAATGGCCTCGGCCTGGCTGAAGTGCACCACATAGACCGGCACCTGTTTGGTGGCCAGCAGCTCCTCCAGGCTTTCGTGGACGCCCGTTTGCACATAGTAGTAATGCAGCGGAATGGGGCGCTCGCCGGAGGAGACGGTGGTGGTCTCCCGGTTGGTCAGTTCGGTCAGTTCCCGCTCAAAGCGACTGACGTCCCCCAAGGTGGCGCTCATGAGCAGGAACTGGGACTGCGGCAGCTCCAACAGGGGCAGCTGCCACGCCCAGCCGCGCTGCGGATCCGAGTAGTAGTGGAACTCGTCCATGATCACCACGCCCACATCGGCGTCTGCCCCCTCGCGCAGGGCAATGTTGGCCAGGATCTCCGCCGTGCAGCAAATGATGGGCGCATCCTGGTTCACGGAGGAGTCTCCGGTGATCATGCCGACGTTTTGCGCCCCAAAGATCTCGCACAGGGCAAAGAACTTCTCCGACACCAGCGCCTTGATGGGGGCCGTGTAGTAGCTGGCTGCGCCCCGGGCCATGGCATTGAAGTGCGCGGCAATGGCCACCATGGACTTGCCCGAACCCGTGGGGGTGGAAAGGATCACATTGTTGCCGCTGACCAGTTCCAGGGCGGCCTCCTCCTGGGCCGGATACAGCTCCAAACCACGCTCCATGGTCCACTCCAGAAACGCGTCCAGGACATCGTCATCGGAGGAGGTTTGCGGGTTCAAGGTGGCAAGCTGTTCAAGAAGATTCATGGTCCTTCCAGCTTAGGCGCTCGCAGCTGTGGCAGGATAACGCCATGGTTGACAAAAGTTTTCCCTGGGAACCGGCCAAGTACGGCGAATTTGCCGACCACCGCAGCCGCCCCTTCTTTGACCTCACCGCACGCATCCGCGCCGAAGCCCCGCGTTCAGTGGTGGACCTGGGCTGCGGCCCGGGGACCCTGACCGCCACGCTGGCCCAACGCTGGCCCCAAGCCCGCGTCCTGGGGATCGACAGCTCCGCGCACATGCTGGCACAGGCCCGGGCCACCGCGGCACAGCTGCAGGCCGGCAAGCTGGGCTTCGCCGAGGGGGACCTTGCCAGCTGGCGTCCGGAGGCCGACACCGACGTGGTGGTCTCCAATGCGGCCCTGCACTGGGTGCCAGGCCACTTGGAACTCATGGGCACGTGGCTGCAGACGCTGCGCCCCGGCGCGTGGCTGGCCGTGCAGGTCCCCGGGAACCACCACGCCCCATCGCATGCCCTGATGCGTGAGCTGGCCCTCAGTGCACCGTGGCGCGCCAGGCTGGCGGATGTGGTGCACCACGATGACGCAGTGGGCACGCCCGGCGACTACCACCGGCTGTTCCGGCGCGGCGGAGCCGCCGTGGAAGTCTGGGAGACCACCTACCAGCAGCTGCTCCAGGGCCGGAACCCGGTGCTGGAGTGGACCCGCGGCGCGGCCCTGCGCCCCATCCTGGCAGCCCTGGATCCAGAGAGCCAAAAGGTGTTCGAGCGGCAGTACGGTGCGCTGCTGGCCAAGGCCTACCCGCCGGGTGAATTTGGCACGCTCTTTCCCTTCCGCCGGATTTTCATGGTGGGGCGCAAGGAAGCCCAGCCCGCCGCCGCGCCATAGGCACGCAGCCCGCCCGGCAGGCGGCGGTGGCCGTACCTGCGCCCTGGCGCGGTGCGGCTATGGGCAATCTCACGCTGTCGCGCCCGTGGCCTTTCCACTACGATTTGAACTAGGCACAATCTTGTTGCTAGCGGCTGTGGTGATGCAGCGGCGGAAGAGGTGGACACGCAATGAATGCCATGGATCAACTCATGCGGCGTTGGCGTCTCGATACGGATTCCACGGTGCCCCCCTTCGAGCAAATCAGATTGCGGATCCTTGACCTTGCCTCCTCCGGTGAACTGGCCGTGGGAACCAAGCTGCCCTCGGTCCGGGCCCTGGCCAGTGATTTGGGCGTGGCGGCCAATACGGTGGCCCGGGCGTACAGGGAACTGGAACAGGCCGGCATTGTGGCCACTGCCGGGCGCAGCGGAACCGCCATTGCTTCGGGCGGGGACAAAATCGCCGCCCAGGTGGCGCTCGCGGCCGAGGCCTACGCCGAGGTGGTGCGCGAACTTGGCGTGCCGCAAAACCAGGCCCTGAACATCGTCAAGGCTGCCCTGGGGAGCAGTTGAGCCGGGAGCGAACGGAGGGGCTTTACGGCCCCCCGCGGTCCATGTTCGAACGAACTTTCGATTATACTTTTTAGTGTCTGCAGGGTGTGCGGGGCCAGTGCCCGCCCGCCCAAGCCACGGTGTGGCACTCCCGGATGTGAAGGAAACAATGGCCCAGCAAGTAACGCATGAAACCCTCCCCAAGCGCCCTGATTTGTCCCGTCTGGTGGTGAAGGGGGCCCGGGAAAACAATTTGCGCAACGTTGATCTTGACTTGCCGCGCGACTCCATGATCGTCTTTACCGGGCTGTCCGGATCCGGAAAATCCTCGCTCGCCTTCGACACCATTTTTGCCGAGGGCCAGCGCCGCTACGTGGAGTCCCTGTCCGCGTATGCCCGGCAGTTCCTGGGCCAGGTGGACAAGCCGGATGTGGACTTCATTGAGGGATTGTCCCCGGCGGTGTCCATTGATCAAAAGTCGACGTCGAAAAACCCGCGGTCCACCGTGGGCACCATCACGGAGATCTACGACTACATGCGCCTGCTGTGGGCGCGGGTGGGGACACCGCACTGCCCCGTCTGTGGCGAGCCCATTGCCAAGCAGACCCCGCAGCAGATTGTGGACCAGTTGCTGGAAATGCCCGAGGGCACCCGCTTCCAAATCCTGGCGCCCGTGGTGCGTGACCGCAAGGGCGAGTTTGTGGAGCTTTTCAAGGAATTGACGGCCAAGGGCTATTCCCGCGCCAAGGTCGACGGCGGACAGATTCAGCTTTCCGATCCGCCCAAACTGAAGAAGACCTTCAAACACACCATTGAAGTGGTGGTGGACCGCCTGGTCATCAAGGACGGCATCACCCAACGCCTGACCGATTCGGTGGAGACGGCGCTGAACCTGGCCGAGGGGCGCGTGGTCGCCGAGCTGGTCGACCTTGCCGACGACGACGCCGGACGCCTGCGCACCTTCTCGGAGAACCTGGCCTGCCCGAACGAACATCCCCTGGCCATTGACGAGATTGAGCCGCGCTCCTTTTCCTTCAACAACCCCTTTGGCGCCTGCAGCGCCTGCAGCGGCATTGGTTCAAAACTGGAGGTCGATGAGGAGCTGGTGGTTCCCAACCCGTTCCTGTCGTTGCGGGACGGCGCCATTGCCCCCTGGTCGCTGGGAACCGCCACCACGGAATATTGGAACCGCCTGCTGGAGGGTCTGGCCAATGAGCTGGGCTTCACTCTGGAAACGCCGTGGAACAAGCTCGACACCGCCGCCCGCACCGCCATCCTGTACGGCAAGGACCACAAGGTGGTGGTGCAGTACAAGAACCGTTTTGGCCGGGAGCGCAAGTACAGCACGGGCTTTGAAGGCGCCGTGCAGTACATTCAGCGCAAGCATGCCGAAACCGAGTCCGACCATGCCCGCGACCGCTATGAAGAGTACATGCGCCAGATCGCCTGCCCGGCCTGTGGCGGGGCGCGTCTGAACCCGGCGTCGCTTTCGGTGCTGATCAATGGCAAGTCCATTGCCGAGGTCTGCGCCCTGTCCATGCGTGACTGCTTTGCCTTCCTGAGCAACTTGACGCTCTCCCACCGGGAGGAGCAAATCGCCAGCCAGGTGCTGAAGGAAATACAGGCCCGCCTGAAGTTCCTGCTGGATGTGGGCCTGGAGTACCTGAACCTGGAACGCGCCTC
Organism: Specibacter sp. NPDC057265; assembly: GCF_042668835.1. Taxonomy (NCBI): domain Bacteria; kingdom Bacillati; phylum Actinomycetota; class Actinomycetes; order Micrococcales; family Micrococcaceae; genus Specibacter; species Specibacter sp. NPDC057265. Next base: position 39,729 of record NZ_JBHUYE010000021.1, read on the forward strand.
CGCGACCCTTTCCGGCGGCGAGGCCCAGCGGATCCGCCTGGCCACGCAGATCGGCTCGGGGCTGGTGGGGGTGCTGTACGTGCTCGATGAGCCCTCCATTGGCCTGCATCAGCGCGACAACCGCCGCCTCATTGAAACCCTGACCCGGCTGCGGGACCTCGGGAACACCTTGATAGTGGTGGAACACGATGAGGACACCATCAAGGAAGCGGACTGGATCGTGGACATTGGTCCCGGCGCCGGCGAGCACGGCGGCGAGGTGGTCCATTCCGGGTCCCTGGCGGATCTGCTGGCGAACACCCGCTCCCTGACGGGCGACTACCTCTCCGGGCGCAAGGCCATTGCCGTCCCGGCAAAGCGCCGCAAGTACGACAAAAAGCGTGAGCTGATGGTGGTGGGGGCAAAGGAAAACAACCTGGACAAAATTGACGTGAAGTTCCCCCTGGGCGTGTTGACGGCTGTGACGGGCGTCAGCGGCTCCGGCAAGTCCACCCTGGTCAACGAGATCCTGTACAAGGTGCTGGCCAACAAGCTCAACGGCGCCAAGCAGGTGGCCGGGCGGCATCTGCGGGTGGACGGGCTGGAGCATCTGGACAAGGTGGTGCATGTGGATCAAAGCCCCATTGGCCGCACCCCGCGTTCCAACCCCGCCACCTACACGGGCGTGTTTGACAACATCCGCAAGCTCTTTGCCGAGACCAACGAGGCCAAGATGCGCGGCTACCAGCCGGGCCGTTTCTCCTTCAACGTCAAGGGCGGCCGCTGTGAGGCCTGCAGCGGTGACGGCACCTTGAAAATTGAAATGAACTTCCTGCCCGACGTCTATGTGCCCTGCGAGGTGTGCCACGGCGCGCGGTACAACCGCGAAACGCTGGAGGTGCATTACAAGGGCAAGTCCATTGCCGACGTGCTGAACATGCCCATTGAGGAGGGTGCGGACTTCTTTGCCGCCTTCACCCCCATTGCCCGGCACCTGCGCACGCTGGTGGACGTGGGCCTGGGCTATGTGCGCCTGGGCCAGGCCTCCACCACCCTCTCCGGTGGCGAGGCGCAGCGGGTGAAGCTGGCGGCGGAACTGCAAAAGCGTTCCAACGGGCGCAGCATCTACGTGTTGGACGAGCCCACCACGGGCCTGCACTTTGAGGACATCCGCAAGCTGCTGCTGGTGCTGCAGGGCCTGGTGGACAAGGGCAACACGGTCATTGTCATTGAACACAACCTGGATGTGATCAAGAGCGCGGACTGGATCGTGGACATGGGGCCCGACGGCGGCACGGGCGGCGGGCGCGTGGTGGCCACCGGAACCCCGGAAAAGGTGGCCAAGAGCCAGGACAGCTATACGGCGGAGTTCCTGCGCGAGGTGCTGTGACGCCCCTGCCCGGGGACCCGTCCATGGCCGCTGCGGCATGGATGGGCCGCGGCGCGCGGTGCCATGAGAAACTATGGACGTGATTATTGATTCCCCGGCCCCGGTGCGGCCCTGCACGTACCCCGTTGTGCTGTTCGACCTTGACGGCACGCTGGTGGACCCCGCCGGCGGCATCACCGGGGGAATAGCGCAGGCCCTGCGCGCCCTGGAGCTGCCCGTTCCGGCGGATGCGGTCCTGGCCACCATGGTGGGTCCCAAGCTGGCCGATGCGCTGCTGGGCATTGCCGGGGTCCCGGCGGACAAGGTGGGCGCCGTCATTGCCAACTACCGTGCCTGGTACGCCACCCGCGGCATGGCCATGTCCCGGGTGTACCCCGGGGTCAGGGAACTGCTGGCGCAGCTGCGCGACAGTGGCGTGATCCTTGCCGTCGCCACCCAAAAGCCCGAACCCTTGGCCATGGAGCTGCTGTCCCGGCATTCGCTGGCGGAATTTTTCACCACCATCCGCGGCGCGCATGCCGATGAAGGCCTGCGGGCGGGGGACCCCGGCTACCGCCCCGGCAAGGCTGAAATCATTGCCGCCGCCCTCACCGACGCCACAGCCGCCCTCGGGGCGGATCCGGCCCGGCCGGTGCAGGCGGTCATGGTGGGGGACCGGCACCAGGACGTGGCGGGCGCCCGCAGCAACTCCCTGGCCTGCATCGGAGTCTCCTGGGGCTTCGCGCTCGATGGCGAGCTGGCGCGCTCAGGTGCGGCCGCCGTCGTCCATTCCATTGCGGAGCTGGCACGGCTGCTGACCGGGGCGGCTGCGCAGGAGGTGCACCATGGCGCTGTATGACGCGACCCGTGTGCTCACGCGCGGCACCATTGCCACCCTGTGCCGGCCCACAGTGCAGGGACTGGAAAACATACCCGCCCACGGGCCCTTCATTGTGGCCCCCAACCATTTGTCGTTCTTTGATTCCGTGATCGTGCAGGCCCTCACGCCACGGCCCGTCTCCTTCTTTGCCAAGGCCGAATACTTCACGGGAAAGGGTGTCAAAGGCAAGTTGATGAAGTCGTTCTTTGAATCAGTGCATTCCATCCCGGTGGAACGTGGGGAGCAGGCCGCCAGTGTGCAGGCGTTGAAGACGCTGCTGGAAATCCTGGGCCGCAATGAGGGTGTGGGGATTTATCCGGAGGGCACCCGCTCACGGGACGGCGTGCTCTACCGCGGACGCACGGGCGTGGGCTGGCTGGCCCTGACCACTGGTGCACCCGTGGTTCCAGTGGGCATCATCGGCACCGAAAAATTGCAGCCCGCCGGGAGCAAGGGCTTCAAACCCGCCAAGTTCACCCTGCGCTACGGGGCGCCGCTGACCTTTGCACAAACCGGGCCCGACCATGCCCTGCCCGCCCGCAGGGCTGCCACCGACGCCATCATGGACGCCATTGCGCAACTGACGCGCCAGCCCCGCAGCGCCCGGTACAACCAGAGCCCGCCGGCGGAGTAGGGGCCATGGCAAATCCAGCAAGCTACCGTCCCCTGCCCGGGGAAATCCCCACCGATCCCGGGGTGTACAGGTTCCGTGACGAGCACGGGCGCATCATCTACGTGGGCAAGGCCAAGAACCTGCGTGCCAGGCTCAACTCCTACTTCGCGAACCCGGCCAAGCTGCAGCCCAAAACGTTCGCCATGGTCCACCACGCGGCCAGTGTGCAGTGGACCATTGTGGGCAGCGAGCTGGAGGCGCTGCAGCTTGAATACACCTGGATCAAGGAGTTTGCCCCGCGCTACAACCTGGCCTTCCGCGATGACAAGTCCTACCCCTACCTGGCAGTGACCATGGGGGAGAAGTACCCGCGGGTGCAGGTGGTCCGTGGCGAGCGGCGCAAAGGCACCCGCTATTTCGGGCCCTACACGGCCGGGGCCATCCGGGAGACCATGGACACCCTGCTGCGGGTGTTCCCCGTGCGCAGCTGCTCCCTGGGCGTGCTGCGCCGGGCCGAGCGCAGCGGCCGGCCCTGCCTGCTGGGCTACATCGACAAGTGCTCAGCGCCCTGCGTGGGGCGCATCAGCACCGAGGACCACCGGGATCTGGCGCAGGATTTCTGCGACTTCATGAACGGCGAGGCCAAACGCTTCATTGGCACGCTGGAGAAGAAAATGGCCGCCGCCGTCGCCGAGCTGGACTACGAGCAGGCGGCGCGCCTGCGCGATGACATTGTGGCCCTGCGCAAGGTGTTTGAACGCAACGCGGTGGTGCTGGCGGAGGAAACCAATGCCGATGTGTTCGCCGTCGAGCAAGACGAGCTGGAAGCCGCGGTGCAGGTCTTCCACGTCCGCGGCGGGCGCATCCGCGGACAGCGCGGCTGGGTGGTGGAAAAGGTGGAGGACACCACCACCGCCGAACTGTGGGAACACCTGCTGCAACAGGTGTACGGCAGCGAAGACGGCGAGCAGGGCAGCATCCCGCGCCAGATCCTGGTGCCCGAGCTGCCGGCCAACCATGAACAGCTGGAAAGCTGGCTGGCCGTGCTGCGCGGGGGCAAGGTGGCCATCAAGGTCCCCCAGCGCGGAGAGAAGGCGGCCCTGATGGGCACCGTGCAGGCCAATGCGCGCCAGTCCATGGTGCTGCATAAATCGCGCCGCGCCGGAGACCTCACCACCCGTTCCCTGGCCCTGCAGGAGCTGCAGGAAGCCCTGGAGCTGCCCATGCCGCTGCTGCGCATCGAGTGTTTTGACATTTCCCATGTCCAGGGCACCAATGTGGTGGCCTCCATGGTGGTGGTGGAGGACGGGTTGGCGAAGAAAAGCGAATACCGCAAGTTCGCCATCACCGGTGAAGCCGCCATTGACGACACCGCGTCCATGTATGACGTCATCAGCAGGCGCTTTCGCAACTACCTGAGCGAAAAGGCCGAACGTGCACAGTCCATGCCGGGTTCAGGCAGCGTCGACCCGGCGGCAGGCTCCGGCGCGGAGGCCAACAAGGCCAAGTTTGCCTACCCGCCCAATCTGGTGGTGGTCGACGGCGGCATCCCCCAGGTCAACGCCGCCTCCCGGGCCCTGGCGGAACTGGGCATCACCGATGTTGCCGTGGTGGGCCTGGCCAAGCGGCTGGAGGAGGTATGGGTTCCAGGCAGCGACTTCCCCGTCATTTTGCCGCGCGCCTCCGAGGGCTTGTACCTGCTGCAGCGGATCCGCGACGAAGCGCACCGCTTTGCCATCACCTTCCACCGCGCCAAACGCGGAAAGGCCATGACCGCTTCGGTGCTGGACGGGGTGCCGGGGCTCGGCACCGCCAAGCAAAAGGCCCTCCTGGAGCACTTTGGCTCCTTGAAGAAGGTGCGCGCCGCCACCGTGGAGGAGTTGGGCCAGGCCAAGGGCGTGGGCCCGGTGCTGGCGCAGTCCATTTTCGCCACCCTGCATGCCGACGGCGCCGCCGCACCCGAACAGGCCCCGGCAGTGAACATGACCACGGGTGAAATTCTTGACTGAAGCCGGCCCGTGCCGCTGCGGGACGGGCCGGTGCAGCCGCCACCGTGGCGCAGCATCTGGCAGGATGGTGGGTGGCCCCACCCGCGCGCATGCCGGGCAACGGCAGGCACCGGAACAGCCACTTAGGGACAGGGATGAGCAATGACTGAACAGCACGACGCAACGGCCGCCACGGCCGCAACGGACAATGCCTTGACGCCGGTCAAACCCGTGGAGGCGGAGCTGCTGGTCATCACCGGCATGTCGGGGGCCGGGCGCAGCACTGCCGCCAACGCCCTGGAGGACCACGGCTGGTATGTCATTGAGAACCTGCCGCCGCAAATGCTTGGCACCCTTGCCGACCTCGCGTCCCGGATGCCGGCGGCGCTGCCCAAGCTCGCCGTCGTCGTCGACGTGCGCAGCAAGGCGCTCTTCGCCGACATCCGTGACTCCCTCAAGGCCCTGTCCGCCGCCGGTGTGGCCTACCGGGTGCTGTTCCTGGATGCCAGCGACGACACCCTGGTGCGCCGCTTTGAGCAGGGCCGGCGCCCGCACCCGCTGCAAAACGACGGGCGCATCACCGACGGCATCACCGCCGAGAGGCTGCTGCTGGCGGATATGAAGGCGCAGGCGGAGATGGTGCTGGACACCTCCGTGATGAACGTCCACCAACTGGCCACCGCCGTCACGGAGCTCTTTTCCGAATCCGGCCCCGTGGTGTTGAGCCTGACAGTGATGAGCTTTGGGTTCAAATATGGGCTGCCCATGGACGCCAACTATGTTGCGGATGTGCGCTTCATCCCCAACCCGCACTGGATCCCGCAACTGCGTCCGCTCACGGGCCAGGACGAGGCAGTGAGCAACTTTGTGCTGCAGGACAACGGCGCCGCCGGATTTGTGGACCGGTACGTCCACGCCCTGGAGCCGGTGCTGGAGGGCTACCGCCGGGAAAACAAGCACTACGCCACCATTGCAGTGGGCTGCACGGGCGGCAAGCACCGCTCCGTGGCGGTGGCCATTGAACTGGCCAAGCGGCTGGGACAGCTGCCGCACGTCACTGCCAGCATCCGGCACCGTGATTTGGGCCGGGAGTAGCCGTGTACACCGGAATCCTGCCGATCATCCCGGCCGCCAGCAAATTGTCCGCCCCCGAGAGCGGGGTGCGGGTCGCCGCACTCGGCGGCGGGCACGGGCTGGCCGCGTCGCTGTCCGCGCTGCGCCTGGTGACAGGTGAGGTCACAGCCATTGTCACCGTCGCCGACGACGGCGGCTCTTCCGGCCGGCTGCGGGAGGAACTCGATGTCCTGCCGCCCGGGGATCTGCGCATGGCGCTGTCGGCACTGTGCGACGACACGGACTGGGGGCGCACCTGGCGCGATGTCATGCAGCACCGTTTCGCCTCCCGCGACGGCGTCAAGGGTTCCCTGGACAACCATGCCCTGGGCAACCTGCTCATTGTGACCCTGTGGGAGCTGCTGGGCGACACCGTGGCCGGGCTGCGGTGGGCCGGCGCGCTCCTGGGGGCGCGGGGCGAGGTGCTGCCCATGGCCAGTGTTCCGCTGACCATTGAAGGCAGCGTCCGCCAGGGCACGGGGGAAGGCGCCCTCATCCGTGGACAGTCGCGGCTGGCCAAGGCCGGTGAACTGGCCAATGTGCGCCTGCTGCCCGAGGACGCCCCGGCCTGCGCCGAGGCGGTGGCCGCCATTTGCCAGGCCGACTGGGTGGTTTTGGGTCCGGGGTCGTGGTACACCTCGGTGCTGCCGCACCTGCTGCTGCCGGAAATGCGCCAGGCCCTGTGCAGCACCACGGCGCGGCGGTTGCTGACCATGAATTTGGACACCAATGACCTGGAGGCCACGGGCATGAATGCCGCCGACCACCTGCACGTCATTGCCCAGTATGCCCCCGATTTCCGGGTGGACGTGGTGCTTGCCGATCCGGATTCCATTGGTGATGCCCGGCAGTTCCAGGCAGCGGCGGCAATGCTCGGTGCGCGGGTGGTGTTCGGTAAAGTGGGCAGCTCCGGCGAAAGCGCCGTGCATGACCCCTTGCGTCTTGCCGCCGCCTACAGGGATATTTTTGGGAATCAATAAATGAACGTGAAAGCGAAGGGCAGACCATGGCGCTGACGGCGGCGGTAAAAGAGGAATTGTCCCGGCTTGATGTTAAAAAATCGTCCGTGCGCAAGGCCGAGGTCTCGGCGCTGCTGCGCTTTGCCGGGGGCCTGCACATCATTTCCGGACGGATAGTCATTGAAGCAGAGGTGGACACCGCCGCCACGGCGCGCCGGCTCCGGGTGGCCATTGCGGAAATGTACGGGCACCAAAGCGAGATCGTGGTGGTCTCCGGCGGCGGGCTGCGCCGGGGCAGTCGCTATGTGGTGCGGGTGGTGCGTGACGGTGAGGCCCTGGCCCGCCAAAGCGGTCTGCTGGACGGACGCGGACGGCCGGTGCGCGGCCTGCCCTCGGCGGTGGTCAACGGCTCCAGCGCCGACGCCGAAGCCGTCTGGCGCGGGGCGTTCCTGGCCCACGGCTCCCTCACCGAACCGGGCCGCTCCTCAGCGCTGGAGGTCACCTGCCCCGGACCGGAGGCGGCCCTGGCCCTGGTGGGCGCTGCCCGCCGGCTGGACATAGCCGCCAAAGCCAGGGATGTGCGCGGCATTGACAGGGTGGTGATCCGCGACGGCGACACCATTGGCGAGCTGCTGGTGCGCATGGGCGCCCACGCCACCTTCCTCATCTGGGAGGAACGCCGCATGCGCAAGGAGGTCCGCGCCACGGCGAACCGGCTCGCGAACTTCGACGACGCCAACCTGCGCCGTTCCGCCCAAGCCGCAGTGGCCGCCGGAGCCAGGGTGGAGCGGGCACTTGAAATCCTGGGGGAGGACGTGCCCGAGCACCTCAAGTACGCCGGTGCGCTGCGGGTGGCCCACAAGCAGGCCAGCCTCGATGAACTGGGCCGCCTTGCGGACCCACCCCTGACCAAGGACGCCATTGCCGGACGCATCCGGCGCCTGCTGGCCATGGCGGATAAAAAGGCCAAGGACCTGGGCATTCCCGGCACTGAGTTCAACGTCACCTTTGACATGCTCGATGGCTAAAGTGCCTAGTATGGAAGAGTAGAGCGCGGGGCTGCCTCCGGCAGACCCGCCGGGACGGTTCGCGCCGACCCACCCCAAGAAGAAACGCAATGGAGGAACCGTGACCAAGTACACACTTCCGGAACTCAGCTACGACTATGCTGCGCTGGAACCGAACATTTCCGCCCGCATCATGGAACTGCACCACAGCAAGCACCACGCAGCCTACGTTGCCGGCGCCAACACCGCCCTGGAGCAGCTTGCCGAGGCCCGCGAAAGCAACAACTTCGCCAACATCAACAGGTTCTCCAAGGACCTGGCATTCCACCTGGGCGGGCACACCAACCACACGATCTTCTGGAACAACCTTTCCCCTGAAGGCGGCGACAAGCCCACAGGCGAGCTGGCAGCGGCCATCGACGACGCTTTCGGTTCCTTCGACGCCTTCCGCGCCCACTTCACGGCGGCTGCCATGGGCATCCAGGGCTCCGGCTGGGCGCTGCTGTCCTACGAGGGCCTCGGCGGCAACATGGTCATCGAGCAGCTCTTCGACCAGCAGGGCAACGTCCCCGTGGCCACCACGCCCCTGTTGATGCTGGACATGTGGGAGCACGCCTTCTACCTGGATTACGTCAACGTCAAGGCCGACTACGTGAAGGCTTTCTGGAACATTGTGAACTGGGCCGACGTCGCCAAGCGCTTTGACGCAGCCCGCGCCAACGCCACGGGCTTGATCCTGCCCTAACAGCTTCGAACAGCTGCGCTGAAAGACTTCCGGGTGCAGCGGCCCCTGGCCGCTGCACCCGGAAACCCGGTGGGCCACCCGTGGTGGACCATCATGTGGACGCCCGCCTCCCAATATTACCGGGGCGGGCCCCACTGAATGTAATATGGATCACGGCGTCGGAATGAAAATGGACGCCGTGCATGTAAAGAATCTCTGCCCAACGTCGTGCGGGAAACCATGGTTGAAGGTGACCTTCAACTTGACTACGTGTGCTCCACCTGAGCACCAAGGAGAGAACAAGTGACTACTCGTATTGGTATTAACGGCTTTGGCCGCATCGGCCGCAACTACTTCCGCGCCGCCCTGGCCCAGGGTGCGGACCTCGACATTGTGGCAGTCAATGACTTGACCAGCCCCGAAACCTTGGCGCACCTGCTCAAGTACGACTCCGTCACCGGCCGTCTGGCCGCCAGTGTCGAGGTCGTCGATGGAAACCTCGTGGTGGACGGAAAGACCATCAAGGTCTTCGCCGAGCGCGATCCCGCCAACCTCCCCTGGGGCGAGCACAATGTTGACATTGTCATCGAGTCCACCGGCTTCTTCACCAACGCCGCAGGCGCGCAGAAGCACCTTGATGCCGGCGCCAAGAAGGTCCTGATCTCGGCACCGGCCTCCGATGAAGACATCACGATCGTCATGGGCGTCAATGACGAGCTGTACGACCCGGCCGCGCACCACATCATCTCCAACGCCTCCTGCACCACCAACTGCCTCGGCCCGCTGGCCAAGGTCCTCAACGACAGCTTCGGCCTGGAGCGTGGCCTGATGACCACCATCCACGCCTACACCGCCGACCAGAACCTGCAGGACGGCCCGCACAAGGACCTCCGCCGTGCCCGTGCGGCGGCCATCAACATGGTCCCCACCTCCACCGGTGCCGCCAAGGCCATTGGTCTGGTCCTGCCCGAACTCAAGGGCAAGCTCGACGGCTACGCCATCCGCGTCCCCGTCCCCACAGGTTCAGCCACCGACCTGACCGCCACCGTCAGCCGCGAAGTCACCGTGGAGGAAGTCAACGCCGCCTACAAGGCCGCCGCAGCCGAAGGCAAGCTGGCCGGCTACCTGACGTACACCGAAGACCCGATCGTCTCCTCGGACATTGTCACCGACCCGTCCTCCTCGATCTTCGACTCGGGCTTGACCAAGGTCATCGGCAACCAGGTCAAGGTGGTTTCCTGGTACGACAACGAGTGGGGCTACTCCAACCGCCTGGTCGATCTGACCGAACTCGTTGCATCGAAGCTGGGCTAGGCGTCAGCATGACACTGCACACCCTCAGCGAACTCCTCGATGAAGGTGTCCGTGGGCGGTACGTTCTGGTCCGCAGTGACCTGAACGTGCCGCTTGACGGCTCTAACGTCAGTGACGACGGACGCATCAAGGCGTCCCTGCCCGTCATCTCGGCCCTCGCCGGGGCCGGGGCGCGGGTTTTGGTCAGCGCCCACCTGGGCCGTCCCAAGGGCACCCCGGAAGCCAAATACTCCCTGGCGCCGGCCGTGGCCCGCCTGGCCGAACTGGCCCCGGAACTGAACGCGGTCCTGGCCGCGGACACCACGGGACCGGCTGCGCAGGCGGCAGCGGCGGCCCTGGCCGACGGTTCGGTGCTGGTGTTGGAAAACGTGCGCTTTGACGCCCGCGAAACCTCCAAGGACGACGCCGAACGGGGCGCCTTCGCCGCCGAACTCGCCGCCCTCACGGGCAGCAACGGCGCGTACGTGGACGACGCCTTCGGTGCCGTGCACCGCAAGCATGCCAGCGTCTATGACATTGCCAAGGCACTGCCGTCGTACCAGGGTGACCTGGTGCGCACCGAACTCGAGGTGCTGCGCAAGCTCACCACCGACTCCGAACGCCCCTACGTGGTGGTGCTCGGCGGTTCCAAGGTCTCCGACAAGCTGGCGGTCATTGACAACCTGCTGGGCAAGGCCGACTCCATCCTGGTGGGCGGCGGCATGCTGTTCACATTCCTGGCAGCCCAGGGCCACAAGGTGGGTGCCTCACTGCTGGAGGTTGACCAGATCCCCGTGGTGAAGGACTATCTGGCCCGCGCGGAAGCCGCCGGAACCAGCTTCGTGCTGCCCACCGACGTGGTCGTGGCCGCCGGCTTTGCCGCCGACGCCGCCCACGAGGTGGTGCCCGCGGACGCCATCGAGGGCAGTTCCTTCGGTGCCGCGGGCCTCGGTCTGGACATCGGCCCCGCATCCGGTGCGGCGTTCGCGGCGGCCATTGCGGCCGCCAGGACGGTGTTCTGGAACGGCCCCATGGGTGTGTTTGAGTTCGCTGCCTTCGCCGAAGGCACGCGGGCTGTCGCCGCGGCTCTGGAGGCCAACAGTGCCAACGGCGGCTTCACGGTGGTCGGCGGCGGGGACTCCGCCTCGGCCGTGCGTTCGCTGGGCTTCGCCGACACCGCCTTTGGGCATATTTCCACCGGTGGCGGCGCCAGCCTGGAATACCTTGAGGGCAAGGAACTGCCCGGCTTGGTGGCGCTGGACCGCTAAGCGCAACGGTGGCGGCGGGTGTCAACCCGCCGCCACCTTTCGTGCCGGCACGCAGCCGGCACCCGATCCACAGCTGTTGGAATAACAGTGACGCAAGAAACGAGAGAACAATGACGACTTCAACCAACGGGGCATTTGACCGGACACCGCTGATTGCCGGCAACTGGAAGATGAACATGGACCACGTCCAGGGCATCACACTGCTGCAAAAGCTGGCCTGGACGCTTTCCGACGCCCGCCACGACTTCGACCGCGTTGAAGTAGCCGTATTCCCCCCGTTCACCGACCTGCGCGGCGTGCAGACACTGGTCCAGGGCGACAAGCTCAACCTCGTCTACGGCGGCCAGGACCTCTCCGACAAGGACTCCGGAGCCTACACCGGGGACATTTCCGGAGCCTTTTTGAACAAGCTGGGCTGTAGCTACGTGCTGGTGGGCCACAGTGAACGCCGCGAATTCCACCACGAGGGCGACGAGCTGCTCAACGCCAAGGTGAAGGCGGCCTTCCGCCACGAGGTCACCCCCGTGCTGTGCGCCGGTGAAGGCCTGGAGGTCCGCAAGGCCGGGAACCACGTTGAGCACACCCTCGCCCAGGTCCGCGGCGGCGTCGCCGGACTCACTGCCGAGCAGGCAGCGCAGCTGGTCATCGCCTACGAGCCCGTCTGGGCCATCGGCACCGGTGAAGTTGCCGGACCGCAGGATGCACAGGAAATGTGCGCCGCCATCCGTGCGGAGCTGGCGGACTTGTTCGACGCCGCCACCGCCGACAAGACCCGCCTGCTCTACGGCGGCTCGGTCAAGGCCAACAATGTTGGCGCCATCATGGCCGAACGCGACGTCGACGGCGTGCTGGTGGGCGGAGCGAGCCTGGATGCAGGGGAATTTGCCAACATTGCACGCTTCGAACAGCACCTGGTGAGCCACTAGCGGTTATCTTCCCCCGGCACGTGTCCATTCGCTCCGCACGTGCGCACCCGGTTAGACTGGGGTGCGGTACAACGAGCAAACTTTTTTTGCATCAACCCTCACCATGCTGAAAGGCCACACGTGGAAGCATTACAAATTGCCCTGCAGATCCTTTTGGGAGTCACCAGCCTGCTGCTGACCCTGCTGATTCTGCTCCACAAGGGCCGTGGCGGCGGACTCTCCGACATGTTTGGCGGCGGCATGAGCTCCAGCCTTGGCTCCTCAGGTGTGGCCGAGCGGAACCTGAACCGTTTCACGGTGATCCTGGGCGTTGTTTGGGGAGCCGTCATCATTGGGCTGGGACTTATCATGTCCTACGGCAACATCGCCGCCTGAACTGAAAAACGGGCCCACCCCCAGGCAGTGCATAAAGGAAGGACCCCGCCGCGGCGGGGTCCTTCCTTTATGCACTGCCTGGGGCAGCACCCTAGTGC
>NZ_JBHUYE010000022.1:0-51778 GCF_042668835.1 Specibacter sp. NPDC057265
CGGGCGGGCTTTTCAGCCACCCGGCTGCCGCCGTCGTCCGCATTAGATGGCTGCCACCCCGCGCTCGCCGGTGCGGACCCGCACGGCGTCATACACCTCCACGAGCCAGACCTTGCCGTCGCCGGCGGTTCCCGTGTTGGAGGTGGCCACGATGACGTCCATGAGGTCGTAGGCCTGGTCGTCTGCGGCGAGGACCTCAATGCGGACCTTGGCGTGCAGGTCCACGGTGTATTCGGCACCCCGGTAAACCTCGGTGTGTCCGCGTTGGCGGCCGTAGCCGTGGGCGCTGCTTACTGTCAGCCCTTGGACCCCGTAGCTTTCCAGGGCGTTGCGGACCTCGTCAAGTTGCTCGGGCCTGATGATCGCTGTAATGAGTTTCATGCGTCGACCTTCTCCACAGTTGCCTCGGTGATGGGCGCCTTCTCCGCCATGGGCATGAAGGCCCCGGAGCTGCGCCCGCCAATGTCATAGGCGGACTCGGCATGAACGGAAACGTCAATGCCGGCAGCTTCGTGTTCGCTCTTGATGCGGAACCCCATGGTCTTGTTGATGGTCCAGCCAATGACAAACGCCAGGACAAAGGAGTACACCGCAACGGCAAGTGCGCCAATGGCCTGCAGGCCCAGCAGTTCAAATCCACCACCGTAAAACAGGCCGGTGCCGGCTGCAGGGGAACCGGGGTCGGCGGCGAGGCCGATGAACAACGTTCCCACCATGCCTCCCACCAGGTGAACGCCCACCACGTCCAGCGAATCATCAATGCCCAGACGGTATTTCAGCCCCACCGCCAGGGCGCAGGCGGCACCGGCCAGCACTCCCAAAACAATGGACCACATGGGGGTCAGCGCCGAGCAGGCAGGTGTGATGGCCACCAGCCCTGCCACGGCACCGGAGGCGGCACCCAGTGAAGTGGCGTGGCCGTCGCGGATCTTTTCAATGAGTATCCAGCCCAGGATCGCGGCGGCGGGAGCGGCCAGCGTGTTGATCCAGGCATAGCCGGCCACTGCATTGGCACCGAGCGCGGAGCCGGCGTTGAAGCCAAACCAACCGAACCAAAGCAGGCCGGCGCCGAGCATGACGAACGGGAGGTTGTGCGGGCGGTGGCTGGGATCCTTGCCAAAGCCCTTGCGCTTGCCAAGGATCAGGGCCAGGGCCAGGGCGGCGGCACCGGCGTTGATGTGCACGGCCGTGCCACCTGCAAAGTCAATCACGCCCAGACCCTGGCCGATCCAGCCGCCCGTGGGGTTGCCAGCGGCGTCCTCCGTAAACGAGAAGACCCAGTGTGCCACGGGAAAATACACCACCGTCACCCAGATGGCCGCGAAGGTCATCCAGGCACCGAACTTTGCGCGGTCGGCAATGGCGCCAGTGATCAAGGCAACGGTGATGATGGCAAAGGCTGCTTGAAAACCAACAAACACCACTTCCGGGATGGACCCCACCAACGGAGCCCCGTCACCTGTGTCGAGGACACCCTGCAGGCCCAGCTTTTCCAGCGGGTTGCCCACCAAACCGGCCCCTGCATCGGCACCAAATGTTGCCGAGTAGCCGAACACGACCCAGAGCACGGCGACAATGCCAATGGCGCCGAAGCTCATCATCATCATGTTCAGGACTGCTTTTGAGCGGGTCATGCCGCCATAGAAAAACGCGAGTCCCGGGGTCATCAACAGCACCAAGGCTGCCGAGATAAGGACCCATGCTGTATCGCCAGTGTTCATTGGGCTGGCCTTTCATTGCAAGAGTTGCTGCTTGCCGCATCATGGAGGCGGTGCACTGTGGACTCTTACAATGTTGTGTTGCCCATGTTTCACATCAGGGCTGTGAATATTTCACCTGCGTTACGTTTGCAACGCGCAGGTAAATTCGACGCTGCACCCGTGTTTCAGGCATGTTTCCTGCCTAACGGGCCGGCCCCTAGCGGCTCATGGCCTTGGTGATGGCCACGGCTATCTGCACCCGGTTGGTGACACCGAGCTTGTTCATGATGTTGGAGACCAGAAGTTTGACCGTGGCCTCGCTCAGGGCCATGGAGCTGGCCAATTGCACGTTGGTCAGCCCTTCAGCAATGCCAATGGCAACGGTTCGTTCCCTGGAATTGAGGGCCTCACACCGGGTTCGTTGATCGACGTCGTGCCCCGTGTGCCGGGCCATCAGGGCCGCACGTGCTTCATCGCTCACCAGCAAGGCCCCGCCGCGGTGGACCATCCGCAGGACCACTGGCAGGTCCTGGGCAATGACATTGTTATGCAAAACCGCGCTCACACCGTCAAAAACAAGTTCTTCGGCTTCTGTAAACGGCAAATTTCCCATGACCACCACTATGGGTGGCTGGGGCAGTCTGGCCAAGGTCCGGCAAGCCACAGCCAACGGCTCCTGCTGCATGCCGGCTACCACCAACACCAGATCCACAGGCTCTTCCCGCAGCAGCTCCAATGTCTCCTGCGAATCTGCCGGCGTGCCACAAATGACGATCTCTTCGGCAACGTTCAAGAGTTGGGACAGGCCCAGATTGGTCACATAATCCGAACCCACCACCGCCACGCGCAAGGGTTGGATGTGATCGTCGAGGACTAAAGTCATGTCCTGCCCACCATTAAATTGCTCACGGCGAATCCCATCAACTGGCTTCCCACTTCATCAAAGTGGTCTGTGATGCACCTACCATTTTAGCCTAGAGGGGCCAGGCGATCTGCTGGAAAGCCTCATCCAAAAGGCTAATGATTACCGGATCCACGGCATTTTCGGGCTCCGCGCCCCCTCGGGTGGAGGTGCGCCTTAGCTGGGCCATCAACAGGCTGGCGTCAACGCAAAAATGCCCGCCGAAGCGGGCATTTTTGGTAACACATCACATGGAAACCGCTAGTTCAACAAGGCATCGACAAAGTTCTCGGCATCGAAGGGGGCCAGATCGTCAGCGCCCTCGCCCAAGCCAATCAGCTTCACTGGAACACCGAGGGTGTTTTGAATGGCCACCACAATTCCGCCCTTGGCGGTGCCGTCTAGCTTGGTCAGCACGATGCCGGTGATGTTGACCACCTCAGCAAACACCTTTGCCTGGGTCAAACCGTTTTGGCCGGTGGTGGCATCAAGGACCAGCAGGACCTCATCAACGGTGGCCTGCTTTTCAATGACGCGCTTGACCTTGCCGAGTTCGTCCATGAGGCCCACCTTGTTTTGCAGGCGCCCGGCAGTGTCAATCATGACCACGTCGACTTCCTGGTCGATGCCTGCCTTGACGGCCTCATAGGCCACAGACGCTGGGTCCGCGCCATCGACGTCGGACTTCACGGTGGGCACACCCACGCGGGCACCCCAGGTGGCCAGCTGCTCGGCCGCGGCGGCGCGGAAGGTGTCGGCCGCGCCCAGCAGCACGTCCTTGTCCTCGGCCACCAGCACCCGGGCCAGCTTGCCCACGGTGGTGGTCTTGCCCACGCCATTGACGCCCACCACCATCAGCACCGCCGGCCGGCCCTCGTGGCGGGCAATGTTCAAGGTGCGGTCCATGGTGGGATCCACCAGCTTAATGAGCTCTTCACGCAGCATGGACTGCACGTGCTCGGGGCTTCGGACGCCCAAAACCTTCACGCGGTCGCGCAGCGTGTCCACCAATTCCATGGTGGCATTGGTGCCAATGTCGGCCAGCAGCAGCGTCTCCTCCACTTCTTCCCACACATCTTCATCAATGGTGTCGCGGGAGAGCAGCGCCAGCAGGCCCTTGCCCAGGGCATTGTTGGACTTCGCCAGCCGGGCACGCAGACGCACCAGGCGTCCGTCCACCGGCAGCGGGGTCTCCAGCGCCGGAGCCGTCGGCGCCGGCACAACCATTTCCACGTCCGACGGCGGCGCCGGGGCCTCCGGGCGCTCCTGAACCAGGGTGCTGCCACCGGGGGAATCGGCGGCATCCAGCGGTGCGGGATCGTTCGCGTCACGCGGGCCAACATAGTTTTGCTTGCTGCGCCGGGACTTGAGGAAGACGGGGATGAGTCCGCCAATGACGGCGAGCCCAACCACAATGGACAAAATGATGGGGAGGATTTCATTCACGTCCCCAGTCTCTCACGGCGAGCCTGGGGAGCTGCCGGACCCTTGACATGTGGCACACTCATCTGTGATGCAAACGCCCACTTCCGCCACAAAAAATCCAGAGCCGGCAGCCGTAAAACTGCCCCGCGAAATCAAGGTTCTGGTGGCCGCCGCCTTCATGATTGCCATTGGCTTCGGCATTGTGGCGCCCGTGCTGCCGCAATTTGCGCAGAGCTTCGACGTGGGCGTCACGGCCGCGGCCGTGGTGGTCAGCGCCTTCGCTTTCACCCGGCTCATTTTTGCTCCGCTGAGCGGCTGGCTGGTGGAACGCACCGGCGAGCGGATCACGTACATTGTGGGCATCCTGATTGTGGCCGCCTCTTCGGCGGCATGCGCCTTCGCGCAGGATTACTGGCAGCTGCTCATTTTCCGGGGCCTGGGCGGCATTGGCTCCACCATGTTCAGCGTCGCCGCCATGGGCCTGCTGATCCGCCTCGCTCCCCCACAGGCCAGGGGCCGCGTCTCCAGCCTGTACTCCGGTTCGTTTTTGCTGGGAAACATTGCCGGACCGGCCGTGGGCGGATTGCTCGCCGGCCTCGGCATGCAGCTGCCGTTCCTGGTCTACGCCGGGGCGCTGGTGCTGGTGGCGCTGCTGGTGGCCACCCAACTGCCCGCCATTGCCCTGGGCAAACGCAAAGGCCGCGCCAGCACCCAGGCCGCCGCCCCCAAGGTGGTGCTGCCCCTGCGTGAAGCGCTGACGCTGCCGGCCTACCGCGCCGTGCTGAGCTCGGGGTTCGCCAATGGCTGGTCGGCCTTTGGCATCCGCATGGCCCTGGTTCCGCTCTTTGCCACGGCCGTGCTGGGGGCAGGCCCGGAAGTGGCCGGAGTTTCCCTGGCCGTGTTTGCCATTGGCACCGGAGCTGCCTTGACGTTCTCAGGCAAACTGGCCGACAGTTGGGGGCGCAAACCCATGATCATGGCCGGTCTGGCCGTCAACGGCATTGCCATGGGCGCCCTGGGCTTCACCGGCAATGAGCTCTGGTTCTTTATTGTCTCAGCCATTGCCGGCCTGGGCAGCGGCCTGATGGGGCCTGCCCAGCAGGCCACCGTGGCCGACGTCATCGGCAACGGCCGTTCCGGTGGGAAGGTCCTTGCCACCTTCCAAATGAGCGGGGACCTCGGCGCCATCATTGGGCCCATTGCGGCCGGCGTCCTGGTGGACGCTTTTTCCTATGGCCCCGCCTTCCTCATGGCCACCGCGGTGGCCCTGCTCAGCTTCCTCTTCTGGCTGCCCGCCAAGGACACCCGCCAATCCTTGTAGATGCCCGTTCACACCAGCGGGCGCAGGGACTGCAGCGCCGCCGATCCCTGAACCGCACGGGCCAAATCAACCAAGGCTGCACCATGGCGCTTGGACAGCTCCGTGGCACGTGCGTCCGCTTGGCCGCCGGCTTCAAAGTCCGTGCCCCGAAAGTACAGGTCCGGGGCCAGCACCTGGGTGCCAAAGAACCCCGTCAAGGTGGTGGACAGCTCCCGGGTGCCCAAGAAATGTTCCCCGGAGGCACCTGTCATGACCACGGCCACGGGGGTACCGGCCAATGGTTCGGCGCCCGCTTTGCGGTCAATTTTTTCCAACAGCGCCCGCAGCGCGGCAGTGTGCGTGGCCCGGTAGGTGGGACTTCCCAGCACGACGGCGTCAGCGGCGGCAATGCGTTCCACAACGTCCGGATCATCATGGCGGATCAGCTCCGTTTCAGCCCCGCTGCCCGCCGCCCCGGCCAAAACGGCCGTTATGGCGGCGGCCGTCTTCCCGGGCCCGTAGGGGCTGCCGTCAACGCCGAGAACCTTCATGCCGCGGTCCCCACCAGGGCTGCCTGCTGCTGAATGCGGGCATAGGACCCTTTGTAAAACAGCAGCGGTTCAGCCTCGGCCCGGGCCTGCAGGGCCTGGACGGAACCCACCACAATGGTGTGGTCCCCGCCGTCGTACTCCTGGTGCAGTTCGCAGTCCACCCAGGCAAGGGCCTGGTCCAGCACCGGATTTCCCAGGGGCGAACTGCTGTAGCTGACGCCGGCAAACTTATCCGCCCCGGAGCGGGCAAACTGTCCCGAGAGGTGCTGGTGCTCGGCGGGGAGGATATTGACGGTGAACCGTCCCGCAGCGCGCAGCAGCGGCCAGCTTGAGGAGGTCCGGGCCGGGCTGAAGGTGACCAGCGCCGGCTCAAGGGAGAGGGAGGCGAAGGACTGGCAGGTGAAACCCACCGGGCCATGGGGCGTCGTTGCGGTGATGATGGTCAGTCCGGTGGCGAAGTGCCCCAGTACGGTGCGCAGTTCCTGCGGGGTGACGGGCGGTGTCATGGCGCTTCCTTTCGTGGTGGTGGTGCAACAAAACCACCCGGCCCGCCGGCTCTTCAAGTACCACGCAACGCACGGCAACACGGCTCAACATGCCGTGACGCGGCGTAACAACGGGCCTCTGCCACACGGGTTCACCCCGGGCGTCTTTGGACCATGACTTCCCTGGAGGCAAGCCCACCCATCACGTTTGCAGTGCCGTCACAGCCACAGGCCGTGGCTGTCGCCGCGCCAATGCGTATTGTTACGGCAGCGAGCGCGGCCAACAACGCGGCACTTCATTGCTCCCGGTTGGATTTTTGGCTGCTGCGGTACCGACTACCCGCGCATCCGGCACCGCTGATCCAGGCCCGGGAAGAAAATGGGCGCCCTTTCGTCTGTCCGGGCCATTGGGACCGCGGGATCGCCAGGACCAACCACCACGGGCTTGACCGCTACACTTTGGCCCATCACCACGTCGATTGACGTACGGCAGCCAACCACCTTGTGCAAGCAACATGTACATCCGGACAGCAAGGAAAACCCATGCACAGCAACCCAGCAGCAAACGCCTCCCCCGATGCCCAGGCGCCCCGCGAACGTTACCTGAAGGTTCCCCTGGTGCAGATCGACGCCTTCGCCGACAACATCTTCCAGGGCAACCCGGCCGCTGTCATGCCCCTGCCAAGGTGGCTGCCAGACGAAGTCCTCCAGCAGGCGGCCGAAGAGAACAATCTCTCCGAAACGGCATTTCTAGTGAAGACCCTGCCCGACGGCGTCCTGGAGCCTGGCCCCGCCCCTGCCTATCACCTGCGCTGGTTTACCCCGGCCGTGGAGGTGGAACTGTGCGGGCACGCGACCATGGCCGCCGCCTCATACCTCTTTGCTGACGAGCATCCCGAGGCCAAGGAGCTGCAGTTCTATACCCGCAGTGGCTGGCTTTCGGTGACCCGCGCCACTGACGGCCAATACACCATGGACTTCCCCTCCGAGGTCCCCGTGCCGGTGGCCATCGACCCTGAGATCGCCAAGGCGCTGGGGGTTCCGGTGTCCGAGGCCCTGCAGGCCACCGACCTGATTTACATGGTCGCGGACGCCCAGACCGTCATTGACCTTTCCCCGGATTTTTCGGTCCTGGCCGCACTGCCGGTTCGCGGGACGATCGTCACCGCCCAGGGCACCGGAACCGAATATGATTTTGTCTCCCGGTGGTTCGGTGCCGAAGCGGGCGTTTCCGAGGATCCGGTCACCGGGTCCGCCCACTGCCAGCTGGCTCCGCTCTGGGCCGAACGCCTGGGCAAGAATGCCATGCTGGCTCGACAGGCCTCGGCCCGGGGCGGAACCGTGCGGATCAACTTAGCAGGTGGGCGCACCCTGCTGACGGGCCGCTGCGTACGCTTCATGGAGGGCAGCGCTTTCCTTCCTTGCTGAAGCCACTGTCCCGGATCACGCCCCGCCGCTCGGGATGGGCCACATGATCCGGACCTCCGGCTGGAAACACGCGCAATCACGGTGCTGCGTCCCGCCCAAGATCCAGTTGCGGACCCCGAACCATGGTGCTGGCCCTCTCTTTTTGCGATCCGAAAAAACGCCTGCATAAATAGGCAGGTGAACTGAGCAACCCGGACTCTTCCTGTCGCAAATATACTGGCGGCCCCTGCGAGTGCGGCCGGAGGGTCTGCAGCTCATGGAACCAGACGCTAGTGTTGTTGGATGATGTCGAACGCAGCGGTGGCGGATGCAAAACGTGCTTTGCGTGCCGAGATTCGTCTACGCCGCCGAAGCCGGTTGTCCAGTGAGCAGGACTTGGCGACGGCCGGACTGACGAAAAACTTAATCGCCCTGGTCCGTCAGCTTGCGCCCGCATCGCTGGGATGTTATTTGTCCTCTGCGGATGAACCAGGGACGCGGCCGTTCCTGGCTTGGGCCGCGGCGGAAGGCCTGGATGTCCTCGTCCCGATCAGCAGGGCGGACGGGCATCTTGACTGGGTATATTCGCGCGGCGGACCTGAGCAGCCCGGCCTGTTCGGAATATCCGAAATGGTTGGTGAAGTGGTGCCCGCCAGCGTGTTCCGGAAGGTCAATCTGCTCCTTGTTCCGGCCGCTGCAGTGGACCACTCGGGAATGAGGATGGGCTGGGGCCGGGGCTATTTTGACCGGGCGCTGGCCTCCTTGGAGGATCCCCCTCCGGTTTTCGCCGTTGTCTACGACGACGAAGTGCGCACAACGGTTCCAAGCGAGTCCCATGACAGGCCTGTGGATGGTGTTGTCACGCCCAGTCAGGTTCATCAATTCTGACCGGTTTCACTTGGAGGCCGCGCCAGTCATGCCGCGTCGGTTGGTGCGGCCCGGTGATCGATGTCCGCGGTCAGGCCGTCAATTCGGTCAAGTGCGGCGTTGAGGCGCCCGACGGTGGACCACAACGCAGGATGTTGTTGTTGAATCTGTTCCAAAGTGGCGCCCCCTGACTTGAGGGCAGCGAGGTCGAAACTGACATTGGTGCGCGCCCCTGTTATTGCTGCCCTGAGGGCCCCGAACGCGACCACGGCATCGGCAATAAGCGCTGGGTTGCCATGGCTGGCGAGCCACCCCAAATCTTCTATGGCATCGATGGCCCGCTCCCCGAGCTTCGCAGATGCCTGGGCGGCTGCCACGGATGCCCGGTGTATTGCATCCTCCCGTTCGGGTCCGGGTTCCCGCCGAAACGCGTCCCCGAAAGCCTGGGATGCGGACGCGTCGTCGTCGGCCAACCGGAGGGCCGCTTCTCGAAGTGAACGCGCCCGCGTCCGGATATCCGCCACTTCCTTGCCCTGCTGCCCTTCCACCTGCGTGTAGCCGGCAACCATTGACGTTAAAGACGCCGCTACTGCAAGCATCACCCCCGCCCCGGCACCGCCACCTGGGGAACCGGAGGCCTCAGCCAACGCCCGGGTCCAATCCTCAACCGTCGAGCCCTGGGTTGTCACTGCTTCAGAATCAGTCATACAAACAAGTGTGCCCGCTGACGGACACCTTCAGCCACCCCCTGGAGAATGGGAGCGCGAAGGCGATGCCTGTGGTTCTGGCCTGTGGTTTTCCCTCCAGGGTCACGCCGGGGCGGTCCCGGACCGGTCCATGCGCTGACTGATCACTGTTGAGACGCCGTCGCCCCTCATGGCCACCCCGTACAGCGCATCCGCCACATCCATGGTGCGTTTTTGATGGGTGATGATGATCAGCTGGCTGGACTGGCGCAATTGTTCAAAGATGGTGATGAGCCGGCTGAGGTTGCTGTCGTCCAAAGCCGCCTCCACTTCATCCATCACATAAAACGGTGAGGGGCGGGCCTTGAAAATGGCCACCAGCAACGCCACCGCCGTCAGTGAACGCTCCCCGCCGGAGAGCAGGGAGAGCCGCTTGATTTTCTTCCCGGCCGGCCGGGCCTCCACCTCGATGCCGGTGGTGAGCATGTTCCCGGGCTCGGTCAACACCAGCCTGCCCTCCCCGCCAGGGAACAGCTGGCCAAAGACCTCTTGAAACTGTGCGGCCGTGTCCGCGTACGCTGCCGCGAACACTTCCTCCACCCGCTGGTCCACTTCCTTAATGATGTCCAAAAGGTCTTTGCGGCTGGCCTTGAGGTCCTCCAGCTGTCCGGACAGGAACTGGTGGCGCTCCTCCAAGGCGGCAAATTCCTCCAACGCCAGCGGATTGACCTTCCCCAGCGCCGCAAGATCCTTCTCGGCGGCCCTGAGGCGTTTTTCCTGCTCCGCCCGGACATAGGGCACGCCTTCCTGCAGCGGCGTGCCGTCGGCGTCCACGGCCACACGCAGCTGGGCCCACTTGTCCCCTGCCGGGTCCGGATCACTTGGCACCGGCGTGTGCGGTCCAAACTCCTGCACCAGGTGGTCAACGCTGAGCCCCAGTTCCAGTTTTGCCCGGTCCGCCAGGGCCGCAATCCGCAACTGCTGGGCATTTCGCGCCAGTTCGTCCTGATGGACGCTCCGGGTCAGTGCGGCCAGTTCCTGTTCGCACCCGGCAGTGGCCTTGCGGACCGCCACGAGCTCCACGTCCCGGGCGGCACCGCTTTGCTCCGCGGCGTCGCGCTCCTGGGCGGCCAGCTCAATGGAACGCTCCAGCGCCTGCACCAGCACCGATGCCCCCTCGGCAACTGCTGCCGCCTTGCCGGCGGCGAACAGCCGCCGTTGTGCGCGCTGCTGCGCCTGCCCGCGCGCGCTGCGTTCCGCCGCCGCCGCCCATTCCAGGCCCGCCGCCCGGGAGGAGGCCGTCTTGAGGGCCTCCTCCGTGCCGCGCAGGCTCAGGCGTGTCTCCATCTCCACGGCCCGCGCCGCCACGGCGGCTGCTGCGAGCGTGTCGCGTTCGGCCACGGAAGGCTCCGCCGCCGTGGCGGAACCGGTGTCCTGCAGCTGCGCCAAGCGGGCGGAAAGCTCCTGCAGCGCCGCTTGCTCCTGGATCAGTTTGCCGTTGGCCGCGGCCAATGCCTGCCCGTGGCGTTCGGACTCCCCCGCCGCCGAACGCAAGGTGGCGCCCAGGGCACCCAGGCGCTCCGAGACAGCCGCCAACTTGGCGTCGGACTCATGCAGGGCCGCCTGCGCAACCGCCTCGGCCTGGGCCAGCTCCGCCCGGCGTGGCCGCAGCCCGGCGAGCGCAAAGCGCGCCTGCTCCGCGCGCACGGTGGCCGCATGCAGTTGCACATCCGTGGCATCGACCGCCGCCTGCAGTTCCAACAACGACGGCGCCGTGGCGGAACCGCCCTGGAAGCGGTGGCCCGAGACCACGTCACCGTCCACGGTGACTGCCCGCAGGCCCGCGTGGCGGGCAGCCACCTGCTGGGCGGCAGCCAGATCGGCAACCACCACCGTCCCCGCCAGCAGGGCATCGAGTGCCGGGCCGAGTTCAGCGGCTGCGCCCACCTGTTCCCGGGCCACCACGGCCCCGCTGATGGCCTGCGCCGCCTGCCGTGCAGCCTCCTGAAGTTCCTGCTGCGCGGCTCCGGCATGCCGGCCGGTCCCGCCGAAACCGCCGGCCACCACCAGGGTCAGCTGGCCGGCGTCATGGTCCTTGACAAGTTCCACCGCGTGCAGGGCCGCGGCGGCGTCGGCCACCACGACCCCTTCGGCGGCGCTGCCCAACGCCGCCGCTATGGCCCGCTGCTGGCCGGGGGCAATATGGATGAGCCGGGCCAGGGAGGCCAACACGCCCGCCGGGGCCGCTTCCAGCAGATGTGCCCCGGCATCCCGGCGCAGCAAACCCACGGCCAAGGCCTCCCGGCGGGCGGTCAGCGAGTCCCGTTCACGCTCGGCCGCGAGTTGTTCGGCCCCCACCGCGTCCATCCGCGCAGTAATTTCAGCCAGCGCGGCCGCCGCCAGCTCGTAGCCGCTGTCAAGGTTTTCCTCCCCCGCCTCGACCGCCGCCACCTCGGACTCCAGGGCGGCAAATTCCCGGGCCGCGGCACTGTGCCTGTCGGCGCTGGCGGCCTGGTTCTGGTGCAGGCGCCCAATCTCAGCCTGCGCAAAGTCCACCCTGGACCTGGCTGCGGCCACCTTCCCGGCCCAGCGCGCCATGGCCTCCCGGCTGTCGGCCATGGCCCGCAGTTGCTCCCGGACGCGTTGTTCCTCCGCGCGCACCGCAGCCTCGGCGTCCTCCTTCAGTGCCACCGCGTTTTCCAGGTCCAGGCGCTGCTGCTGCAGCGTCAATGCCAGCCCGTTTTCCTCCGCACGCAGCCGGGCGGCCTGCGCGGCCAGCTTGTCGGGGTCACGGTTGGGATCGGCGGCGCTGTCCTGCGGGGCCAGGTGGCTGCGGCGTTCGGCGGCGAGGACGGCCAGGGCCTTGAACTGCTCCCGCGTGGCGCACAGCTGGTACCAGGTCCCCCGCGCGGCGTCCAGCACCGGCGTGCCGGCGGCGGCTGCCTGTTCCAGCTGAGCAAGCCGTTCGCGGTTCCCTGCCAGCTGTCCTTGGATTTCCTGGCGGCGCAGCTGGTGGGCGTGCTCTGCGGCTTCATCCCGGGCGGCGGCGGCGCGCAGCGAAACAACCTCATCGGCCAGCAGCCGGGCACGGGCGTCCCGGACGGCGAATTGCACGGATTGGGCCCGGCGGGCCACGGCTGCCTGCTTGCCCAGGGGCGTCAGCTGGCGGCGCAGCTCCCCGGTGAGGTCGGTGATGCGCGCCAGGTTCGCGGACATGGCATCAAGTTTGCGGAGCGTTTTTTCCTTCCGCCGGCGGTGCTTGAGGATCCCTGCAGCCTCTTCAATGAAGCCGCGGCGTTCCTCCGGGGTTGCATGCAGCACCTTGTCCAGCTGCCCCTGCCCCACAATGACATGCATCTCGCGTCCCAGGCCGGAGTCCGAGAGCAGTTCCTGAATGTCCAACAGCCGGCAGGCGGTGCCGTTGATGGCGTATTCGGAACCGCCTGCCCGGAACAGCGTGCGGGAAATGGTGACTTCGGCGTAGTCAATGGGCAGGCCGCCGTCGGCATTGTCAATGGTCAACGTCACCTGGGCACGGCCCAGCGCGGGGCGTGCGGAGGTGCCGGCGAAGATGACGTCCTCCATCTTCCCGCCACGGAGCGTTTTGGCGCCCTGTTCGCCCATGACCCACGCCAGGGCGTCCACAACATTGGATTTTCCGGAGCCGTTGGGGCCCACCACTGCCGTCACGCCGGGCTCAAAGTCGAAGGTGGTGGCAGAGGCGAAGGACTTGAATCCACGCACAGACAGGCTTTTTAGATACAAACTGTTTTCTTTCCCTGCTCCGGCACTGATCTTCACAAGCCAATCTACCGTGAATGCAGGACATGCACCGGGGACCGTGGGTCCTTGTATGCCACAAAGAGGATGTGCGCGAATACCCCTTCAAGGTGCATAGTTAACGGTGGGTCATGATCTGCGCGGGGAGCCCCACAGGGCCGGTCCCGCCAGGATCACGGCATGGTCACCAAAACAGCGGTGCCGTCCACTACCGGAATCCATAAGAAAAAGGCTGGAATTTGATCGGCAACGCTACCTTTCGTCACCACAACACTGCCTTGCTTGCCGTTTCGAGCATTGAGGCGCCGGTGGTCGTCAGGTCCAGTGACTTTGATAACCGGCTGGCCCCGAGCCTGAAGCGGCTGCGCCTGTCCAAACGGCTGCTCGAACGCGTTGCCGGAGTGGAGGAACGCCGCTGGTGGGCCCCTGGGACCTCCTTTGACGACGCCGCCACCGAGGCCGGTGCCAAGGCGCTGGCCGAGGCCGGCATTGAACCGGGCCAGGTGGGCCTGCTCATCAACACCTCCGTGACGCGCCGGAACCTGGAACCATCGGTTGCGGTGAAGATCCACAATGGCCTGGGGCTGCCGTCGTCGGCCATGAACTTTGACGTCGCCAACGCCTGCCTGGGATTCGTCAACGGCATGACCCTGGCCGCGAACATGATTGATTCAGGCCAAATCCAGTACGCCCTGATTGTTGCCGGTGAAGATGCCCAGACAACACAGGAAACCACCTTTGAACGGCTGAACGCCGAAGGCTCCACGCGTGCGGACTACCTGCGCGAATTTGCCACCTTGACCCTGGGCTCCGGTGCCGCCGCCGCCGTTATGGGACCGGCGGACCGCCACCCAGAAGGGCACCGGATCCTCGGCGGGGTGTCCCGCGCCGGCACCGAACACCACGAACTGTGCGTGGGCGGCCATGACGGCATGTTCACCGACACCAAAGGTTTGCTGGACAACGGGCTGGAACTGGTCACCGACGCCTGGAATGAAGCGCACACCGATGGCTGGGACTGGCGTGCCATGGACCGCTACGTGACCCACCAGGTGTCCAATTCCTACACCAATGCGATCATCAAGGCCGTCAACCTTTTGAAAAACAGGGTCCCCATCACCTTCCCCAAGTGGGGCAATGTGGGCCCTGCCTCACTGCCCATGACCTTGGCCCAGGAATCCCAGAGCCTCAAGCCCGGGGACCGGGTGCTGTGCATGGGCGTGGGCTCCGGGCTGAACACCACCATGATGGAAATTGCGTGGTAGCTGTGGCACACGCTGCGTCCCGTCCACAGCCGTGGCCCGGGGTGGAGGCGTCCTGGCAGCGCAGCCGCACCATTGCTTCCACCGCCGCCGTTGATCCGGCCGGGTCCGCGCACCAATGGCACTACCTGGACAATGAAGACGATGTGCTCGCCACCGGGATGGAGCCGGTGGGCACGCTGCTGTGCGTCCATGGCAACCCCACCTGGTCGTATTTATGGCGCACCTTCCTGGCAGCCGCCACCGCCCCGGAGACGCTGGCGGCCGGCGGGCCGTGGCGGGTCATTGCGGTGGACCAGCTGGACATGGGATTTTCCGAACGCACCGGCACCTTCCGCCGCCTGGCCGACCGCATCACTGACCTGTCCGACTTCACCGCCGCCCTGGATTTGAGCGGGCCCGTGGTCAGTGTGGGCCATGACTGGGGAGGCCTGATTTCCCTGGGCTGGGCCACCGGCCACCGGGATCAGCTGGCCGCGGTGGTGTTGACCAACACGGCCGTGCACCCGGCGGGTTTTGCGCTGCCCCCGGCCCTGCAGCTGGCGCTGCACCCGGCTGTCCACGGCTGGGGGACCACCACCACGCCGGCCTTTTTGCGCGTCACGCACGATTTGGCGCGGCCCGCCCTGGCCAAGGACGTGCGCGCGGCGTTCATGGCCCCCTACCGCAGCTCCTCCCGCCGGGCCGGGGTGGGCAATTTTGTGGCCGACATCCCCGCCGGCGAAGACCACCCCTCGTGGCCGGCCCTGGCCGGGGTCTCCACAGCCGTCGGCACCCTGGACGTTCCGGCATTGATGCTGTGGGGCCCCCAGGACCCGGTGTTTTCGGACCGCTATCTGCGTGATCTGCGCACCCGCCTGCCACACGCCGATGTGCACCGCTTTGAAGGCGCCAGCCACCTGGTGCAGGAGGACCGCGACGTCGCCACCCCCACCTTTGCGTGGCTGGCCCAAAAAGTGGCGTCCCCCGCCGCGCCGCCCGCCGCCAACCCCGGGGCCGGTTTTGTTCCCATGCTGGCGGAGCTGGATTCACGCCGCGAAGACCACGGCACCGCGGTGGTGGACATGGTCCCCTCCGGCACGGGCAGCAAGGAGCTCAGCTGGGCCCAGCTGGCCTGCGATGTTGACGACCTGGCCCGCGGCCTGCAGGATCTGGGCGTCAGGTCCGGGGACCGGGTCAGCCTGCTGGTCCCCCCGGGCATCACCTTGACCACCTTGATCTACGCCTGCCTGCGCCTGGGGGCCATCATTGTGGTGGCCGACGCCGGACTGGGCACCAAGGGCATGAGCCGGGCCATCAAGGGCGCCGGTCCCCGGTACCTCATTGGCATTGACAGGGCACTTGCCGGGGCCCGCCTGTACAACTGGCCGGGCATTAAAATAGCCGCCGGGGACTTCACCGCCTCCTCGGCCACGGCCAAACGTGCCGTGCTCAATGCCGTGGCCACCGTGCCGCAGCTGCTGGCCAACGGCCGGGTGCTGCGGCTTGCCGGCGGCGCACCCGCCTTTGCCGCCGGGAGCCCGGATGATGATGCCGCGGTGCTGTTCACCTCCGGGTCCACCGGCCCCGCCAAGGGCGTGGTGTACACGCACCGCCAACTGGCCGCCATGCGTGACACCTTGAAAAGCAGCTATGGGCTGGCGGCCAGGACTTCCCTGGTGGCGGGGTTTGCCCCCTTTGCCCTGTTGGGTCCGGCACTGGGCGCCACCACGGTGACCCCCGCCATGGACGTCACTGCCCCGCGCACCCTGACCGCCACCGCACTGGCCCAGGCGGCCGCCGCCATCGACGCCACAGTGGTGTTCGCCTCCCCCGCCGCGCTGGTGAACGTGGTGGCGACGTCGGCGGAACTGACGCCGGCACAACGCCGGGCCCTGGCCGGGGTGGAGCTGGTCCTTTCCGCCGGGGCACCCCTTGCCCTGCCGCTGCTGGAGCAGGTGCAGGAACTGGCGCCCAAGGCGCAGCTGCACACCCCCTATGGGATGACCGAGGCACTGCCCGTCACCGACATTGACCTGGCCGGAATCCGCGCGGCAGGTCCGTCCAACGGCGTCTGCGTGGGGACCGCCGTCAGCGGGGCCACCGTGGCCATTGCCCCGCTTGAGGCCGATGGCACGGTGCAGCTTGCAGCGGGCACGACGCCGGGCATCACCGGGGAAATCCTGGTGTCCGCCGCGCACGTGATGGACCGCTATGACGGCTTGTGGATCACCCAGCAGCACAGTGCCGCCATTTCCGGCTGGCACCGCACCGGTGACGTGGGCCACCTGGATGCACAGGGGCGGCTGTGGGTCGAGGGCCGGCTGGCCCATGTGTTGACCACGGCAACGGGCATCAGGACCCCCGTGGCCGCCGAACAGGCAGTGGAACTGGTGCCCGCGGTGTCCCGCGCGGCCCTTGTGGGTGTGGGTCCGGCCGGGACGCAGGCGGCAGTGGCCATTGTGGAGATCCAGCCCGCCGCGCAGCGCCCGGGATTGGCGTCCGCCGCCTTGGCCGCGCAGGTGCGGGCAGCCGCGGAGCCCCTGGGGCTGACACTGTCGGCGGTGTTGGTCATTGACGCCATGCCCACCGATGTCCGGCACAACTCCAAAATTGACCGGGCCAGGCTGGCCCGTTGGGCCACGCGGATGCTTGCGGGCGGAAAGCCCGGGAAGCCGTGAGCGGTGCTTGGCCGGCCGGGGACGCGGCCGTCCGGCGCGTGCTGGTCACCGGCAGCAGCGGCATGTTGGGCGGTGCCGTCGCGCAGCTGCTCCATGAGCGCGGTTTCCTTGTCCGTTCCCTGCAGCGCAGCGCCGTGGATTCCCCCTGGGAGAGTGTTCAGGGTTCAGTGGCCGATCCTGCGGTGGCCGCCTCAGCGGTGGCGGGCGTTGACGCCGTGGTGCATTTGGCCGCGAAGGTGTCCTTCACCGGTGCGTGGGACGAATTTGTCGCCACCAACATTGTGGGCACGCGCCAACTGCTCGACGCGGCACAGCGCGCGGGTGTGCGGGATTTCGTTTTTGTCTCCTCGCCCTCCGTGGCGCACTTTGGTTCCGCCATTGTTGGTGCCGGGGCCCAGGCGGCCAATCCCACGCTGGCCCGGGGCCACTACGCCCGTTCCAAAGCCGCCGCCGAGGAGATTGCCCTGGCGCAGGACTCCCCCACCTTCCGGGTCACGGCCCTGCGCCCGCATATTGTGTGGGGGCCCGGGGACACCCAGCTGGTGGAGCGGGTGGTGGAACGTGCCCGTGCCGGGAGGCTGCCGCTGATTGACGGCGGCCGCGCCCTGATCGACACCAGTTATGTGGACAATGCCGCGGAGGCCATTGTGCGCGGACTTGAACGCATGGACCATGCCCATGGGCAGGCGCTGGTGATCACCAATGGCGAACCACGTCCGGTGGGTGAGCTGATTGCCGGCATTTGCGCCGCCGCGGGCGTGCCCGCGCCAAGCCATTCGGTCCCCGGCGGCCTGGCACGGGGGGCCGGGTCCATCATTGAAAAGGCATGGACCGCCGCAGGTGCCCGCGGCTGGGTGCGGGACGAACCGCCCATGACACGCTTTTTGGCCGAACAGCTCTCCACAGCCCACTGGTTTGATCAGCGGCACACGCAGGCGGTGCTGGATTGGACGCCCGCAATCAGTCTCGATGAGGGTCTGGCCCGGTTGGCCGAACATTACCGCCGGCGGCAAATCTAGCGCCGGCGGCTTGCACGCCCACGTGCCAGGCCCGGCGGCGGGCAGATGCCGTCACGCGTCATCTAGAGGCGGGCATTGCGGGGCTTTGGCTGACAGACGGGGCAGCTGTAGGAGGACCTGTTCATAAAGGTCTCGCGCCGAATGGTGGTGGCGAGTCCCAACTCCGCGCAGCGGGGGCAGGGCTGGCCCTGCCGGCCATAGGCATTGAGGGAGCGTGAGAAGTAGCCCGAGGCGCCGTTGACATTGACGTAGAGCGAATCAAAACTGGTTCCACCAGCGGCAAGTGCCCGGCTCATGACGTCACGGGCTGCGTGCACAATGCGTTCGGTGTCGGGCCGGCGCAGGGTATCGGTGGGCCGGGCGTAGTGCATCCTGGCAGCCCACAACGCCTCGTCGGCATAAATGTTCCCAATCCCGGACACGAATCCCTGATCCAGCAACGCGCGCTTGAGGCCTGTGCGGCGTGCCCGCAGTTTCCGGTGCAAAGCCTCAAGGTCAAAGAAGGGATCCAGCGGGTCGCGGGCAATGTGCGCCGCCTCGGCCGGAATCAGCGGCCAGCCGGCGAAGGCGGCACCGGCCATCCCGGTGCCGCCGGCCTGCCCATCCACCGTGGGGACCAGCTGTGTGACAAACAGTCCACCAAAAATACGCTGATCCACAAAGCGCAGCTCCTCGGGAGTGTCACCGCGGCGGGAAAAGGTCAGCCGGACCTTCAAGTGCTTTTCGTGCGGCTGCTCCGGTGATTCCACCAGCAACTGCCCGCTCATGCCCAGGTGCGCCACCAGGGCCGTGTGCGGCGGGGTGGACGCGGCAGGGTCATCGCTCAACGGCAGCCACAGGAACTTGCCGCGCCGCACCACGTCAAGGACCGTGGCACCGAGCAGGTTCCCGCGAAAATCCTCGGCGCCCAAGGCATGGCGGCGGATGGACCGGGGATCCGGCACGGAGACGTCGAGAATTTGCCTGCCGGCAATCCAGCGTTCCAGGCCGCGGCGCACCACCTCAACTTCGGGAAGTTCAGGCATTATTCTTCGGCGGCGGCGGTGCCGGGGCGAGCCGGAATCCGGGCGGGAACGTCTGCGTCCCCGGAGTCCGGAGTGGGCCCGGCCCCATGTTTGCCGGCGGCGCTGGTGTTTGCGTAGGGGTTTTGCCCAAAACGTTTTTGCAGTTCCACCCAGCCGGCAGCGGCTGCGGCACGTTCAGCCTCTTTTTTGGACGGTCCCGTTCCGCTGCCAAAAAATTCGCCGCCAATGATCAGCTCGGCAAAAAACGACCGGTTGTGGTCGGGCCCGGTGCCCACAATGTTGTAGCTGGCGGCCCCCAAATTGCGGACGGCGGAAATTTCCTGGATGTGTGTCTTCCAGTCCGTTCCGGCTCCCATCATGGAGGAATCGGCCAGCAGGGGTCCCACCAGGCGCATCACGAACTGGCGGGCCGTTTCAATGCCGTGGGTGAGGTAGGTGGCGCCAATGAGCGCTTCCATGGTGTCGGCCAGGATGGAGGACTTGTTGCGGCCCTTGGTGAGGCGTTCGCCCTGGCCCAGGTAAATGAATTCACCCACCCCCAGGGAGCGGGCAATGGTGGCCAGTGCCCGGGTGGAGACCACTGCGGAGCGGCGCTTGGCCAGCTCCCCCTCGGGCAGGGTGGGGTTGTCGCGGTACAGGGCGTCGGTGACCGAGAAGCCCAGGATCGAGTCCCCCAGGAACTCCAGACGCTCATTGGTGGGCAG
This sequence comes from Specibacter sp. NPDC057265, assembly GCF_042668835.1. Classification (NCBI taxonomy): domain Bacteria; kingdom Bacillati; phylum Actinomycetota; class Actinomycetes; order Micrococcales; family Micrococcaceae; genus Specibacter; species Specibacter sp. NPDC057265. Next base: position 19,773 of record NZ_JBHUYE010000022.1, read on the forward strand.
CCCACCGTTTTCATAGGCGTAGGAGCGGTGTGTCAGGGCAAGACGAAGCGTCCCGGCATCAATACTGACACCGAGACGCTTCAACAGCAGTCTGTGTTTGTCCGTGAGTTCCGGTGATGGAAGTTCTGCGGGCATGACACTCCTGCTCAATATTAATAATCTACGAGGACCGGTTGGTCCGCTGGGACGTCTTAAACGTCGGCTACCTTGCGGCCCTTGTATTCAAGGAACAACGCGGTGCCGGCTGAGTCGGTGACGACCTTGGCCTGGTGCGGGAGGCTGTAGACAACCTGGCCGTTTTCAATGGTCTTGACCAGAGCAGGCGCGGTGGCCTTCCACTGGGAACGGCGTGCGCGCGTATTGGCACGGGACATCTTCCGCTTCGGAACAGCCACGGCAAACTCTTTTCTCTCGATAACTTACGGGCTCATGCCCGAAAGTAAAACTTAGTTTTCTTCGCCGGTAAAGCCCTGTAGGGCAGCCCACCGAGGATCTGTGACCTCGTGGTGGTGCCCCGGCTCATCTGCAAGGTGAATTCCGCATTCGGAACACAAACCCTCACAGTCTTCCCGGCACACCGGCTGGAACGGCAGGGCGGTTACCACTGCGTCCCGCAACACCGGTTCAAGATCGACAGAATCGTGCTCGACCCAACGTTGCTCATCTTCACTCTCTGCAAGGATCTCCGCGGACGGCTCCTCGTAAAAGAAAAGTTCCTGCACATTGACTTCTTGGTCATCCTCGAAGGTTTCCAGGCAGCGGGAGCATTCGCCGGTCACATCGACCAGCACAGAACCTGATACCAAAATTCCTTCGTGAACAGCCTCAAAACGGAGTTCCACATCCATGATGGATCCGGGCGTCACGCCAATGAGCGGGGTGCCAAAATCTTCCGGCACAGGTACATGCTCTTCGAACTTCCACATACTGCCCGGGCTGCGCCCAAGCTCCCTTACACCGACGGTGAGGGGCGTGCCATGGTTGGGTTTTTTGCCCAACGTGGTTTCGCTAATGAGAACTCCTGTAAAGAACATATGACCGACGCACCATCTTAGCCCGAAAGCTCACGGGCATCAAAATGTGCGGTGCCAGACCAAATGGGCCTTATCCAGTCTACGACAACGCACGCTGTTACAGCGAACCCGATTGCCCGTGTGCCAGGTGATGTAACTCTCAGCCAAGGCCGGGTGCCCCAAGGCCCCCACGGCTGCGCGCAGCCTGGCCTGTCAACGCCGCGGCGGAACCACCGTCACGGGCGTGGTGTCCGGACCAATGTCCCCCTGCAGCCTGCGCATGACCGCCCGCGGCACAAAGTCCGCCACATCACCGCCGAGGGCATGCACTTCCTTGATCAGGGTGGATGACAGGTGCAGGTAGCGGCTGTCACCAGGCAGGAACACCGTCTCCACCCCTGACAGCTGCCGGTTCATGGTGGCCATGGGGAGTTCATAGTCGAAGTCCGAGGAGGAGCGCAGGCCCTTGACAATGGCGGAAACCCCCCGGTCATGGCAGTAGTCCGAGAGCAGCCCCTCCCCCATGGGTTCCACCAGGATTCCGGAAATTGCCGAGAAGGTGGCCGTTGCCATGTGCAGGCGCTCACTGAGCGTGAACCTGTACTGCTTGGCATAGTTGGTGGACACGGCCACAATGACTTCGTCAAAGAGTCCTGCCGCCCGGGCAATCACCTCAATATGCCCCTTGTGGATGGGGTCAAAGGAGCCGGGGCACACAGCGCGTCGCATAGGAATGAATGTAGCCCACCGGCAACGTTCAAAGCCAATGATCTGCCCACCGTGACGCTGCACCCACGCCCACCCTTGTCTTGGCGCCCGCAGACCCCTGGGTCCACCCGGATATTGCATTGGAGTAAAGTGGATGGCCCAAGGAAGCTTTCTCACCGCAGGGACTCATGGACACCACCAAAGCTCCGCACCGCAGCCCAGCCGCTGCTGCTGCGCACAGCGTGAAAACAGGGCCAAATCCGTTGCCAAGCACGCGGACCGCCAGGGCCGGCATGGGGTCAAGGGACGCCGCCGGCAGTGCCCGGCCCGCCCAACTTCAGAAAGCGGCGTAGTTTATGAACAGTCCTTGGCAGCGCACTGCGCACGGCGCCAATCTGCTCGGTCCCGACGGCGCCCTGGGCGTGACCATATTTGAGGAGATCACCGCCCTGGCCAACCGGCACGGGGCCATTAATTTGGGGCAGGGTTTCCCGGATCAGGACGGGCCGGCGGTTTTGAGCCGGCTGGCCCAGGAGGCCATTGCCGCCGGCCACAACCAATACGCGCCCGGCAAGGGCATCCTGGACCTGCGCCAGGCCGTGGCGGAACATCAACTGCGCTTCTACGGGATCACGGTGGATCCGGAAAGCGAGGTCATTGTCAGCACCGGCGCCACCGAGGCCATTGCCGCTGCAGTGCTGGCCCTGGCCGGCCCGGGCGATGAGGTGCTCACCTTTGAGCCCTTTTATGATTCCTACGGCGCCATGATTGCCCTCTCCGGCGCCCGGCACACGACTGCCGCCCTGCTGGCTCCGGACTTCCTGCCGGACATTGCCGCCCTGGAGGACAGTTTCAGCGAGCGCACCTGCATGGTGCTGCTGAACAACCCGCACAATCCCACCGGCGCCATGTTCCCGGAGGCCGTGCTGGCTGAAATTGTCCGGCTGGCCATCAAGTACGACGCCGTCATTGTCAGCGACGAGGTCTATGAGCACCTGACCTTTGGTCCCCGGCACATACCCGTGGCCACCGTGCCCGGTGCCGCGGAGCGCACACTGACCATTTCCTCCGCCGGCAAGACCTTCTCCTTCACGGGCTGGAAGATCGGCTGGATGTCGGGCCCGGCCGAGCTCGTGGCGGCGGCCCGCACCGTCAAGCAGTTCCTCAGCTATTCCTCCGGAACGCCCTTTCAAGGTGCCATTGCCGCCGGATTGCGCCTGGAGCGGGACTTTTTCACCACCACGGCGGCAACCCTGGCGCACAAGCGGGACATTTTGGCCCAGGGGCTGCGCGCTGCCGGGCTGGAGGTGCATCTGCCGCAGGGCACGTACTTCATTAACGCCGACACCCAAAAACTCGGCATCACCGACGCCACCGCATTGGCACGGCGGCTGCCGGAACTCATTGGTGTCGCAGCCATTCCGGTGCCCATGTTCTGCCATCCGGAAGGAGCGAAGCGGAACCGTTCGCTGCTCCGCTTCGCCTTTTGCAAGCAGACGCAGGTGCTGGAAGAGGCCGCGGAGCGCCTGGCCACGCTCGGGGGCAGGCTCTAGTGGCCGCTCCCAGCCGGTATCTGCGCACCAGCGGCGTGCACGCCACGATCGAACCGGACCCGTGGAACCCCCAGGCCGCGGTGCTGAGCATTGCCGGCGCCGAACAATCCCATGTCAACCTGGCGGCGCCGCAGGAGGTTTTTTATGAGTACCTGCGCCGCATCGCCAATGCCCTGGATTTACTCAAGCCCCGCGGCGAGTCCATCACTGCCCTGCACCTGGGTGCCGGCGCCCTGACCCTGGCCCGCTATCTGCAGGCCACCCGGCCCGGTTCCGTGCAGCACGCGGTGGAACTGGAGCGCGAGTTGTTGGACTTTGTGCTGGAACAACTGCCGCTTCCGGAGGGCACGCAATTGACCAGCGTGGTCGCCGATGCCCGGGCGGGGCTGGCCCAGTTGCCTCCGGATGTGAAGTTCGACGCCGTCATTGTGGACATTTTCAGCGGCCCCGACGCGCCCGCGCACCTGGCGTGCGCGGATTTCTACCGCGAGGCGGCGGCCCTGCTGGCCCCCGGGGGCATCCTGGCCGTCAATGTGGGCGACGAGCCTGGCTTCACCCTGGTCGCCAGCCAATGCAGGGCGCTGCAGGAGGTCATGCCACATGTGGCGGCGTACGGCACCAGCATGCTGTTCACGCGCCGCTATCCGGGGAACATCATTTTCTTGGCCGGCAAGGACCCGTGGCCGGCCACCTGGGCCGAACAGCTCAGGGCGGCGGGGCCGCACCCGGCAACCGTGCTCACAGCTGTGGAACTGGATGAACTGGGCGGCTAGCCATGTCCGTGGCCGGCGCCGGAGGCCGGCAGATCCAGGAGGGCTTCCACGGCCGCGGCCGAGAAACCCACGGCCGCCCCCGTGGTGCGGGAGGCGGTGGCCGCCTCGGCCAGGGCCACCGCCATCACGCCGTCCAGGGAGCTGACCCCGGGGCGGGCACCGGAGGCACGGGACTGGGCAAAGTCCGCAATTTGGCGGGTGTAGGGGCTGGTGGCAGGAGTGTGCGCGGGCAGATAATCCCCCGCCGCGTTCCTGCCGGCACCCGCTTGCCGCCCACGGGGCCAGCGGAACAGTTCAGCCCCTTCTGCATCCTGAACCCTGAGGTGCGTGCTGAACGGCAGCCCCGGTGGCCCCCATTCCCCCCGCAGTTCGCTTATCGCGCCGTTGGCGTGGGTCAGGCGCACGCGGGCGGTGACGGGCCGGGGCACCACGCCCGCCACCGACGGCGGTGTCTGCGTGGCCTCGAGCTGCACCACCTCTCCGGCGAGCCAGCGTGCCTGGTCCAGATCGTGGATCATCTGGTCAAAAATGATGCCGCCTCCCCGGGACTCGTCGAAGAACCAGGACCCGGCGGCCGGCGCTGCACTGGAACGGTGCAGTGTGAGCCTGCCGGGCGCCGGCGCGGCCGGTGCCTGCAGGGTCTCCTTGGCCTGCAGGTATTCAGGAAAGAACCGCACCACGTGGGCGGGGAAAAGCAGGACGTTGGCAGCGGCGGCGGCATTGGCCATGGCGGCGGCATTGGCCATGGCGGCGGCACGGGCGGCATTTTCCGCCAGGGGTTTTTCACACATGACGTCCTTTCCCGCAGCGATGGCCGCCAGTGCGTAGTCATGATGGGTGCTGGTGGGGGTGAGGATGCTGATCACGTCCACCCCGTCCAGCAGCCCGGCCAGGGATGACGCCTCGGTGATGCCGTACCGCTGCCCGAGCCCGGCTGCGCCGGATCGTGAATAAATGCGCACCTGGGCGCCCAGCTGCTGCCAGCCGGCAATGTGCACGCCGGCAATGCCCCCGGCACCTATGATGCCCACCCGCAAGCCGTTCATCCACCATCCTTCGCATCCTGGGACCAAAATGCTCCCACCCTACTTCGGTGCGGGGCTGCGCGCTAGGGTGTGGCGTTGGGCTCGGCGAACCACAGGCGGGTTTCCCCGTACTTCTTCTCGGCCAGGCGTTGCAGTGCGGGGGGCCAGATTGGTTCCGGGGTGCGGGCGGAGCGTTCCACCACCACCACGGCAAAAGGGCTCAGCCGCGGGCCCAGCAGCTCCAATACCAGGGACAAATCCCGTTCGGAGAGCGGGTAGGGCGGATCCATGAAGACCAGATCCCACTGGTCCACCCCGGCTTCGGCAGCCCTGGCCAGGAACGTTTCCACCCGGGAGCGCTGCACCGAGACCACTTTGCCGCCCAGGACCTTGTTGACCAGCTCGGCGTTGCGCTGGCACACGGCGGCGGCCCTTTCATGGAATTCCACCAGTTCCACGGAGTCGGCCCCGCGGCTGGCGGCTTCCACCCCCAGCGAACCGGACCCTGCATAGAGGTCCAGCACGCGCGTGCCGGCCAGCATGTTCATGGCTTCCAGGCGCGAAAAAAGGGCTTCCTTCACCCGGTCGGTGGTGGGCCGGGTGCCATCACCGGGTACGGACAGCAGTTTGCTGCCGCCTGCCAGGCCCGCCACGATCCGGCTCATGCCGGCACCGGCCCCACGTCAGCCACGTTCAAGGAAAGCCTCATTTTTCTCCGTCAAGTACATTTGAATTTCAAGTTTAAGGGCAGGGTGGGCTTTTAGTTCGGGGTCGCCGTCCACAATGGCCGTGGCGTCCTGGCGGGCCCGCTCAATGAGGTCCTGATCGCGCAGCACGCTCAACATCCGCAGCCCGCTGTTGCCCCCCGACTGCCTGGCCCCCAGGATGTCGCCCTCGCGGCGCATTTCCAAATCCTGCTGGGCCAGCACAAAACCGTCACTGGTGGCAGCAACCGCTTCCAGGCGCTTGCGGGAGGGGTGGTCCTTTTCCAGGCTGGTCACGAGCAGGCAGGTGCCCTCATGACCGCCGCGTCCCACCCGTCCCCGCAGCTGGTGCAGTTGGGAGATCCCGAAGCGGTCGGCATCCAAAATCACCATGAGCGTGGCGTTGTGCACATCCACCCCCACTTCAATGACGGTGGTGGCCACCAGCACGTCAATTTCACCGCGGGCGAAGGCGGCCATGGTGCCTTGCTTGTCACTGGAATCCAGCCGCCCGTGCAGCACTTCAATGCGTTTGCCCCCCAGGGCGGCATTGCCGCGCAGGTACTGGAGGACCTCCAGCACTCCGGCCATGGGACGGGTGTCCCCCTCCGCCGCCGGCACGTCCTCGTCCGCGACGCCCTGCAAAGGTGCATCGGGGTCGTCGCCAATCTTTGGGCACACCACATAGACCTGGTGCCCGGCGTCGATCTCCTCCCGGGTGCGCGCCCACACGCGCGGTTCCCAGCCCGGATGTTCGGCCAGGGGCGAGACGTGGGTGCGGATGGGGGTGCGGCCGGCCGGGAGCTCCGTCAGCTCCGACATTTCCAGGTCCCCAAAGACCGTCATGGCCACGGTGCGTGGGATGGGGGTGGCTGTCATGACCAAAACATGCGGGGGCTTCAGCGCCTTGGCCCGGAGCACATCGCGCTGCTCCACACCGAAACGGTGCTGTTCATCAACCACAATCAAGCCCAGATCGGCGAACTGCACATTGTCGGACAACAGGGCGTGGGTGCCCACCACTATCCCGGCCTCCCCGGATGCGGCAGCCAGCAGAGCCTTCTTTTTGGCGGCCGCCGGCATGGAGCCGGTCAACAAGGTCACCTCGGTGGCATGCGGCCCGCCCAGCAGCGTGCCCTGCCCCAATGGGCCCAACAGCGCCGTGATGGACTGCAGATGCTGGGCGGCCAGAACCTCGGTGGGGGCCAAAAAAGCTGCCTGGCCGCCGGCGTCAATGACCTGCAGCATGGCGCGCAGCGCCACCACGGTCTTGCCGGAGCCCACTTCGCCCTGGAGCAGGCGGTGCATGGGGTGTCCGGCGGCCATCTCCGCGGCAATGGTGGCGCTAATGTCCTGCTGCCCTGCAGTCAGGGTGTAGGGCAAGGTGGCGTCGAAGGCGTCAAGCAGGCCCGCCCGCACCGCCGGACGGCCGGTGGCGTCCTGGGTGCGGGCCTGGTGGCGTTTTTGCGCCAGCGCCGTCTGCAGCGCCAGCGCCTCCTGATAGCGGAAGCGTTTGCGGGCCCGCGGCCAGCTGTCCATGCTTGCGGGCGCGTGGATCTCCCGGTAGGCCTCAGCGAGCGGCAGCAGCTTTTCCCGGGCCGCAATGGCCGCCGGCACGGGATCGGAAATGTTCTCCAGTTCCAGGACCGGCAGCAGCGAATCCAGGATGTGCTGGGATTTCCAGCTGGGAAACTTGGCCGTGGCCGGGTACACCGGCACGGGCTTGGCGGCATGGAACTCCGCCTCATGTTCGGCCAGCTCGTCATCGGGCAGCAGGACATAGCCGGGGTTGGTCAACACCATGTTGTTGCGGTAATACGTGACCTTGCCGGAAAACATGGCCAGCACCCCCGCGGTGAGTTCGGTCTTGGCCTTGAAGCCGTTGAAGAAGCTGATGACCAGTCCGGAGGGGCGGCCGGAGTTGTCGGTGATGACCACGTCCGTGATGATGCCTTTGCGTGTTTGCATGTACCGGGTCTGGGAGGTCACCACCCTGGCCAGGATGGTGACCTCCTCATCCACTGTCAACTGGTCCAAATCCGTCAGTTCACCGCGGGCAATGTAGCGGCGCGGAAAGTGGTGGAGCATCTGGCCCACCGTGGTGATGTCCAGGGCCTTGGCCACCTGTTTGGCGGAGGCGGCGCCCACCAGGCGGGACAGCTCAAGGTCCAGCTCGGTGCGCGGCCGTGAAGGTCCGCCCGCTGCCGGGTCCGCTGGACTAGAGGAAGTCATGGGCGTCCTCAATGGCATTGGCGGTCAGGGCTGAAATGCTCACATTGCTGGGATCACCCACAGCCTGGATGGCAGCGAGCGCCACGGCCGCCGACGGCACGTGGACATGGACGCGCCACGGGTAGGCCCCCATTTCATCAGCCTCCTCGGAGACGGCGCTCATGATCACCGAATCCCCCAGCTCATCAAGTTCGCGCCGCAGCCCCGCAGCTGCCAGCGGGGTCAGCAAAATGGTGCACATGATCTCCACCCCGTCCTGCGCCGGCATGGTCAGGGCAATGTTGGGATCCTGCACGTTGTAGCCGGAGAGCCCGTCAAGCAGGTCCTCCTGCAGGGGGTCCCCCAGGATGACCGAGCGCAGGCAGTCCAGGATCAACAAAAAACCCACGGCGCCGGAGTCCACCACGCGCGCCTCGCTCAGCACCTGCAACTGCGATTCCGTCAACACCACCGCCTCCCGGGCCGCGTTGACGGCACCGTTGATGGTGTCCGCCAGTGCCTGGTTGGACTCGTCGTTGTGCAGGTGGGACTCGCTGGAGGCTGCGCCCCGGGCGGCGGCCTCCAGCACCGACAGGATGGTGCCCGGCAGCGGATCACTCAGGGCGGACCAGGCACGCAGCTGGGCCCGGTGCAGGGCCGCGACCAACAGCGGCCCATTGAGGCGGGTCGCCTCGTGCAGGGGCTCGGCCATGGCTGCGAGCGCCACCGCCATGAGGGTGCCGGAATTTCCCCGGGCCTGTTCCATGGCGGCGCGGCCCGCCAGCGCCATGGTGGCGCCCACGTCCGCGGGTTCTGATTCCGCCACGGCCTGGGCGGCTGCGCGGATGGTCAAATACAGGTTGGTGCCTGTGTCAGCATCGGCCACCGGGTAAATGTTAATGGCGTTGAGCCTGTCGCTGTGATTGGCCAACGTCTGCTCCGCCATGGTCAGCCAGCGGCGGACCACGGGTGCAGTTGCGGTGATCTTAGACTGCAAAATGATCCCATCCCCGGGCGCCACCAGAGGCGCCCTCAAAATTCCTACCGTCCACGGTCAGCCCCGTTGCTGAGGACTCAAAAGACACTACCGAGCCTATCTCAAAGAAGCCCGCCGGCAGTGTAGCGCTCGCCGGAAAAGCGCATAAAAGCCCGTGGTCCTCGCCTCCGGTCAGCACCCATGCCAGCGGGTCCAGCCCGAGGGCGTTGGCGCTCTCACGCAGCTTTTCCGCCAGCGCCTGCAGCGCCTGGCCGTCAAAGTCCAGAGCCACTGCACTGGCTGTGCCAATCCGGCCGGCGTCCCGGAGCAAACCGTCGGAAATGTCCAGCATGGCGCTGGCCCCGGCGAGCGCTGCGGCGGGGCCAGCGGCCAGGGGCGGCTGGGGCCGGGCAAACAGCTGCGCAGCCGCGGCCATGGCTGCGGTGTGCCTGGCCGGGTCCAGCGGGCTTTCCTGCAGCGCCCACCCTGCCGCGGCCTGGCCCACATTGCCGCACACCGCCAGCCGGTCTCCGGGTTTGGCGCCGCTGCGCAGCACGGGCTGGCGGCCCTGCAGGGAACCGGTGACTGCCACCGTCACCACAATTTCGTTCCCCCCGGAAAGATCGCCTCCGGCCATGGAACATTGCCCGGCACCCAGGGCCACGGTGGCCGCGCTCAGTCCCTCGGCGAACTCTTCAACCCAGCTGACCGGGGTTGGACCGGGCAGGGTGAGGCTGATGACCATGGCGGTGGCGACGGCGCCCATGGCGTTGATGTCACTGAGGTTCTGGGCCGCGGCCTTCCACCCCACGTCAAAGCCGGAGGAGGCGCTGCCGTTGGGCCACAGCAGGCGAAAGTCCTTGTCTTGGACCTGGGTGTCAATGGAAATGACCGTGCGCGCATCAGGGGCTGCAATGATGGCCGCGTCATCACCGGGTCCCAGCAGCATGGAGGTGCCACTGTGCAGGCGCGGAAAAATCCGCGCCAAAAGTTCGGTTTCAGAAAGCTGGGCCACGATGAGGGTCATGGATTAACCGTATCCGGTGCAGCTGACATTGCCGGAACCTGCCTGGGGGACCCACTGTTGCCGGCAGGCCCGGGCAGCTGCAAAGCTGAGGTCAATGACACTCCATGCGCAGTACCTCAAAGCCTATGACGAACAGCTCCGCACCGACGCCGAGACGCCCAGTGCGCTCAGTGTGGCCAGGCTGGGGCCGCTGCGGCTGGCCACATTTGCCGGCGGCCTGGGCTTCATCACGTACCAAAACCTCAAGGGTGTGGCGGCCGCGGACATGCCCGGGCTGGTGGGCGGGGCCTTGGCGCATTACCGGGCGGATGCGGGCATTGAGAAGGTGGAGTGGAAAACCCGCCTGCACGACGCCGCACCGGGCCTGGGGCAGGCTTTGCTGGCGCAGGGATTTGTCCCGGAGGCTGCCGAATCCATCATGGTGGGTCCCGTGGCCGGTCTGTGTGTTCCTGTTTCCCCGCCCGACGGCGTGACTTTGCGCAAGGTCACGCAGGAGGCCCAGGTGCGCGCCATGAGTGCCATGGTGGATGAGGCTTTTGGGGAAAGGACCAGCATCCGGATTGCCGATTCCCTGCTGGCCCGCCTGGACCGTCGGGACGGCATGGAGCTGTGGGTGGCGGAGATTGATGGCCTGATGGTCAGTGCCGGCCGGCTGGAGCCGGTGCCGGACAGCGATTTTGCCGGAATCTGGGGTGGCGCCACCCTGCCCGCCTACAGGGGGCGGGGCATTTACCGGGCCTTGACCGCTGCCAGGGCCCGGTCCGCGCAGGCGCTGGGAAAAACCCTCATCCACAGTGATTCCACCGAGGATTCCCGCCCCATTTTGGAACGTTGCGGGCTGCTGCAGGTCTCCACCACCGTGCCTTACCATTGGCAGCGCTGAGAAACGATTGGCAGCGCTGAGAACGGTTACGCCGCACTGTGCACGCACCGGTCACCGGCGTCCGCCTGCCAGCACCGGCAGCAGGGGCACCAGGGCGGCAATGAACAACACATTGCCCAGGATTTCATCGTTGGCCCGGACAAGGGCGCCTGCGATCATGAGGGCGGCGAACACCAAAACCAGCGAGATGCGGTTCACCGCGCGGTTCAGCTGCTGCACCTGCCGCTCCAGACGGGGCGTGGAAAGCTGCAGCTTTCCCTCGTCAAGGCGGTCCACCAGCCCCGAGACCTTTTTAGGCAGCGACAACGCCAAGCTCCCCGCCTCCAGGGCCTCCTTGGCAAGGTCCTGGACCAGATTCCCGCGCTCGTCGCGCAGCAGTTGGGCGGCGAACGGCTCCACGGAGTCCCACACGTTGTAGCTGGCATCCAAGGAACTGCACACCCCGGAGGTCAGCGACACCGCCCGGAACAGCAGCAGGAAATTCTCCGGCAGCTGAAACGGCAAAGTGCGCAGCAGGTCCCCGAACTCCGCTGCAAAGTTCCGGAAATCGCGGGGGTCAACCTCACGCAGTTCAGCAAATCCCATGCCACCAAAACGGGCAAAGGTCGCTGAGACCGCCCGCTCCAACTCGGCTGTGTCCGCCGTGGGCAGCAGCACGCCCAGTTCGCCAAGGCTGGCAATCATGCCCTTGCCGTCGCGCGCGGCGCCGGCAATCAGCAGCCTGCGAAGCCCCGAGCGGGTGGAGGCCGGGACCTGGCCCATCATGCCAAAGTCAATGAAGGTCAATGTCCAGGGCCGGGACGGCCCAGGTCCGGCCGCGGGGGTGATGAACACGTTGCCCGGATGCGGATCGGCGTGGAAGAAACCCGTGGTGAACATTTGCCTGAACATGACCTCGGCAAAGACCAGCGCCACCTCCTTTGGGTCAATCCCGGCCGCCTGCAACTGTGCGGTGTCGGCGATCTTAATGGCCGTGACATCCTCCAGGGTCAGGACCTGGCGGGTGCTGCGCTCCCACACCACGGCTGGAACCCGCACCCGGGGATCGTCGGCAAAGTCGGCGGCAAATTGTTCGGAGTTGGCCGCCTCGTGGAGGTAGTCGATTTCCTCCCTGCTGGTCTGCGCAAACTCCTCCACCAGGGCTGGGGCGTCGGCCCGGTTGGACACCAGGCGGACGTGGCTGAGCCAGCCGCCCACCTTGCGCAGGGCAGCGAGGTCCACTTCAACAATCCCGGCTATGCCCGGACGCTGGACCTTGATCACCACGGCACTGAGGCCGGTTTCGGCGGCGTCGTCCGGGTGCAGCCGGGCACGGTGCACCTGGCCCAGCGAGGCGGCAGCGACGGGAACCTCCGCCACGGACGCAAAAAACCGCTCCAGCGGCCCGCCCAGCTCCGCTTCCGCGAGGGCCCGAATGGCGGCAAAGGGCACCGCGGGCACCTCGTCCTGAAGCCCTTTGAGCTCGTTCGTGATTTCCGGCGGCAGCACGTCAAGGCGGGAGGACATGAACTGTCCCACCTTGATCATCAGCCCGCCCAGATCCACGGCAAGGACGTGAAATTTTTGGGCGAACCGGCGCATGCGCCGCACCCGGGTGCGCTCGGCAATAAAGCGCAGGCCCAGGCGCGGCAGAACCAGCTCATACCACCAGGTGATGGCCAGGTTCCATCCGGCAAAACGGATGATGCGCCGGTACCGGGCACGTCCGCTTCCTGCCGTGTGCGCCAAGTGCAGGACGGTGGGGCGGGCGCCAGCCTCCACGCCTAGTCTTGGGCGAGGATGGAGTACAGGCGGCGGCGTGCTTCATCGAGCACGGCAACTGCCTCCTGCACTTGCTTTTGGTTTCCTGAGCGGCCCACCTGGGCGGCGGCCTGGGCCAGTTCCACCCCGGCCTTGGGAAGTGCGGCAAAGCCACCGCCGGCGGCCGCTGATTCCCACGGTGCCGCTGATTCAGTGCCGGCAACTTCTTCCCTGCCGGCCTCGGTCAAGGAGTAGATCTTCCGGCCGTTGGATTCTTCGGCACTGATGAAGCCCTCGTCGGCCAGCAACTGCAAGGTGGGGTAGACCGAGCCGGCACTGGGCTTCCAGCTGCCGGAGCTGCGCTCTTCAATTTCACGGATGATCTGGTAGCCGTGCATGGGCCGCTCGGCAAGGAGCGACAGGACCGCCGAGCGCAGTTCCCCCCTGCCGGCACGGGTGCCTGAACGCTTTTCGAAGCGGGTGCGGAACTCTTCCACTGCCTGCAACATGCCGTCGAAGCCGTTGCCCATGAAGCCGCCTGCGGGGAATGAATTGTTCATCATGCTCTCCTTCGTAGAACGCGAACGATACTCAGCGATACTTAACGATATACCCTCTCCCTGGGCTCGACAAGCACATTTTGTCCCCGCCCAGGCAAGAGGCCCCCCGGTTCATAAAAACCGGGGGGCCTCTTGGCCACCATTGCTGGCCTGCTTCAAAGCTGCCTTAGGCGTCCAGGTCCTTGGCAATCAGCGCGGCAATCTCGGCAACGGCGTCGGCATTTTCCGACTCAACCGTAACGGACGCTCCAACGTCTGCCCCGAGGGTCATGATCATCAGGGCCGAGCTGGCATCCACCTCATCCCCGCCGTCGATGCTCAGCAGAATCTCATCGTCGTAGGCGGCTGCGGCCTGGGCAATCGTGGCCGCCGGGCGGGCGTGCAGGCCAACCTTGGATCCCACGGCAACTGTTTGCTGGTTCATTCTCTGTACTCCTTGGGGTAACTGTTGAAAAAAATTAGGAAAGCATTCCGCGGGCCGTGGTGCGGGCCTCACGCGCGGTGGTGCAGCGCAGCACCGCCTGGGCCAGCAACTGGCACTGCGTCAATGTCACTGACTGCAGTTGCAGTCCGACGGCGGCCAGTGCGTTGGGAGCCATGGACAGGCTGTTGACGCCCAGACCCATCAAAACGCAGGCCAGGAGCGGATCCGCTGCCGCTTCACCGCACACCCCCACGGCTTTGTTCAGGCTGCGGCCGGCTGCGGCGGCGGAGCGGATCAAATGCAGCACGGCCGGCTGCCACGGATCCGTCAGCGCCGCCAGTGACGGTGCCATGCGGTCGGCGGCCATGGTGTATTGCGTGAGGTCATTGGTGCCAATGGACATGAAGTCCACCTCCGCCAAAAAGGCCTCGGCCAGCAGCGCAACACTGGGCACCTCCACCATGATGCCGGGCGAGAGGTTCCGTGCGCGGCAGGCGGCGGCAAAGGCCCGGGCCTCGTCAAGGGTGGCCACCATGGGCGCCATGGCCTTGGCAGCGCTGATGCCCTGCCGTTGCGCAGCCAGGGCAATGGCGTCCAGCTGCCGTTCCAGCAATCCGGGATCGGCCTGCCCCAGCCGGATGCCGCGCACACCCAGCGCCGGGTTTTCCTCCTCGGGATGCGCCACGAACGGCACCGGCTTGTCCGAGCCGGCATCCAAGGTGCGCACAATGACCTTGCGGCCCGCGAATGCCGCAAAGACTTCACCATAAATATCCGCCTGTTCGGCCACGGAAGGTTCGGCCTGCGCGGACAGGAAGCACAGCTCGGTGCGGAAGAGGCCCACGCCCTGCGCCGGGAAAGCTGCGGCGGCCCGTGCGCCGGCACCGTCCTGGACATTCGCCAAAAGCTCCACGGCGGTTCCGTCCTGGGTGCGGCCCGGCCCCTGCCATGACTGCAGGGCTGCCCGACGCGCAGCATCGGCGTGCACTTGGGCCTGCGCCGCGGCAGGGTCGCTGCCTGCTTCCACGGTCCCGGCTGCCCCATCCAACAAAACCACTGTGCCGTCGGCAATGGCACCCAGACCGGCGGCTGCAACAACGCAGGGAATGCCCAGCTGCCGGGCAATAATGGCGGTGTGGCTGGTGGGTCCACCCAGTCGGGTGGCAATGCCGTGGATCAGGGACGGATCCAGCGTTGCCGTGTCGGCAGGGGCCAAATCGTCGGCCAGCAGGATCACGGGGCTTTCCGGGGTGGGAACGCCGGGTTCGGGCAATCCCAGCAACTCGGAGATGACGCGGTTGCGGATGTCCTTCAAATCGGCGGTCCGCTCGGCCATCAGGCCGCCCAGCTTGTGAAACTTGGCCATGAACTGCTCCACCGCCGCATCAGTGGCGGCTTCGGCGGTGGTGCCGGCCGTCAGCGACTTGGTGGCGGCCCGCCGCAATCCAGTGTCGCCGGCCATGGCCGCCGTTGCCTCGAGCACCTGGGCGGCCGCGCCCGTGGCGTGCCGGGCCCGGCGTGCAAGGCGGGCGGACACCGTCTCCACGGCCGAGTGCCAGCGTGCGGTTTCGGCGTCCCGGAGGCTTTCATCCAGCACGGCGTCATGGCCCGCCGGGAGCACAGGCGCAGCTTTGACCCAGAGGGCCGGCGCGTAGCCCAACCCCGCCACAACGCCCGTTCCGGCAGTGGCGTCAGCAATGTCAATCATTTTTTGTCCTCAATAGTGTGCATCTCGGCATAGAGCCGGGCAGTGTGCAAGGCCAGGTAGGAAATTTCCTGCTCCCCCAAATCCCGCCGGAGGGCACCGCCAATGAGCTTGGCTGTCTCCAGTGCCGCGTCGGCTGCTTCAGGGTAGCTGCGCCGAATGGCCGTCAGGACATCCATTTGGATCACATCGGCGGGTGCGCCCTCAATGGACCGCGCAAACAAGTACCGCAAATGCGTCACAAACCGTGCAGCGCTGAGCCCATTCTCATCGATGTTTTTGCCCCAGCGCACGGACAGCAAGGTGAATGTCCTGGCTATGGTCTCGGTCATGGAAACAGTCTTGGAGAAGTCAGCCTTGGACCATTGCTGGTTCACAAAGTGCAGGGCAAACGCCACCCACTCCTCCTCCTGCAAGGTCACGCCCAGCCGCTGTCTGACGAGCTCAACCACCCGACGCCCCAGCTGCCCTTCGGCCGGGTACAGCTGGGCCACTTCCCAGCGGAGCGGAAAGTCCACCTTCATGCTCTCCCGGGCACGCTGCACGGCAAAACCCAAATGGTCCAAAATCGGCACCAGCAACGACTGCCGGGGCTCCAATTTCAGCTCCGTCCGGGCCAGCGCCATGATTTCCTGCACCACTTCGATCTGCTCCAGGGGTGCATCGCCGAGCACCCCGGCAACATGGCTGGCCGCGTAACTGCCGTCGGGAACAAACCGTTGGTCCGCCGCCTCGACGTCCACAGGCTCCCCGGGCTTGTGGCTGAAGCCAATTCCCTTGCCCACCAGGATCATTTCACTGCCATCACCCAGCCCGGCCAGTAAAACGTTGTTGTTGTACACCCTTTTTATGGTGGCCGCGCCCGCGCGGTTTAGTTCCATGATGCTGCTCCCGTGACGGGCAACATGTTAGTTCTTCCGAACTGTCAGAACCGGGGCCCCGCCGGCGGCGTCCAGGGCTGTCTCGGCGATGGAAAAATCCTTGCCATTGGTGACCAGCACCGGGGTCACCATGGAGGGAACCAGGGGTGCCATCTGCGCAAGGTCGCAGCTGATGATGACATCGCCGCGCTGCACACGCTCACCCTTGGCACGGTGGGCGGTGAAACCCTCGCCCTTGAGTTTGACGGTGTCCATGCCAATATGGACCAGGATTTCCGCGCCGGCGTCGGTGCGGACCGCGAAGGCGTGCAGGGTTTTTGCCAGCAAAATGAGTTCCCCGTCCACAGGGCTCACAAAGGAACCCTCGGCAGGGTCGACGGCGAACCCCGCGCCCACTGCGCCGCTGGCAAACACGGGATCGGGAACATCCGCCAGGGCCAGGACGGCACCGGCTGCGGGGGCGAAGATTTGTTCGCCCTTTTTCTTGAACATTTTCAACATCTAAGTGACTCCTTATGGTTTCAAGCGCTTGCTTGGAGATTAGTCGTCGAGGCCCAGGGTCTCATTAATGGCGTTTTTGTACAGGACGGCCTTGCCGCCAAAGACGGCCTGCACGCCGCCACTGACTTCAAAGACGCCGGCGGCTCCCATCCTGCGCAGCTGATCCTTGTCCACCTGGGCTGGATCCTTCACCGACACGCGCAGCCGGGTGATGCAGGCATCAACGTCATCAACGTTTGCAGCCCCACCCAGGGCGGCGAGCACCTGGGCGGCCTCACGTTGGACGGCTGTTCCGGCGGTGGCGCCGCCCACGGGGGCGGGAACCAACCCGGCGTCGACGGCGGCCGGGGTGCCGTCCTCGCTGTCCAAAGTGTCTTCAAGGTGTCCGGGCGTGCCGAACTTAAACTTCTTGATCAAAACCTTGAAGGTGAAGTAGTACAGGAAGAACCACACAATGCCCACGGGGATGACCAGCAGCCAGTTGGTGCGGTCATTGCCTTGGAAGACACCAAAGAGCAGGAAGTCGATCAGGCCGCCGGAGAAGGTGTTGCCAATGCTGATGTTGAGCAGATCGGCCACCAGGAAGGAGAGGCCGTCAAAGATGGCGTGGACCACGTACAGCAGGGGGGCCACAAAGAGGAACATGAATTCAATGGGCTCGGTGATGCCTGTGACAAAGGAGGTCAGCGCCACGGAGGCGAACAAGCCCATGTACTTGGCGCGGCGGCCCTTGGGGATGCAGTGCCACATGGCCAGGCACGCGCCCGGCAGGCCAAACATCATGGTGGCGAAACGTCCGGCGAAGAAGCGGGTGCCTTCGGTGTAGAGGCCCACGTGGTTGGGATCGGCAAGCTGGGCGAAGAAGATCTTCTGCGCACCGGCCACTTGAATGCCATTGACCATCTCGGTGCCGCCCAGCGGGGTGTACCAGAACATGGGGTAGATCATGTGGTGCAGACCCGCGGCACCGCTAAGACGCAGCAGGGTTCCGTAGAGGAAGGTGCCGAAGGCGCCCATGCTGGCAATGCCTGTTCCGGCGTCCACCAGGGCATTTTGAACGGGGGGCCAGACAATGAAGAACGCGGCCCCAACAATGATGGCGGCAAAGGCGGTCACAATCGGCACAAAGCGCGAGCCGCCAAAGAAGCCCAACACGGCCGGAAGCTGGATGTTGTGGAAGCGGTTGTGCAGCATGACAGCGGCCCCTCCCACCACCAGCGCGCCCACCACACCGGTGTCAATGGCGGCCGCATCGGGGGTGAAGATTCCCAACAACGCTTTGATGGTGGCAACCATGACCAGGTAGCCAACCACGCCGGCAAGGGCTGCGGTGCCCTTGTCACGCTTGGCCAAACCAATGCACAGGCCCACGGCGAGCAGGATCGCCAAGTTATCAAAAACCGTTGCTCCGGCGGCTGACATCACGCCAAAAATGCCCTGCAGAATGCTGTTGTCCAGGATGGGGTAGGCCTCGACGGTGGTGGCGTTGGACAATGCGCCACCCACGCCCAGCAGTAAACCGGCGGCCGGCAAAATGGCGATCGGCAGCATAAATGCCTTGCCGATCTTTGATAGTTGCTTAAACACTGCGACTCCTTAACGTTCGCGTCTTGACTGCATTGTCAAGACAAGAATCTGAGCCGGGGAATCATTGCTTCCAAAGGAAGCCACTGTGATGCAGCATGGGCGGCCCGCGCGAGTGCGCAGTGCTGGATGAACCTCGGACAGATGCAGACGGATCGCCCCTTGCACATGGATGCGAGAGGCGTGGCGTCCCAGGTTATTGCCGAAAGTTACAATCCCGATGACAGCCGCCGATAGTGGCGGCCAAATAAGAATACACATGTGATGGGCATCAACACCAACTTCCCCGCCGGCCGCCGGCGCACAACCGCTGACGGTACACTCGCCCGCATGAGACTTTCTCCGCCCGCCGGGCCCGGTGCGTGGCCGCGGGAGCCCAGCACCGTGGTGCGCCGTGGACAGAGCCAGCCGCAGAACATGCGTGATTCCTTTGCCATTTATGCCGAATCGGAAAATGTGCACTCCCCCTTGGAATGGGAACCGCACCGCCACCCCCTGCATGAATTGGTCTGGGTGGGCAACGGCACCTTGAGCGCACGCGTGGCAGAGCAACTGTTCACGGTGTCCAAGGGCGAAGGCCTCTGGCTGCCTGCCGGATTGATCCACGCCGGCCGGCTTACCGCCAACGTTCAATTCCATAGCGCCTTCTTCACCCCGCACCGCATCCCGGTGGTTTTCGATGCGCCCACAGTGATCACCATGGACCCGCTGCTGGAATCCCTGCTCAGGCATTTGGCCAGCACTGAACTTTCCCCTGCGGCCCGGGCCCGGGCCGAGTCAGTGGTGTTCGACGTCCTCAAACCATCCAGGCAACAACGGCAACTCCCCGTCCCGGACGACAGCCGGATTGATCCGATCACCCAGACGCTGCTCCATGACCCCGCCGATGGCCGCTCGCTGGAGGACTGGGCCCTGCTGCTGGGCATCAGCGGGCGCACCATTACGCGCGCCTTCCGCCACAGCACCGGCTTGTCCTTTGCCCAGTGGCGGCGTGCCGTGCGCATGCATCAGGCGCTGGCACTGCTGACCGGGGGTTGGGACATCCGCAGCACCTCGGAGCAGCTGGGCTACGCCCAGTCCAGCTCCTTTATTGCCGCCTTCCGGCAGGTCATGGGAGCCACCCCGGGCACGTTCATGGGCCCGGTGCGTTAAAGGGCGCGTGTCCGTTACTCCGCGTGGTGTGTCCTGAATTCACGATTGCGGACACTCCCGGGCAACCATATACTTTGTTAGGCAAGGCGACCCTAAGTAAGTGATTGCGGGAAGCGCATGCCGCTGGCCCGGATGGGCCTGCACGCCGTCACATTTTCCGCTTCTGCCCGAGGTACCCATGCACCCCGCACCCCTGCTGCACGCCAACCACTGCGCCCGTGCGCCGCGCCCCGGCTGCGCACCATGATGCCGGGCACGTCCCTGCAGGGGGAACAGCTGGTGTTGCGCTATGGCAAGCAAACAGTGGTCGACGGCGTGTCCCTCACCCTCGCACCCGGCCGGGTGACGGCACTCGTGGGCCCCAATGGCAGCGGAAAGTCCACACTCCTGCGCTCCCTGGCCCGCCTGCACCGCATGGATGCCGGCCACGTGGCATTGGGCGGGCGCGACGGTGCGGCGAAGCGGCCCGCAGCCCTGCTTTCGGCCCGCCAATTTGCCAAGGAAGTCACTCTTTTCTCCCAGTCCCGGCCCGCTCCCCAGGGATTGACGGTGCGTGAGGTGGTGGCCTTTGGCCGCCACCCGCACCGGCGTGGTTTTGCCGGGCTGGATGCCAAGGACCGCAGCGCCATTGACCATGCCATGGCTGCCACGGGAGTGGACGCCATGGCCGACAGGCCGGTCGGGGAACTCTCCGGGGGCGAGGTCCAGCGGGTGTGGCTCGCAGCCTGCGTGGCGCAGGAGACCGGTGTGGTGCTGTTGGATGAGCCCACCAACCACCTGGATCTGCGCTACCAAATGGAAACCCTGGATCTGGTCCGCGAGCTGGCCGACGACCATGGCGTGGCCGTGGGCATCGTGTTGCACGATCTGGACCACGCAGCCCGCATTGCAGATGATTTGCTCCTGCTGTCCGCAGGAAAAATCCACGCGTCCGGCCCTCCCCGGGAAGTGCTCACCGCCGGCAACATTGGCCAGGTCTATTCCATCCGTGTGGAGGTCAGCTTCGATGAACGCGCCCATCGGCTCCGCATTGATCCGCTGGGGCGCCATTCGTCCCGGGTGCGCGCCGGATCCCCCCATTTTTCCTAAAGCTCCCAACCTGAAAGAATCACCCATGCTCCGTATTCCCTCCCTCACGGCTGCCGCGGCAACCTTGGCCGTGGCCGCTTTGGCCCTCACCGGCTGCGGCACCACCACTGTTGACAGCGCCGGAAATGACACCGTCGCAGCCGCCTCCCAGGATTGCTCGGCGGACACCACTGCCACCTCCACCGACGCCGTGTCCCTGACCGACGGCGTGGGCCGCACCGTGGAACTGGACAAGCCCGCAGAACGGATCGCCGTTTTGGAATGGCAACAGATTGAGGACGCGCTCACGCTCTGCGTGGCCCCCGTTGCCGTTTCAGATTCCGCCGGTTACGGCACCTACGTCAGCGCCGAGACCATCCCCGAGGGTGTGGCTGACATTGGCACCCGCGGCGAGCCCGACCTGGACACCCTCTACGCCACAAATCCCGATTTGATCATCATTGAAGCCTTCAGCGCCGACGATGAACTCATCACCACCTTGGAGCAGCGCGGCGTGCCGGTGCTGGCCACCCTCGGCGCCAATGGCGCCGATCCCATTGGCAACATGAAAAACGTGTTTTCCATGATCGCCGAGGCCACGGGCCGCACCGAGCGGGCCGAAGCGGTCTTGACCGGCTTTGATGCGCACCTCAGCGACGCGAAGGCGAAGGTGGCAACTGCCGGGCTGCCCACGCAGGACTTCCTGTTCTTTGACGGCTGGATTGAGGGCGGCAACGTCACCATCCGCCCCTATGGCAAGGGTGCCTTGTTCACCGCGCTCGGCGAAGAGCTGGGCATGAAGACCGCCTGGACCGATGAAATTGACAAGAGCTACGGCAGCGGCGGCGTGGACCCGTCCTACGGCTTGGGCCAGACGGACATTGAGGGCCTGACGGCGGTGGGTACGGCGAACTTGTTCTACTCCAACGACGACACGGCGGACAGCTACGTGAAGGAACTGGCCAAGAACCCGATCTGGAGCGCACTTCCGGCCGTCAAGGAAAACCGGGCCTACGCCTTCCCGGCAGGGGTTTGGGGAGCCGGCGGACCGCTGTCATGCCAGCAGGCCATTGACGCCTTCGTCGACGCACTCGAGGGGTGAGCGCTCCCTCCCACACCGCAAGGGCTGAGGCCCAGCCCTTGCAGCCCAACGCCAAGCCCCGCGGCACTGCCGCGGGGCTTGGCGTGCTGGGCATTTTGGCCCTTGCCATTGTGGCGGTGGGTCTGTGGCATTTGACCCAGGGCACCTCCGGTGTGGGTCCGCGTGATTTGCTGTGTCTGCTCAACGGAGCGCAGGAGAGCGTGGGTGGGGTGCCGGTACGTGATGTGGTGACCGGCTCGCGGCTCCCCCGCCTGTTTGCCGGCGTGGCGGTGGGCTTTGCCCTGGGTGTGGCCGGCGTTCTGCTGCAGTCGATCACCCGGAACGTGCTGGCGTCCCCGGACACCTTGGCCGTCACGGCCGGCTCCTACTTTGCGCTCTCGCTCGTGGCCGCCTTCGGCTTGGCCGTGCCGCTGTGGGCCTCCAGCGGCGTGGCCTTTGTCGGCGGCCTGCTGGCAGCTGCCTTGGTGCTGGGCCTGGCCGGGAACAGCGCCGGCAATGGGACCACCCGGCTTATTTTGGCGGGCTCGGCCACGGCCATGGCCCTGGACGCCGCCACGGCCATGTTGCTGATCCTGTTCAAGGAAAACACCACCGGCCTGTTCGCCTGGGGCAGCGGCTCCCTGGCCCAGTTGAACCTTGACGCCTCGGTCCGGGCCGCACCCGTCATCATTGTGGTCCTGTGCGTGGCGCTGTTGTTGTGCCGCCGGCTGGACGTGTTGAAGCTGGGCGACGACACCGCGGTAACGCTGGGTGTGCCCATCCGTTCAACGCGGCTCATGGCCGTGATTTGCGCCGTGTTGCTGACCAGCATTTCCGTCACCCTGGCCGGGCCCATCGCCTTTGTGGGCCTGGGGGCCCCGGTCCTGGCCCGCCTCCTGGCCAATCGCGTGCAGGCGCTGCACCGGCACCTGTTGCTGGTGCCGGTGTCGGGATTGTTGGGCGCGTTGTTGATCCTGCTCGCCGACGCCGTGTTGCGCGGCATCCTCAGCGCTGAAGGCGCCACCTCCATCCCCACGGGAATTCCGACGGCGATGCTGGGCGCGGTGGTGATTGTCATCCTCGCACTGCGGATGCGGGATTCCGGACCCATCCGCCAACCGCCGCACACGCGCGTGGGCATCCACTCCCGCCGCCGCTTTCTCATTGCCCTGCTGAGCGCCACGGTGCTGCTGCTCATAGCCGTGGTGTTGGGGCTGCTGGCAGGCAGTCTTTGGCTGCGTCTGGGCGATCTGGGGTTGTGGTTCCAAGGCGACGCACCTGACTTGATTGCCCGGGCATTGAATGAACGCGGACCGCGGGTTGCCGCCGCCGCCCTGGCGGGCGCGGCACTGGGTTTGGCGGGCTGCGTGGTGCAGGCGAGCGTGCGCAATCCGCTGGCGGAGCCTGGTTTGCTTGGCATCACTGCCGGGGCCGGATTGGGCGCCGTCAGCGTGGTGACCTCCGGGGCTGGCGGACGTCCCCTGCTGATCATCATGGCGGTGGTGATGGGACTGGCCACCTTCGCCCTGATTGCCGTGTTGGCGTGGCGGGGCGGATTCCTGCCGGATCGTTTTGTGTTGATAGGCATTGGCTGTGGTTATGGCCTCAGCGCCCTGACCACTTTCCTGCTGCTGCGTGCCGATCCGTGGAACACGCCCCGGATTTTAACCTGGCTCTCCGGCACCACCTACGGAAGGACGCTCCCGGATGTGGCCCCGGTGGCCATGGCGGTGGTCCTTGCTGTGCCGTTGTTGTTCCTCATGCGCCGCCAACTGGATCTGCTGGCCATTGATGAGGACACCCCGCGCATTCTGGGCATCCGGTCCGAGCGGACACGTTTGCTTCTGCTGGCCGTGGCTGCCGTGTTGGCATCCTTGAGCGTGGTGGCCATTGGCGCGGTCGGATTTGTGGGGCTGGTGGCGCCGCACTTGGCGCGCGCCCTGGTGGGAGCCCGGCACGGCAGGCTCATCCCGGTCTCCATGCTGCTGGGCGCCCTGCTGGTTTCCGTGGCCGACATCCTGGGCCGCACCCTCATCGCCCCGGCTCAAATACCCGCCGGACTCATGATTGCCCTCATTGGCGGGCCCTACTTTGTGTGGCTGCTGCGGCGCTCGCGGGGTTAGCCCACGTGCGTCACACCTGGGCCAGGAAGTCCCGGATGAGGGTATGGATGAGCTCCGGGCGTTGAGCAATCAGCCCATGGCCGGTTCCCGGCACAATGGCCAGCTGCGCGCCCGGAATGGAGGCCGCCATCAGCAGGCTGTGGGCAGGCGGGATGGAGTCCCGGTCCCCTGACATGATGAGCGTGGGCGCCGTGATGGACGCAAGACGGGCCGGTTCAATCCGGGGCTCAGTGGTCCACAGGCGCATGAGTTTGGCCAACACCACCTCGGCATGGCCGGCACCATCCGGGGAAAGCCGCCCGTAGTGCAGGCGCTCCAAATCCGGCTCCTGCTCCCCCACTGCCGCGGACGGCGGCGGGGCGTCCAACCGTGGGCCGTCTCCGGCGGCCGGAGTGAAGACGTCGGGATCCAAGTTGGCGCTGACGGCTACGAGCGAACGCACCCGTTCCGGGTGTTCCAAGGCCAGCAGGAGGCCAAGGATGGCACCGTCGCTGTAACCGACCACATGCACCGACTTCAAGCCTTGGGCGTCAAGGTAGGCAAGCGTGTCAGTTAGCCCGCGCGCATAACTGTAGTCACCGGCAAGATCGGCCGAGCGCCCGTGGCCTGGGCGTTCATAGGCAAAAACCTGGTACTCCTGCATCAGCGTGTTGGCCAGTTCCCGCAGGTTTTCCAGGGAACAAAATCCCCCGTGGAGCAGCAAAACAGGCTCCCCCGCGCCGGCAACTTCCGAATACAGCTCTTGGCCATGGATGCGGAGGAATTCAGTTCTCATCCGGCCAGCTTAATCCACGCAGGCGTGTGGTGCAGCGGGGAATGGCGGAACGGTGCCGGACTGCGCCTTGGTCTGAGCCGGTCACGGTAGACTATCCACCGGCCTAAAATCACAAATTCTGGGCAAAGTCCGCAAATTACTGATGGAGTGCAATGTCCCGGGCCAAGAAGCTGCCAGCAAGTGGCCGCCGTCGTGTTGCCCAGCCGTCGTTCCGGCGGCTGAACCGCAACATTGACAACTCGGTTCGCAACAAGCGCCGGGTGTTGGCTTTGCTGTTCACTGCCGCTGCTGTGGTTGCTATTGTGTGCCTGGCCTTGGCTCTTGTCCCGTTGTTCCCGGAGTTGGACTTTCCCGGCGTGGAACTGCTGCGCTAAAGACATGCCCACCACCAACAAACGGCCCCTGCTGGGCTGGTCCCTGGCTGCCGTGGTTGCGCTGGCACTGGTGTGGCTGGTGACGGCTTTCCAGCTTTTCTACAATGTGCACCCGCCCACGCCAACCCAGGCCGATGCCGTGGTCATGCTGGGTGGGGCGAGCAAGGAGCGTCTGCTGGACGCGATGCTGGTGCGGTCCGAAATTGATGCCCCGTATTTGGTTCTTTCCAATACGGACACCAAAGGCAACGCCACAGCAGACGAGTACTGCGATACCCACAGCAACAAGGCCATTTACCCGGACGTTATTTGTTTTATGCCCTCCAGCATGGATACCCGCGGCGAGGCCGATGTTATTGGCCAATTAGCCACGCAGTATGGTTGGGATTCCATAGTGGTGGTGACATCCAAATATCATGTGGTTCGTTCAGAGCGTTTGATGCGGCAATGCACACCGTCAAAAGTGCAGATGGTTGCCACTGAGCCGCAACTCTCAGCAGGGCAGTGGCTCAAGCGCTTTGTGATTGAGAGCGCCGGCTTGGCCACGGTCATTGTCAATCCAGAGTGCGACTCCCCCATTCGCTAACGCCCCCATAACAGCGGCACAGCGAAGGCCGGGTAAATTCTCGGCTAATCTTTGATGAATACTATTTCACTTAGTGGGGGAACTATGCCTATTGTCATGCCGATCTATGGGACTCGACCGGAGGCCATCAAAATGGCGCCCATCGTGGCCGCTTTGAAGGCTTCGGAGCACTTTGAGTGCGTAGTGACGGTGACCGGGCAGCACCGCGAAATGTTGGATCAGGTCAACGAGCTGTTTGACATCACGCCGGACCATGACTTGAAGATCCTCAAGCAGGGACAGACCCTGTCCCGCATCATGTCCCGGACCATCAAACGATTGGATGATTTATTCGCCAAGAATGCACCGGACGTGGTTGTCGTCCAAGGCGATACCACCACGTCGACGGCTGCCGCCATTGCCGCGTTCTACCGCGGCATCCCCGTGGTGCATGCCGAGGCAGGTCTGCGCAGCCACAACTTGTTTTCTCCTTTCCCGGAGGAGGCGAACAGGAAAATCACCACGCAAATCGCCAGTTTGCACCTGGCCCCCACCGGCACATCCAAGCAGAACCTCTTGAACGAAGGTGTTGCCGAGGCTGACATCGTGGTCACGGGCAACACGGTCATTGATGCGCTCTTGTCCACGGTGAACAAGCAGGTCCCCTTTACGGACCCAGCCCTTGAAAAGCTGGCCGCCACGGGCCAAAAAATTTTGCTGGTCACCACGCACCGCCGGGAGAATCAAGGCGACACCATGCGGGGCGTGGGGAGCGCTCTGGCGCGCTTGGCTGACGCTCATCCGGACCTGATGATTGTGCTGCCGGCCCACAAGAACCCTTTGGTACGCAAAGCGGTCCTGCCAGCCATTAGGGACAAGAGCAACGTCATCGTGACGGAGCCCCTGGCCTATGGTGAGTTCACGCGCATGATCGCCCTCTCCCACCTGGTCCTGACCGACTCGGGCGGAGTGCAGGAAGAGGCGCCCAGCTTGGGGAAGCCGGTCCTAGTCATGCGGGATAACACCGAACGCCCCGAAGCCGTGGTGGCAGGAACAGTGAAGTTGATCGGCACTGAGGAAGACACCATTGTCGATGAAGTGAACGGCCTACTGACGGATAACGAATACTTTGATTTGATGGCCACAGCCGTCAATCCCTACGGCGATGGCCAGGCGGCCGCACGCACCGTAGCGGCCATCGCCGAGCTCGTGGGCCTGGGCAAGCGCCTCGTGGAATTTAGCTCATGACGGTGCAAGTGGTCATCCTTGCCGCGGGGATGGGTACGCGTTTGGCCAGACCGCATCCCAAGCCCATGACCAAGCTGGTGGACGGCCGGACCATCATGCAGCAGCAAGTGGACAACTTGAGAGCCGTGTTTGGCAAAAAACTTCGCCTCACCATTGTGGTGGGCTACAAGATGGAACAAGTCATGGAACATGTTCCGGATGCGTCTTTTGTCTACAACGAGAATTTTGATCAAACCAACACCTCAAAGAGCCTGCTCAAGGCTTTGGCAAACTCCACCAAGGGCGGAGTGCTGTGGTTGAACGGTGATGTGGTTTTTGACCCAGCCATACTGGAACTGCTGCGACCTCATATGGCTGCCGGCAAGTCGTTCATTACTGTAGACGTCTCGTCCGTTTCAGATGAAGAGGTCAAGTACACGGTTGGCGAGGACGGCTACATCAAAGAACTCTCCAAGCGCGTCCCGCAAAATATTGCCCTAGGTGAAGCTGTGGGAATCAACTATGTGGCTAAGCAGGACAAGAAGGCCCTGATAAAGCGCCTCAAGACAGTCGACGAGCAAGACTACTTTGAAGGTGGCGTCGAGCTCACTGTCAAAAATGACGACGTCCAGTGGGCTCCAGTGGACATCAGCGCCTTCTATGCAGTCGAAATCGACGTTGCAGATGACCTAATCGCGGCAAACGCCCAGATCATTGAAGCCAAGATTATCTCGAGGATAAGTAAATAATGATTCCAAATAACATTAATGCCGAAAAGACAGTGCATCAAACCAGTGACAAAGTCACTGAAGATCCTACCTGTGTCAACAGCCCTAAAGATATTGACATTGATTACAAGTTCCGTCCAGCGAAGCAAGACAGACGGCACCTAATTGTGATATTCTCCGGATTTCGCAAGAAAGACACTTATGACCTCAGTGGCAGCAGCTCCGACAGCCTAAGAGCTAATATACTGTGGATTCAAGACCGATTCTATGATAACTACAGTTATTATCTGAATACGCACATGAACGACCAGATTGAACGTGCTGTTTTCGATCTAATAGAGAAATTTAGGATCAACCTCGGACTAAATACAAGTGACGTTACTGTGGCTGGATTTTCCAAGGGTGGATCGGCGGCAATTTATTATGGGCTTAGATATAACTACGGAGCCATCATTTCCGTAGTCCCGCAGTTCCAAATTGGGACATATATAAATAAACACTGGCCTACCGTCCTCCAACATATGACGGGCAGTGGAACCGCAAAGGAGATTGACAAACTCGATGCAACTCTAACGGACCTTATCTCTAGTGATCAAGAGATGATGAGAAATATTTATCTTTTTTCATCGGAAGCCGATCCCCAACACGCGGATCAGGTTGCGCCCTATATAGACAGACTCACAAAATATTCAAACTTTAACTATATAGAAACAAAAAGTCCAATAGTAGACGGTCATAGCATCGTCTCACGATACAACGTACCGTTGATCATATCAATTCTAAGTTCAATTACCGAGCGAGCTGTTCCCCAATTCGGCAAGGTCACCAATGGATCGGATGCTTTTCAATCCTCAATTCGACAGCCAACGATCGACGATGTACGTAAACGAACTGAAGTTGTAGAAAGCCTCACACGCGTAGATATTGACAATGACCGGCTCTTCATTGAAGGGCATTCATTTGTCAAGGGCAATGCAGCCGAGTCACACTCGAGCGTCAGAGTAAACCTGGTCCTAGACTCACCTGAAGGTTCAAGGCACCTTTCCCTTGGAACAGTAAAAGATCCAAACCTCTCTTATCTGTATTACGAGGCAGAGTACTGCGACTACTCTCATGCAGCTATTGCCACACCGGGGTTTAAGGGAATCAATTTAGATGCTGTTCCGTTGGGAGTTTCCTACCTAAAATTATCCGTACAGCACGGCGGGGTACAAAAAACAGTTCCGGCGACGTCAGCAAAGAGTATATCTTCGTGGAATATCGTCAAAAACGATCTCGTCAAGATATCATCTAGCAAATCAGGCATTTGTATTATTAGGCGTTCCCCGCTCGGATTCGATTCCAAGGACACCATCTTCAACGTTGAAGAGTTACGCTTAGAATCAAAGACAATATTCATAAGCGGCTACTTTATACAACCAGGTTTTGCGACGCCCAATTATAACGACGTTTCCTATTACATTGTTCTTTCCGACCCCAAGACGGGCGATACGCAGTACACAATACCATTGGCTAGCGATCATCGTGCAATAACAAGCTCCATGATAGACGATATATGGAATGATTATACAAAATCATATTTTGCAACACTCAAATATCGGGGCGTAAGTGCCAGCCACGTACTTCCCGGGCTTTACAATGTCCGCATTAGCGCGCGGTTTGGCGACTCAGTTTTCAGTAAAGATACCGGCAGAACCATAGAATTTACAAAAGACACGAGCGAAGCCGAAAAGCCACAGATAGCTGTGTTTGGAGCTTGCGTTACACGCGACTTATTTAATTCCAAACTAGTTCCCAAATGGAAAGATTTATATACACTCCACAGTGAATATTATCAGAGCAGCCTGACATCGCTAATGTCCTCCCCCGTTCACGTATCGGAGGACGAGTTTTCTGATCTCGATCGTCACTCCCGAGCCATAACGATGAAAGACTTTGATAAATCGTTCCTTAAACAGCTCGCGGAAGACTCTCCTGACATTATTTTGATCGACTTTTTGGCCGATGCCAAATACGGTGCATTGAAGCTGGGTGAATCTTTGGTGACAAACAATAAGTGGAAGCTTCAAGCGTCCGATTATTACAGTTCCTTAAATGACCCATTGGTTATAAGCATGAAAAATAATGAAGAAGAATACATTGAGGAGTTCAGAGCAGCCGCAATAAAGTTCAAGAGATTTAGGGAGAAGAGTTTTCCTTCCAGTCTGATAGTAGTTAACCAGGCTAGGGCAACTTCGTTGTACGTCACTACCGACAAAATTGGGCGATTTTCTAGCAAAGAAATAAGTTCACTCAATCTTCGTTGGGAAAAACTAGAGGCTGTTTTCTGTGAAGTTATGGACGTGGTTAAGATTTCTGGATTGTCGGCTGGACTCATAGGAGATGCCGATCATCCCTGGGGGCCCGGCCCCCTTCACTACCAGCCCAGCTACTATTCCAAGCTACAGGAAGAGCTTTGTGGACTGCCAGGGTTTCCTGAAATTAGAGGGAGAGTTGTAGCGGATCCTGTACTCACCTCGTGATATTATGCATTTTTTATCCGTTTGTTAGTTCATTAATTTAAAAAATAGTTTATTTGGGAGTACGTATGGCTAAGCGCGTAATCAGACTAAAAGAATACAGGCCCGGTAGTGACCAAATGTGCGTTCCCACGCCGGAGTATCTGGCGCGCACTGACGGGACACTGGGGTCTGGACCTTTTCGTTGCCGCACGGACCTGAATGGCTTTATTGAAACCGGGAATTCTTTGATGCCCGATCCTCGACAGGTAATTTTTCTCGGTGATTCTTTTGTCGAATCAGTATATAGCCCCGAACAGGACCGGTTCATTTCCGTTGCTGAGCGGGAACTAATCAAAGCAGGACATTCCGTTCAGTTTCGAAACGGCGGCTACTCGGGTTCTACTACACTTCAGCTCATTAATGTGATCCTCAATAAAGTTTACCCCTTGACGGGTCCGGGCGGTACGATCGTATTCTTCGGACCCCATAGCGATCGGGACTACCTTTATAAACAGGGATCTTATTGGAGCAATACACCTCGCGGTGCGACAATTCTTCCTCCGGGGGAAGCGGGTCACGTAGACATTCCTCGCGGCATGGCTTCAGCAGAGTCAGTGCTTAAGTTATTAGTTTCAACCACGCGGCATTTGGGTCTACATCTAGTCTTCGCGACGACGCCATATAGAGAAGGAGACTATGAGACCGACCCTATTTTTAAGCAGAACTATCACGAACGTGAGGACTGGTTCCGCAGAGGAATGGTCAGACGCCGGCAATGGATTGCACTCCTAAAGCAGACGGCGCTAGATTATGCGATTCCACTAATCGACGTTCAGCAAATAGTTAACGGCCAGTCAAAATACTTTTACGATGAGCTCCACCTCAGTCCTGCGGGGCATCAAGTTGTGGCAGGACACCTTGTCGAAAATCTGACAAGTGTTCTACATGTCTAACGATTTATCACATACGAATGCCACCAATACTCGTATATTTTTGGTTGTTTGTTCTCTTTTAATTAGGGTTCAGGGCTCCTGACATCACGATGTAATTTTTTGAGCCGGGGGCTTTGTTTTGGGGCTCTTCGTGGTTGGTGGGGGTTTGAGTTCTTGATTTAGCTTTGCAAAGGGCCCGTGGCCCTGCTGGGATGAATGTGTCTAAGCATTCAACTTGGAACAGGACCACGAGCCTTGAACGAGCCTACCGTTTTGGTAGTCGACGCTGCCACAACCCTTTTCAACCTGCCCGACTACCACGTCATATCAACAACCGTGACTGATGATGGTTACCGCCAAGTTCTTGTTGAAAGCGAGCAACCGCCCGGGAGCCCGAGTTGTGGTGTCGTGGCCACACGCCGGAAGGAACGCCGCTTCCAACGCATCCGCGACATTCCCGTTGCCGGCCGGATTGAAGTGTTGTGGCGAAAGTACCGCTGGTACTGCCAAGAGTTGCAGTGCCAGCGGCCGTCATTCTTTGTATCCACCACCCAAGTCCCTGCTCGGGCACGTTCCACGAGCAGGCTCCGAGACCATCTGGTGGATGCCGTGATCCGCTCAGGCCGGGCCATGTCAGAAACAGCTGCCGGTTTCGCTGTGTCTTGGTGGATGGTCAGGTGGCAAATACGACTTTAGGGTACGGCCAGTCCGGGTAGGTGGTACGGGCGGTCCGGGGGTAGGTGTGTAATCTCGCTACATCTCTAATGGGTGTTGGCAGGTCTGGTACCCGCTGGCAGGATTGGTTTCGCCCTCGAATACGTGACTCGCGCTACATCAGTCCCTGAGCTTCAGGTGACTTTTCCACGACTCGTCCGCCTGAGGGGGCGGCACCAGCCTGACCCCTTGCCGTGGCTTGATAAAAGGTTGGCCGCAACCACGCGGTTGCGTGCCTCATTAGAGATTTGCCGGACAAGACTTCAATACCAGACCGGTGCCACCAATAACGGCACGCGACTGGAAAGAAGGATCACCGCTATGACCATCGTGGCAGAAAAATACGACTACGTCATCGGTATCGACACTCACTCACGCACCCACACCTACGCAATCATCAATATGAACCGTCCCGGAAATCATGCCGCCGTTTTGTGGGCGGCAGCGTCGGGTAACGAGCCGGAATTTTCATCATAGTAGATACGCTCGAATTCCTCC
>NZ_JBHUYE010000023.1:0-51114 GCF_042668835.1 Specibacter sp. NPDC057265
TTTCCCTGCGAAACCAGCCAACCGCCGTCGGGCTTTAAGGCGGATCCACCCCGCTACCGGCGGTAGTCGCCGCTTTTCCACTTTTCCCAGTCCCAGCCGGCAAGGAACTTTTTTCCGCTGGCTTCGCCTGTGGCGTACATTGCATCCTTCTCGCGCTGTGTCAGCTTGAAATCCGTGGCGCGCTGCTTGGAGGTGTCCACAAAAATGGTCCGGGAGGACGCCTGGGGATCGCTGATGTAGCTGCGGTCCTGAGCGCCCAGCAAGGTGATCAGCAGCGATTTGGCCAGTTCGAAGCTGTTGTTGTCCGGGTTCCAGGCCTGGTCGCGGATGGTGTTCCGGCCGGAAAGCTTGACCCCCAGGGTGGGCCACCTGGGCAGCTTCCCGTCGGTTCTGTCGAAGATCGACAGCGGATAGTTGGACAGCAGCCCTCCATCCACGCACACAATGTGGTCATGGCCGGTCACTGCCGGATCCGTGGGCATGTTCCAGGGCCGGAAGAAAAAAGGTATGGACGCCGAGGCCCGGATGGCGTCGGCAACCAAGGCGGTGTCCGGATCGACGCCGAGCAGTTTTTCGTAGTCCCACGGCAGACGCAGCATGATCCCGCGGGAGACATCCGAGACGATCACCACAAGCTTGTAGCGCTGCCGAAGCGGCAGGGCGCTGCCGGGGTCCTCGTGCCTGAGGTCCGCCCAGGTGTAGACGCCCTGGGCCGCCAGCAGTTCAGTGATCCAGCGGTGCAGGTATTCACCGCTGTACATCCCCTGATGGAACAGCAGCCCCGCGGCGGGGCCCAGCAGCGGAACATGCCCCAGCAGGCCGGCATTGTCCTTGAACTTGGCAAAGTCAAGGCCATCCATGATGGCCTTGATCTGGGAGACCTCCAGCCCTGACGCCAACAGTCCTCCCACAATGGCCCCGGCCGAGGCCGCCGCCACCCGGTGAAAGACATACGGGTCCCGGGCCCCGGCCAGCGCCGCCACCGCACCCACCAGTGCCGGCCCCTTCGCGCCGCCGCCCTCAAGCACCAAATCCGCCTCAGCCATGAACCAGCCACACCCTCTGCAAAAGTCCCGTCACCGCGCCCGGCGTTGTCCACGCCGT
This sequence comes from Specibacter sp. NPDC057265, assembly GCF_042668835.1. Taxonomy (NCBI): domain Bacteria; kingdom Bacillati; phylum Actinomycetota; class Actinomycetes; order Micrococcales; family Micrococcaceae; genus Specibacter; species Specibacter sp. NPDC057265. The sequence continues at coordinate 1,105 of NZ_JBHUYE010000023.1, forward strand.
GGAGTACATCTGAGACTGGGCCACCGGCGGGAAGCTGTCAAGGATCGGCGCTTGCATCGATTTCAGCCGGCGGCCTCCGGCATGGTAGTGTAATGAGTAATTGTTAGTGTGGCAGTGGATAAGAGTGTCAATTCCCTTCGCGGGGAGCGGATGCGGGTCCGGGTTGTACGGTTCTTGTACAGCGAATGCCACATTTTTGCATGCCTGGGCGCTGTGAAGTCGCCAAGTCTGCGACTACCAGTAAATCGCCACATCCCAGCGGCTGCACCATGCGGGCCACCGGGCAGGCAAAGCGAGAAACCTCTCGAGAAAAAACGGAGAACACGAAAGTGCCTACGATTAACCAGCTGGTCCGAAAGGGCCGGACACCCAAGGTCACCAAGACCAAGGCTCCCGCACTGAAGGGCAGCCCCATGCGCCGCGGCGTCTGCACGCGCGTCTACACCACCACCCCGAAGAAGCCGAACTCGGCTCTGCGCAAGGTTGCACGTGTGCGCCTTAACGGTGGCGTGGAAGTCACCGCCTACATCCCCGGTGTGGGCCACAACCTCCAGGAGCACTCCATCGTGCTTGTTCGCGGAGGCCGTGTGAAGGACCTTCCCGGTGTTCGTTACAAGATTGTCCGCGGTGCATTGGATACCCAGGGCGTCAAGAACCGCAAGCAGGCCCGCAGCCGCTACGGTGCAAAGATGGAGAAGAAGTAATATGCCTCGCAAGGGTCCGGCCCCCAAGCGGCCGCTAGTTGTAGATCCCGTATACGGTTCCCCCCTGGTCACACAGCTGATCAACAAGGTTCTGGTAGACGGCAAGAAGTCCACTGCAGAGCGCATCGTTTACGGTGCCCTTGAAGGTGTACGCGAAAAGACCGGTGCTGATCCCGTGGTTGCCTTGAAGAAGGCCATGGAAAACATCAAGCCCAGCCTTGAGGTCAAGTCCCGCCGTGTTGGTGGCGCAACCTACCAGGTCCCCGTCGAGGTCAAGCCCGGTCGTCAGACCGCCCTGGCTCTGCGTTGGTTGGTTGGTTACTCCAAGGCACGCCGCGAGAAGACCATGACGGAGCGCTTGCGCAACGAAGTATTGGATGCTTCCAACGGTCTTGGTGCCGCTGTCAAGCGCCGCGAAGATACCCACAAGATGGCAGAGTCCAACAAGGCCTTCGCTCATTACCGCTGGTAACTAGAGTCATGAGGCTGCCGGCGGCCAACCCGCCGGCAGCTTTCTTAGCTCATCTCTAAACGAGGGAGAAACCGTGGCACAGGACGTGCTTACAGACCTTAACAAGGTCCGCAACATTGGCATCATGGCCCACATTGATGCCGGCAAGACCACTACAACTGAGCGCATCCTGTTCTACACGGGTGTGAACCACAAGCTCGGCGAAACGCACGACGGCGCTTCGACGACCGACTGGATGGAACAGGAAAAGGAACGCGGCATCACCATCACGAGCGCCGCCGTGACCTGCTTCTGGAACAACAACCAGATCAACATCATTGACACACCCGGCCACGTTGACTTCACCGTCGAGGTTGAGCGCTCACTGCGCGTGCTTGACGGCGCCGTCGCTGTTTTTGATGGCAAGGAAGGCGTTGAGCCCCAGTCCGAGACCGTTTGGCGTCAGGCTGACAAGTACAACGTTCCGCGTATCTGCTTTGTCAACAAGATGGACAAGCTTGGTGCTGACTTCTACTTCACCGTGGACACCATCATCAACCGTCTCGGTGCCAAGCCGCTGGTAATGCAGCTGCCCATTGGTGCTGAAAGCGAATTCACCGGCGTCGTTGACCTGCTGAGCATGAAGGCGTTTGTCTGGGCCGGCGACTCCAAGGGTGACGTCACCATGGGTGCTGCCTACGAAGTCCAGGAGATCCCCGCGGATCTTCAGGAAAAGGCCGAAGAGTACCGCGCAGCCCTCGTTGAGGCAGTTGCCGAGTCCTCCGAAGAGCTCATGGAGAAGTACCTCGAAGGCGAAGAGCCTTCCGTTGAGGAACTCAAGACCGGCATTCGCAAGTTGACGGTGAACTCGGAGATCTACCCGGTCTTCTGTGGTTCGGCATTCAAGAACCGCGGCGTGCAGCCCATGCTCGACGCAGTCATTGACTACCTGCCCAACCCCTTGGACGTTGGCGCCATGGTGGGCCACGATCCCCGCGACGAGGAAGTTGAGCTCACCCGTGAGCCCAACGAGGAGGCACCGTTCTCCGCACTCGCGTTCAAGATTGCCACCCACCCCTTCTTTGGCCAGTTGAACTTCATCCGCGTGTACTCCGGGCGGGCAACCTCCGGTACCCAGCTGATGAACTCGACCAAGGGCAAAAAGGAACGCATTGGCAAGCTCTTCCAGATGCACGCCAACAAGGAAATGCCTGTTGATGAGATCCACGCGGGTCACATCTACGCCGTGATCGGCCTCAAGGACACCACCACCGGTGACACCTTGTGCGACCCGGCCAACCAGATTGTCCTGGAGTCGATGACCTTCCCCGCTCCCGTGATCTTCGTTGCCATTGAGCCGAAGACCAAGGGTGACCAGGAGAAGCTCTCCACGGCAATCCAGAAGCTCTCCGCAGAGGACCCGACGTTTACCGTCAACCTCAACGAAGACACCGGCCAGACTGAAATTGGCGGCATGGGCGAGCTCCACCTGGACATCCTGGTGGACCGCATGCGCCGCGAGTTCAACGTGGAAGCCAACGTTGGCAAGCCGCAGGTTGCCTACCGTGAAACCATCAAGCGCGCTGTGGTCAAGCACGACTACACGCACAAGAAGCAGACCGGTGGCTCCGGCCAGTTCGCCAAGATCCAGATCGCCATTGCGCCTTTGGATACTGCCGAAGGCGAAATGTACGAGTTCGAGAACAAGGTCACTGGTGGCCGTGTTCCGCGCGAATACATCCCCAGCGTTGACCAGGGCATCCAGTCCGCACTGCCTGACGGCGTGCTGGCCGGCTACCCCATGGTCGGCATCAAGGCCACACTGCTTGACGGTGCGTCCCACGATGTTGACTCCTCCGAAATGGCCTTCAAGATTGCCGGTCGCATGGCGTTCAAGGAAGCTGCTCGGATGGCCAACCCGGTTCTGCTTGAACCGTTGATGGAAGTTGAAGTCCGCACCCCTGAGGAATACATGGGTGAAGTTATTGGTGACATCAACTCACGTCGCGGCCAGATGCAGTCCATGGAGGACGCAAGCGGTGTCAAGGTCATCAAGGCCCTGGTGCCCCTGTCCGGCATGTTTGGTTACATTGGCGACCTGCGGTCCAAGACCCAGGGCCGTGCCGTGTACTCGATGAAGTTCGACAGCTACTCTGAGGTCCCGAAGGCTGTTGCCGACGAGATCATCCAGAAGGCCCGCGGCGAGTAGCCGCACCCTGTCAGGCGCCTGGTTCACGCATTTGCCGTGGCCCGGGCGCCTGGCACCCAGCAATTTCTTAAATATCAAAAGCCCCCAGTAGACTTACTTTGAATTTCGACTGCGAATAGCGCGGTTGAAAGTATGTCATCTGAAAACGTTCTAGGAGGAACCCGTGGCGAAGGCAAAGTTCGAGCGGACCAAGCCGCACGTTAACATCGGTACCATCGGTCACGTTGACCATGGTAAGACCACGTTGACGGCTGCCATTTCCAAGGTACTTTACGACAAGTACCCCGATCTCAACGAGCAGCGTGATTTTGGTTCCATCGACTCGGCGCCGGAAGAGCGCCAGCGCGGTATCACCATCAACATCTCGCACGTTGAGTACCAGACCGAGAAGCGCCACTACGCACACGTAGACGCCCCCGGTCACGCTGACTACATCAAGAACATGATCACCGGTGCTGCTCAGATGGACGGTGCCATCCTGGTGGTTGCCGCCACTGACGGTCCGATGGCTCAGACCCGCGAGCACGTTCTGCTGGCCCGCCAGGTTGGTGTTCCCTACCTGTTGGTCGCGCTGAACAAGTCCGACATGGTTGATGACGAAGAACTCCTCGACCTGGTCGAAATGGAAGTTCGTGAACTCCTCTCCTCACAGGGCTTCGACGGCGACGAGGCACCCGTTGTGCGCGTTTCCGGCCTGAAGGCCCTGGAAGGCGATCCCGTATGGGTCAAGTCCGTTGAGGACTTGATGGATGCAGTGGACAACAACGTTCCGGACCCGATCCGCGACAAGGACAAGCCGTTCCTGATGCCGGTTGAAGATGTCTTCACCATCACCGGCCGTGGAACCGTTGTTACGGGCCGCGCCGAGCGTGGAACGCTGCAGATCAACTCTGAAGTTGAGATCGTTGGTATCCGTCCGGTCCAGAAGACCACGGTTACCGGTATCGAAATGTTCCACAAGCAGCTCGACGAGGCATGGGCCGGCGAGAACTGTGGTCTGCTGCTTCGCGGCATCAAGCGCGAAGATGTTGAGCGTGGCCAGGTCATCGTCAAGCCGGGTTCCATCACCCCGCACACCGAGTTCGAAGCCAACGTCTACATCCTGGCCAAGGACGAGGGCGGGCGTCACAACCCGTTCTACTCCAACTACCGCCCGCAGTTCTACTTCCGCACCACGGATGTTACCGGCGTCATCACCTTGCCCGAGGGCACGGAAATGGTTATGCCTGGCGACAACACCGAAATGTCGGTCGTGCTGATCCAGCCGATCGCCATGGAAGAAGGCCTCGGCTTCGCTATCCGCGAAGGCGGCCGCACCGTTGGTTCAGGTCGTGTCACCAAGATCCTCAAGTAGTCTTTGACTCACTTGTAGCTCTTTGAAGAAGGGCCCCAGCTTTTGCTGGGGCCCTTCTTTGCGTGTGCCGGTTTGTGTTTGTCGGCAGCGGCGCCAGCGGCTTGCGCGCCGGTGGATGCGCCGGCGGGGGTGCGGCGGCGGGTGTGCCCGTGCTGCCCGGCCGGTGCTGACTAGGGGTTGGCGGGGGCGATTCCGTGCACAATCTCCTGCACCAGTGCAGTGTCAAGGGGGCTGCCGTCATTGATGCTCAGCAGCGTGATTCCGGCGAAGCCGCCACCGGGGAGCAGGCAGCCTGCCAAGGTGGCCCGGCGGGGGGTCTGCTCGGCATCCGTGAAGCAGACGCTGTAGGCGTAGCCTTCCCGGTCCTGGGCGGGGATGCTGCCCTGCATTTCTTCAACGGCCCCGTATTCGGCGGTGTAATGGCCGGCCATGCTTTGGGTCCAGGCGATGACGCCGGCCAGGCTGCTGGCGGCGGCGTCATCGCGGATTGCGGAAACGACTTCTCCGCCCGGCAGGCTGAACTGGGCACTGAGCGGGCCGGCGCTGGATTCGGCGATGCGTTCGGCTCCGTCGGGCAGGGTCAGCTGCAGTCCAAGTCCGGTGCTGAATTGAATGCTCAAGATCTGCAGCCTCTCGTGTTGGTGTGGTTGTTGGACGCCGGGCTATTTTTTGGGGACATAATCCGATTCCCCGCGGATGCCGTGGAAGTCATCATCATAGGGAGATTTATGCACGGTCCCCGCATTGACCGTCGCTTCACTGGTGCCGCCGACCTTCAGGCTTGCCACGCCCGAGTCGAAGTCCACCAGATTGGTTTCGGAGGAAACCGTTGAATTCAGCTGCGCCGTGACGGCGGACGCGTGGTAAATATCCTGCAGATCCTGTGCTGCGGCCACTGGGTTGCCGTTGGCCAGGTTGCCCAGGTAGCTTTCCACCAGGTGCCGGTTCTCATCGGTGGTGTACAGCTCCAACTGAACTGTTCCCTGCACACCGCCCTTGAACTGGACGCTTGGCCCCTCTGCCGGCGGCTTGGCGTCGAACAGCTCGGTCATGGGATCCGGATTCTCTCCGCGATCCTTGACAGAGCCCTCAATGGTGCCCTTGAGGTTGACAGTCATCTTCTGAATGTCGCCGTCCTTGTCCATGGACAGTTTAACCCCGGCCTCACCGTTGCCGCCGAACTTCATGCCGTCACCCAAATCAAGTTTCGCGGTGACCTTGGCCGTTGCGGTGGCAGCGGAGGTGCCGTCGTCGAGGTTCTGTTCGTAGGCCAGATCCAGCTTGGCCGACGCGGAGGCGTCTTCGCTGACCTTGCCTTCAACGCCGAAGGACAGCGTGCCTTTGGCGCTCATGTATTCCTTGGTGGTCCCGTTCTCCTTGGCGGCCTTGTCAAGGGTGCCCTCAATGTATCCGCCCGGATCCTTCACCGCCTCCGAGGCCCGGCCAAAGCCGTCCGGGGGCAGCGAAGTGAGCATGTCGTCGCGGGCGGCCAGGGCCTCCTCCAGGCTGTTGAACCTGTAGGTCTTGGACAACTCCCCGGTCAGCGTGGCGTTGGCGCCACCCTTGGTGCTTGGCGTGTTGACGCCGCCGCCAATGTCGCCGCTGAGCTTCAAGGTGACGGAGCCGTCGGCGTTTTGAATGATCTGGCTTGAAAGGTGGGCCCCGCCGTGGACCCAGGCCACCTGGCCGTCCACACCGAAGGTGTCCTTCTGGGTGTACATGGGGATGGAGCCCTTGGCATTGTCCACCAGGATGGACCTGGCCGCACGCAGGGCATCCAAGGGCAGCTTCTCCTGAAGTGCCGCAAGGTGATAGGCGTTGGGGATTCCGTCCCCGTCCTTGCCGTTGAGCAGCTCCTGTTGCTGTTCCCTGCTGAGGCCGTTCCACCAGTGCGTGACTTCCTGCGCCGTCTGGGAGTCCATGCTTTCCAACTGATCCTGCAGGCCGGTGCCCGCATCCCCTCCGGATCCGCCTGCCCCGGAGCCGCCGCCGGAACCGCCAGGGCCTCCTGCCAGGCTGGCCTCGGAGGAAGCCTGTTCCTGCTCCTTGGCTTGGGACTGGAGTTTTTTGGAGGTGTCCAGGAACAGCTCGCTGGCCGATTTGAGCTGGGGACGCATTCTGGTGGACCACTGCTGGCGGAACTTCTGCGCGTCAGGGCCGTTCCAGCGTGCACGCATGATGGTGGGGTGAAGGGTTCCTGCCGTGGAATCCAACGCCGCAGAGTATTTGCTGAAGAGCTTGGCGAGCGCCCGCAGCTGCTCCGGGTCAGCGCCGAGCATGTTTGAGTTCATGTCTGTCCATTCATTGAGGTGAACGTCCGTGGCCTGCGCCGGTTGTTCTGTCTGAAGTCTAGAACGTTGGGCCAGCCTTGCCGATGGGCACCATTGCCCATGCCCCGGATCCGCCCGCCGGATAGGCTGGTTTCATGACTGCGAACAATCAGCAAATCCCGGCTGGCACCTTGCGCACCGCATCCATCATTGTGCTGGTCTTCGCCGCGGTGCTTCTGCTGTTCGGGCAGGGGATGTTCCGGGCCGGAGGCAGCGATTCCGCCACCGCCCAAGAGCTCCAGGACTCTGGATTGCAGGGCACGGTCATGGATGCCCGGGCCAATGTGGTGCGCGCCGACGACGGCGAATGGCATGCCATGGCCGTGGAGTTGACCTTTGCCGGCAGCGATGGCCAGGAGCACACGCTTCAAAGCAACCACTTTCCCAGCTACCACCCGCCGCTGGATTCCACGGGCGGTTGGGTGGCGGATTTCCCCACGAAGGATCAGATCGTGGGTCAACCCGTCGCCTACCGGCTGGGTGGGCGTCCCGCCGTCGAACTTGAGAGCGAACTGCCGGCTTTGGCCAGTGATGGCTGGGGCATGCCAAATTACCTTGGGCTGACGCTCATGGTGCTCGGTGGCGGGGCGGCTGTTGGTGGGGTGCTGGGCCTGCGTCAAGCCGGGCGACGCCGAAAAATCACCTGACCGCACGCCCCCTGTCAGGTGCCGGACCGGGGAAATCCGCCGGGCATGGGCAGTTGTGCCCATCTGGCGGCATGCGTCCAGGCTGCGTGGATCCCTTGGCCTATGCTGGGAGCCAATGACCAGCAGGGGAGCCCCATGAAGCACAATCCGGAACCGGCCATTCCGCCCACCGCGCCGCAAAACCTTGACGACGTGTACCGTCGCGGCTACCTGGATGGGCATTTGGCCGGCTGGCGCGATGCCGTCGCTGCCCAGCAGTTGTCCGCCAGGGAGCCCGCTCCGGCGCAGCCCGGTCACGCTGATCTGCAGACCGGTGCGCAGCTTCCCACCCCCGCCGGCGGGCCGGCGCAGGCGGTGCCGCCTACGCCGTCAGCTGCACCCGTCACACGCGCTGCACCCGTTGCGCCGGAGCTTGCCGCCGGGGCTGTTGCGGCCCCTGCCGCGGCAGCCTTCCAAGCCACGGCCCCTGGAGCGCAGCAGTTTCAGGCCCCGGCGGCGCAGGCCCCACCGGCGCAGCCATCCCCGTGGCCGCAGCCGCCGTCGTTACAAGCCCCCTGGACACAACCGGCCACCATGGCCGTCGATCCACAGCTGGTGGCTGAGCGCAGACAAAGGCGCGAAACACAAAACATCAACATCACCCTGTACGTGGCCAGCCTGCTCATGGTGGCTGCGGCAGCACTGTTCGTGGGCAGCACCCTGCCCCCTGCGGCGCGGCTGGTGGGTGTGTGGTTTGGAACGGCGGTGTTCTACGCAGCCGGACTTGTGACCCACGGCAAGGTGGCCCGGCTCAGGCCCGCAGCCGTTGCCTTCACCGGCACGGCCCTGGCCATTATTCCGTTTGCGGGCATCGCCACCTACAACCTGGGCTTTCCCCAGGGCCCGGCCGTCTGGCTGTTCACCTCCTTCATAGGCACTGTGGCGTACGTGGTGGCCGCCGTACGCATGCAAAGCCGCCTCATTGTCTACACCTCGCTGGCTTTCCTGCTCTCCACGGTGTGGTCCTCCACCGCCGTCCTCGGTGCGGCCCTGGCCTGGTATTTCGCTGCACTGATAGTTTTCTCGGCCTTGCTGATGCTGCTGGCCCAACTGCTGGAACGCCGCAGCCGCAAGGGGCACGGCGCAGCGCAGCTCTACGCCAGGCCGTTGCTGGATTTGGGGCCGTGGTTTGCCCCCGCCGGGCTGCTGGCCTCCCTGGTGGTCGGTTCCTTGCTCAACGCTGCGGACCACCTGCTGGTCCTGGTGGCAGGGGTCATATATTTTGCTGTGCTGTTGGCGCTGCCGGGACCAGCCGTTCGCGGCTGGAACTATGTGGGCCTGCGCCTTTGCCTGACACTGGCAGCTCCCTTCATTGGCTGGCTGATGCAGGCTGAAGCCATTTGGGTGGCCGGGGCCTTCGCCCTTGGGCTGGCACTGCAGGTGCTGGCCATTGCCGCGGCCCGGACAAGAACGGCGGCGCTGCGCCCCCTGGTGCTCTGGACGTCCTGGGACCTGGTCGCTGCGGTTCCCGCAGCCGCGGTGGGCGGTTTGGTCTGGACAGTTGGCCTGGCTGCCGAAAATGGCAGTCGTTTTACCGCCTGGGGACTGGCGGTGGCGCTGGTGTTGGGCATGGCGACGGTGCCGGCATTCCTGCCCCGGCGGGAGTGGCTGCCTGTGCCGGCGTTGCTGGCGGTGCTGGTCACCTCACCGCTGTTGACGGCGCTGGACTGGACAGTGCTTCTAGGGATCATGGTGGGCTACACGGTCACTAGATGGGCCACCGCCGGCAGTGCCTGGTGGAAGCGGAGCTGGCTGGGCGCGGCCCGGGTGGCGGGCACCGCCTTCGCGGCTGCGGCCCTGGCGGCGGCTGTCCCTGCGCAGCCCGGCAAGGTGGGGGCCATTTTGACCATCACCGCCGTGCTCTGTGCACTGCAGCTGCTGGCGGACGCTTCCCTGGCCCGCACCCGCACAGCCAACCCGTTGACAGTATATTTGGCCCTGATCTGGACCACGGCCGGGGCGTTTCTGGTGGTGCTGCTGTCACTGGCGGTGGCCGTTCCGGCATTGTTCGGCGCCTGGGGTGGCGGTTCGGCCACCGCACTGCGGATGGAATTCCTGGTGGCCGCAGCACTCATGGGACTCGCCGCCGTCGCATATTCAGCGGTTTCACTTGCCCACCGGATGCCTGTTTTGGGCGAACTGTCCGCGCCGCTGTTCCTGGTGACGGCAGCGTTGGCCGTGGGACCTGTTTTTCATGCCGGGGGAGCGGCCACGGCATGGGCGCTCACTGTGGGGTATTTGGCCATGTGCGCAGGCATGCGCCGCGACGGCCGCCACCAGCTGCACCGCTGGTGCTACTGGTGGGCGGCGCGGCTGGGAACCCTGGTCTTGGCCACGGCACTGTTCCAGTGGTGGGCGGAGGTCGATCCCACCACCACTGCGGCCGGTGCCCGGGTGGGGCTGGGGGAGGTGTTGACGCTGGCACTGCTGCCGCAGCTGCTGTGGGTGGCCAGCGCCATCTGGCAGGGCCGCCGCCACCGGTGGCTGGATGTGGACGCCACGCTCACGCTGACGCTGACGGTTCTGGTGGCCGCGGCGTGGGTTCCCGGTGCCCCCGAGGGTGTGTGGACGGTGCTGGTGTTGCTTGCGGCCGTGGCCGCGGCGGCGGCTCTGCTGATGGGTGCCGGTGCCCTCGCCGCAACGCCCATGCCCGCCACGCGTTGGGCCGCACCGGTGGCATTGCTGCTCCTGGCCCTGCTGGGGGCGGCGGATCCGGCGCCCCTGAGCGTGGTGCTGGCACTTGCCGCAGTGACGGCGTCGGCCGTTGCCGCCCGGGCGGGGCAGCTGCTGCCCCGCAGCCTTTACGCGCTGCTGGCCCGGGGCACGGGCACAGTCTTGGCGGCAGCATTGGCCCAGCTGTTCGGCGCCGGCACAACCGCCGTCTCGCTGGTGCTGTGCCTTGCCTTGGTGGTGCAGTTTGGGCTGCAGCTGCTGATCTCCCGCCGGGCCCACCTGCGCGCTGCGGTGGGCCATGGCCAGGTAATGACGCTTACCCTGTGGGGTGTGCTGGCCGCGCAGCTGGTTCTTCCCCTGGCCTACTACGGTGCCAGCGGGGGATTTGGAGCCTCCGGCACCGGCATGCGCCCGGTGGTGGTGCTGGAGCTGGCCGTGCTGGCGGCGGCGGCCATTTGCGCGCAGTTGTTGCTGAAGCAGCGCGGTGCCGCATACCTGTCCATCATGGCGGTGATGGGGGCTGCGGCCGTGGTGGCGCCGACGCTCTGGACCGGTGCCACCGCCCTGGGCCTGCTGGCTCTGGGCGTGGCAGTGCTTGTGTGGCGCTGCCTGTCCACGCCCAAATCACCGGAGCTGCAATGGTTCTGGCTGGTCGCGACGGCTGCCATGCTGCTGACCGCGCACGTGGTGGATGCCGGGGCGGCGCTGGGCGTGTTCGCCGGCTGGTGGCTGCTGGCTGGACTGGCGCTGCTGGCGGCCACGCAGCTGATGAAAATGCGATGGCTGACCATTCCGGGTGCGTTGTTGATCTTCATTGCGGCCTTGCTGTTCCGCGCACAGGTGCTGGAGATGACGGACAACGCCGGATTTTCAGCGCTGGCCGGTTTCCTGGTCCTGACCGGCACACTGTATGTGGTGCGGTTCCTCATGGTGGATCTGGGCGGAACTGGCAACATTGACACTGGCGCGCTGACGGCGTCGGCCCTGCTCGGCGGTGCACTGTTTGCCCTGTGGGCCATGGCCGACGACGGCACGGTCCTGCCCGGCGCCGCGGCGTTCACGGTGGTGGCGGCTGCCGCCTGCTTTGAAGCCCCCGCGCGGTTCAGGAGCCCAGTGGTGGATGCGGCAATCATTGGCTGCGCGCTTGTCTGGTTCTGGGCCTGCTCCAGCTACGTGGACCTGGGCGCGTTCTGGAGCGTGCAGTGGTGCGCCATGGCGCTGGCTGCGCTGTCGGTGAAACGCTACCTCGGGGGGCAGCGCGCCATGGGCCGGCAGCTGCTCATGGCTGCGTCGGCGGTGGCCAGCCTGGGTGCATTGATTACAGTGTTCAACGGCAACGCGCTGGAACAGGCCATTTCCCTGGTGGTGTTTGTGGTGCTGCTGATGGTAGGCATGGGTCTGGATGAGCGCGTGTTCACTGTTTGGGGGGCCGTGGGCGTGGCCACCGCGGTGGTTTGGTACCTGCGCGGCTACACCTACCTGCTGCTTGCGGTTCTGGCGCTGGCCCTCATTGCCTTTGCCATTTGGCGGCTCAACCGCAAAAAGCCGGCCCCGGCCGCAAAGGACCAAAGCGGAATCTGACGCTTGTTTTGACGCCGTCCAGGCACAGCTGAGGCACACCGTGTCCAGTGCCACAGCTGTGCCGATTGGCGTTCGGGGCCAAGATCCGGCATACTTATTGAGTTGTTCAAGTGCTTTTTCGTGTCCCGGTCGAGATAATGCTCGTCGCAGGGTCCAAGCTAAAGCCCAAACATAACCAATCCTTCGCAAACAGTCCGGGTACGTGCGCAAATCATTGCGACACGCCCGACCGCGGGGGTCGGAGCTTCGACGGATTGAGGAACCCGGAATCATCCGGATTCAGTTCGTGCGGGGTGTGGCCGCGAGTGCCACGGATGAACAAAGAAAAGTAAACAGCGTTTACGTCAACAGCATTGCTCCCACAGGATGCTTCGTTACAGGAAAGAGAGTCACGACGCCATGGCGGGACAAAAAATCCGCATCCGGCTGAAGTCATATGACCACGAGGTCATTGATGTTTCAGCCCGGAAGATCGTTGAGACGGTCACGCGCGCAGGCGCAACGGTAGTTGGCCCCGTGCCGCTGCCCACCGAGAAGAACATTTACTGTGTAATTCGTTCCCCTCACAAGTACAAGGACAGCCGCGAGCACTTTGAAATGCGCACGCACAAGCGTCTGATCGACATCATTGATCCCACGCCCAAGGCCGTTGATTCGCTTATGCGTCTTGACCTGCCGGCTGACGTGAACATCGAAATCAAACTGTAGGGAGGTGCTGAGAAACTATGACCGCGACCCGAAACACTAAGGGCATCCTGGGCACGAAGCTCGGCATGACCCAGGTCTGGGACGAGAACAACCTGCTTGTTCCCGTAACCGTCGTCCAGGCCGACTCCAATGTCATCACCCAGCTGCGCAACGCAGAGGTTGATGGCTACACCGCCGTGCAGATCGGCTACGGCCAGATCGACCCCCGCAAGGTCACCAAGCCCCTGGCTGGTCACTTTGAAAAGGCCGGTGTCACCCCCCGCCGCCACGTCGTCGAGCTGCGCACTGCAGACGCCGGCACCTACACCCTCGGCCAGGAACTCTCTGTTGAGATTTTCGAAGCCGGCCAGAAGGTCGACGTCGTCGGCACTTCCAAGGGTAAGGGTTTCGCCGGTGTCATGAAGCGTCACGGCTTCCATGGCGCTCCGGCCTCGCACGGTGCTCACAAGAACCACCGCAAGCCCGGTTCCATCGGTGGCGCATCCACCCCAGGCCGCGTTTTCAAGGGTATGCGCATGGCAGGCCGCATGGGCGCCGAGCGTGTAACCACCATGAACCTCACGGTTCACGGTGTTGACGCCGAGAAGTCGCTGCTGCTTATTAAGGGTGCCGTCCCCGGTGCCCGCGGCTCGGTCGTACTCGTACGCAACGCCGTGAAGGGAGCATAAGTAAATGGCTACTGTAAAAGTTGATCTGCCCGCAGAGATCTTTGACGTACAGACCAGCGTGCCCTTGTTGCACCAGGTCGTCGTGGCTCAGCTTGCCGCTGCCCGCCAGGGTACGCACAAGACCAAGACCCGCGCCGAAGTTTCCGGTGCAGGCCGCAAGCCGCACGCACAGAAGGGCACCGGCCGTGCCCGTCAGGGTTCCATCCGCGCCCCGCACATGACCGGTGGTGGTGTTGTCCACGGACCCACACCCCGCGACTACAGCCAGCGCACCCCCAAGAAGATGAAGGCTGCAGCCCTGCGCGGCGCCCTCTCCGACCGGGCCCGCAACGGCCGCATCCACGTCATCGCTGAATTGGTTTCCGGCTCCGTGCCGTCCACCAAGGCCGCAAAGGCCACCTTGGCCGCAGTGTCAACGCGCAAGAACCTGCTCGTTGTCATTGAGCGTGCCAATGATGTCGCCGCACTGAGCGTTCGCAACATCCCGAACCTGCACGTCATCTACGTTGACCAGCTCAACACCTACGATGTCCTGGTTTCGGATGACGTGATCTTCACTCAGCACGCATACGAGGCTTTCGTTGAAGGCCGCGCCGCTTCTGAGGCTTTCGCTTCCAGCATGCTGTTGGTTGAAGAGCTCGTTTCCGTTGACGCCGCTGAAGGCGCCGAAGGCATTAAGGAGGACGGCAAGTGAGCGCCGTTACCATCAAGGATCCGCGCGACGTAGTGCTTGCACCCGTCGTCTCGGAAAAGAGCTACGGCTTGATCGACGAAGGCAAGTACACCTTCCTGGTTGACCCCCGCTCGAACAAGACCGAGATCAAGTTGGCCGTGGAGAAAATCTTCTCCGTCAAGGTCGACTCGATCAACACCATCAATCGTGCCGGCAAGCGTAAGCGCACCAAGTTCGGATGGGGACAGCGCAAGAACACCAAGCGCGCCATTGTCTCCCTCCGCGAGGGCACGATCGACATCTTCGGCGGTCCGCTTTCATAAGCGGAGACCACTTTAACGAGGAAATATACTATGGGAATCCGTAAATACAAGCCGACAACCCCGGGCCGTCGCGGCTCGAGCGTTGCCGACTTCACTGAAATCACGCGGTCGACGCCGGAGAAGTCTCTGGTCCGTCCCCTGCCCAAAAAGGGTGGCCGCAATAACACTGGTCGTATCACGACCCGTCACAAGGGTGGTGGCCACAAGCGCCAGTACCGCCTGATTGACTTCCGTCGTCACGACAAGGATGGCGTCAACGCCCGCGTGGCTGAGATCGAATACGATCCCAACCGCACCGCGCGCATTGCCCTCCTGCACTACGTTGATGGCACCAAGCGTTACATCATCGCGCCGAACAAGCTCAGCCAAGGCGACTTCGTGGAAGCCGGTCCCGCAGCTGACATCAAGCCTGGCAACAACCTGCCGATGCGCAACATCCCGGTGGGTACCGTTATCCACGCTGTGGAGCTGCGTCCCGGCGGCGGTGCCAAGATGGCCCGTTCGGCTGGTGCTTCGGTTCAGCTCGTCGCCAAGGAAGGCAAGTTCGCCCAGCTGCGTCTGCCCTCCGGCGAAATCCGCAACGTTGATGCGCGCTGCCGCGCCACCATCGGCGAGGTCGGCAACGCTGAGCAGTCCAACATCAACTGGGGTAAGGCTGGCCGTATGCGCTGGAAGGGCGTACGCCCGACCGTCCGCGGTGTTGTCATGAACCCCGTCGATCACCCTCATGGTGGTGGTGAAGGTAAGACCTCCGGTGGACGTCACCCGGTCAACCCGAACGGTAAGCGCGAAGGCCGTACCCGCCGTCCGAACAAAGAGAGCGACAAGCTGATTGTTCGTCGCCGCCGTACTGGCAAGAACAAGCGATAGGAGCCTGGAGACATGCCACGTAGCCTGAAGAAGGGTCCCTTCGTTGACCAGCACCTCTTTGTCAAGGTAGCTCGGGAGAACGAAAAGGGTACCAAGAACGTAATTAAGACCTGGTCCCGCCGCTCGATGATTGTGCCCGATATGTTGGGTCACACAATTGCCGTGCACGACGGACGCAAGCACATCCCCGTGTTTGTTACCGAGTCGATGGTCGGGCACAAGCTCGGCGAATTCGCCCCCACGCGGACATTCCGCGGCCATGTCAAGGACGACCGTAAGGGCAAGCGCCGCTAGGCGCTTGGCTTTACGGCAAAGACGAGAGAGAGATAGCAATGGAAGCCAAGGCAAGTGCGCGTCATCTGCGCGTCACGCCTATGAAGGCCCGGCGCGTCGTCAACCTGATTCGTGGCAAGCAGGCGAATGAGGCATTGGCGATTTTGAAGTTTGCCCCCCAGGCAGCTTCGGAGCCGGTCTTCAAGGTAGTCCAGTCCGCGGTGGCTAACGCCCGCGTTCTGGCTGATCGCGACAGCGTCGCGTTCAATGAAAATGATCTGTACGTCACCGAGATCTTCGTTGACGAAGGCCCCACCATGAAGCGGTTCCAGCCGCGTGCACAGGGCCGTGCGTTCCAGATCAAGAAGCGCACCAGCCACGTCACAGTGGTTGTTGCGACACCCGAGAAAGAGGAGGCTCGCTAAGTGGGACAGAAAGTTAACCCGCACGGGTTCCGTCTCGGGATTACCACGGACCACCGTTCACACTGGTTCGCGGACAGCAACAAGCCCGGTCAGCGCTACAAGGACTTCGTAAAAGAAGACATCCAGATCCGCGCACTCATGTCCACGGGCATGGACCGCGCCGGCATTTCCAAGGTTGAAATTGAGCGCACCCGTGACCGTGTTCGTGTGGATATCCACACAGCACGTCCCGGAATTGTGATCGGCCGCCGTGGAGCAGAAGCAGACCGCATCCGCGGCGAGCTCGAAAAGCTCACCGGCAAGCAGGTCCAGCTGAACATCCTGGAAGTAAAGAACCCCGAAGCTGATGCTCAGCTCGTTGCCCAGGGCATCGCAGAGCAGCTGACTTCCCGTGTGGCATTCCGCCGCGCCATGAAGAAGGCCATGCAGTCCGCACAGCGCACCGGCAGCGTCAAGGGCATCCGTGTCGCTTGTGCCGGCCGCTTGGGTGGCGCTGAAATGTCACGCACCGAGTTCTACCGCGAAGGTCGTGTGCCCCTGCACACCCTGCGTGCCAACATCGATTACGGCTTCTTCGAAGCCAAGACCGTGTTCGGCCGCATTGGTGTCAAGGTCTGGATCTACAAGGGCGATGTCACGTCCAAGGAACTGGCTGCCCAGGCAGCCGCTGCTCCTGCCCGTGGCCGTGGCCCCCGCCGTGACGGCGATGACCGCGGAAACCGCGGCCCCCGTGCCGGTGGCGACCGTCGTCGCAACGACCGTCCTGAGCGCACCGAGGCTGCTGCCGCGGTGGAGGCTCCTGTAGCTGCTGCACCCGCAGTAGAAGGAGGAGAGGCTTAAATGCTTATCCCACGTCGAGTAAAGCACCGCAAGCAGCACCACCCGGGTCGTTCCGGTCAGGCTACCGGCGGCACCACGGTTACTTTTGGTGAGTGGGGCATTCAGGCTCTTTCACCGGCCTACGTAACCAACCGTCAGATCGAGTCCGCTCGTATCGCCATGACTCGTCACATCAAGCGTGGCGGCAAGGTGTGGATCAACATCTACCCTGACCGTCCCTTGACGAAGAAGCCTGCTGAAACCCGTATGGGTTCCGGTAAGGGTTCACCCGAGTGGTGGATTGCAAATGTCAAGCCGGGCCGTGTTCTCTTCGAACTCTCCGGTGTTTCCGAAGAGGTAGCACGCGAGGCCCTGCGCCTGGCAATCCACAAGCTGCCGTTGAAAGCACGCATTGTGCGTCGCGAAGGTGGTGAGTAGAGATGTCAGTTGGTTCCAAGGAACTTGCCCCTGCACAGCTTGATGGGTTTGACAATGCACGTCTTGTTGAAGAACTCCGCAAGGCAAAGGAAGAACTGTTCAACTTGCGCTTCCAGTCGGCCACAGGCCAGCTGGAAAGCCACGGTCGCTTGCGCGTTGTAAAGCGCGACATCGCCCGCATCTACACGATCCTGCGTGAACGCGAGCTGGGGATTCGTCCCGAGGTCGTTGCCCCCGCACCCGTGGAGAAGGCCTCCAAGAAGGCTGAAAAGGGCGCCAAGAAGGCCTCCAAGAAAGCCGCAACATCTGAGGAGGACGCCAAGTGAGCGATTCTGTAAACAACACCGAAGCCGGCGCTGAGACTGTAGTCCGCAACGAGCGCAAGAAGCTTCGCGGCTACGTCGTCTCCGACAAGATGGACAAGACCATCGTTGTTGAGGTCGAAGACCGCGTCAAGCACGCCTTGTACGGCAAGGTTCTGCGCCGCAACAAGAAGGTCAAGGCCCATGACGAAGAGAACACCGCCGGCATCGGCGACCTCGTAGTCATCAGCGAGACCCGCCCGCTCTCAGCAACCAAGCGTTTCCGCCTGGTTGAGATCGTAGAGAAGGCCAAGTAACCCTTTCCCGCACCCGTGCGTGATTGATTGCTTACGCATTGGGCCCGTTGCCAGTTATGGCAACGGGCCCAATGTTGTTTAAGGCCTCGCGATGCGCGGGACTCCACCGGGGTTTGGCGCATGCCGTTGTATGCCGTTCCTTTATGCTCCGAACTGAAGCAGGGTTTTGCGCATGGTGTGGCCATGCGCAAAACCCGACGCGGGTGTTGCGCATATGGTGACGGCAGGGGCAGGGGCAGGGGCAGGGGCAGGGGCAGAGGCAGAGGGCAGGGGCAGGGGCAGGGGCATCAGTGCGCAGGTACCCGTGCGCGGGACCCACTCTGGGTTTGGCGCATGCCGTTGCGTGCCGTTCCTTTATGCTCCGAACTGAAGCTGGGTTTTGCGCATGGTGTGGCCATGCGCAGAACCCGACACGGGTGTTGCGCATATGGTGACGGCAGTGCCGGTGCCAGTGCCAGTGCCAGTGGCAGGCATGCCGGGACGTTTCGTGTGCGCGAAGTAACGCCTGCATGCAGCCTCCCGTTGTGATCCCAGCTGGTGGTGCGTGCTAGGATTGGATATTGCTGCGCTTTTTCTGTGCCATCGCTTAGATGGCGGCAGTAGGTGCGCAATTTCCTCGTAAATGGTCCGTGCCACTACAAACTGCCGTCCGAGGCGTGATTTTCACGCACCAGCTCGGGATGGAAAGTGCAGTTGGCATGAAGCGTTTAGGCGTGTTTTGGCAAAATCCAGGCACGTCCAGAGACATCCCGAACAATACGTTCCGCAAGGCTTGTCCACAGATGGTTTGTGGCCAAGAACCGGCGCGACGAACAGGAGATACTAGTGATTCAGCAGGAGTCGCGGCTTAAGGTTGCCGACAACACGGGTGCCAAGGAAATCTTGACCATCCGCGTTCTCGGTGGATCCGGACGCCGCTATGCAGGTATTGGCGACACCATTGTCGCCACCGTCAAGGATGCAATCCCGGGCGGAAACGTAAAGAAGGGTGACGTCGTCAAGGCTGTCATCGTTCGCACCAAGAAGGAACGCCGCCGTGCGGATGGTTCCTACATCAAGTTTGATGAGAACGCAGCTGTCATTCTCAAGGCTGACGGGGACCCCCGTGGAACCCGTATCTTCGGCCCGGTTGGCCGTGAACTTCGTGACAAGAAGTTCATGAAGATCATTTCATTGGCACCGGAGGTTCTGTAACTTATGGCAAAGATCAAGAAGGGTGACCTGGTTCAGGTCATCACAGGCGCCAAGGCTGAGCGTGGCGGCGACCGTGGCAAGCAGGGCAAGGTCCTGAAGGTTTACACCGAGACTGACCGTGTGTTGGTTGAGGGCATCAACCGTGTCACCAAGCACACCAAGGCCGGACAGACCGAACGTGGCACCAACACCGGTGGCATCGAGACCGTTGAGGCTCCCATCCACATCTCAAACGTTGCTGTCGTGGACCCGTCCACGAAGAAGCCGACCCGCGTCGGTTACCGCATCGAAACCGTTGAGCGCGATGGCCGCGAGCGTCAAGTACGCATTCGCTTTGCCAAGAGCTCGGGGAAGGACCTGGCATGAGCGCCGCAACAGCAGAGAACACGCCCACGATCGTGCCCCGCTTGAAAGCCCGCTACGCAGCGGAAATCAAGCCGGCTCTGACCGAAGAGTTTGCTTACGCAAACGTCAACCAGGTTCCCCGCCTGGTCAAGGTAGTTGTCAACATGGGTGTTGGAGATGCCGCCAAGGACTCCAAGCTCATTGACGGTGCCGTCAAGGACCTCACCGCCATCACCGGCCAGAAGCCCCAGGTCACCAAGGCCCGCAAGTCGATTGCACAGTTCAAGCTGCGCGAAGGCATGCCCATTGGTTGCCACGCCACCCTTCGTGGGGACCGTATGTGGGAATTCCTGGACCGGCTGGTCACCTTGGCTCTGCCCCGTATCCGCGACTTCCGCGGCCTCAGCGGCAAGCAGTTCGACGGTAACGGCAACTACACCTTCGGTTTGACCGAGCAGGTTATGTTCCACGAGATCGACCAGGATTCCGTTGACCGCACCCGCGGCATGGACATCACAGTCGTGACCACAGCCAAGACAGATGACGAAGGCCGTGCGCTTCTTAAGGCGCTTGGCTTCCCGTTCAAATCCGAAGATAAATAATCTACGTAACAGGTCCGTTCTGCGGATGTTCAGGGCGGGAACTTAGTTCCCATTCCGCGGCATCACGCGAAGGAAACCGTTTCGAGGAAGGGCAAGCGCCCAAATGACAATGACAGATCCTGTCGCAGACATGCTTACGCGTCTGCGCAATGCAAACTCGGCACACCACGACACCGTGTCCATGCCGTTCAGCAAGCTCAAAGGTCACATCGCCGACATCCTGAAGGCGCAGGGTTACATCACTGCGTGGAACGTCGAAGATGCCGAAGTCGGCAAAAAGATGACCATCGAACTGAAGTACGGCCCCGCACGTGAGCGTTCAATCGCTGGCCTGCGCCGTATTTCCAAGCCCGGTCTGCGCGTTTACGCAAAGTCCACAAACCTTCCCAGCGTGCTGGGCGGGTTGGGTGTCGCCATCCTGTCGACGTCCTCCGGTCTTCTGACCGACCGTCAGGCTGCCAAGAAGGGCGTGGGTGGGGAAGTCCTCGCCTACGTCTGGTAGTAGAGAGAAGGGATAAGAACTTATGTCACGTATTGGACGTCTCCCCATCTCCGTGCCTGCCGGCGTCGAAGTCAAGGTTGAAGACAACCTGGTTTCCGTCAAGGGCCCGAAGGGAACGCTGGAGCACACTGTTGCCAGCCCCATCGCGGTGGCTCTCGAAGAGAACACCATCACCGTTAGCCGCCCCAATGACGAGCGCAACTCGCGTTCACTTCACGGCCTGACCCGTACCCTCATTGACAACCTGATCATCGGTGTCACTGCAGGCTACGAGAAGAAGCTGGAAATCGTTGGAACCGGTTACCGCGTAGTCGCCAAGGGCAAGGACCTCGAGTTCGCTCTGGGCTTTAGCCACCCGGTCCTCATTGAGGCCCCGGAAGGCATCACACTGGCCGTAGAGAGCCCCACAAAGCTCTCCGTGTCAGGTATTGACAAGCAGCAGGTGGGCGAAGTTGCTGCCAACATCCGCAAGCTGCGCAAGCCCGACCCGTACAAGGGCAAGGGCGTACGCTACGCCGGCGAAATTATCCGCCGCAAGGTCGGAAAGGCTGGTAAGTAACCATGGCACTATCCGTACGAGGAAAGTCCAAGGCCGCAGCACGCGGCCGTCGCCACCTGCGTGTTCGCAAGCGCGTCAACGGAACCACTGTGCGTCCGCGCCTGGTGGTCAACCGCTCGGCCCGCCACGTATTCGTTCAGGTCATTGATGACACCCAGGGCTTGACCCTGGCGTCAGCTTCGACCCTTGAAGCGGACATGCGCGCATTTGACGGTGACAAGACCGCCAAGGCCAAGCGCATTGGCGAGCTCGTTGCCGAGCGCGCCAAGGCTGCCGGCATTGAAGCTGTTGTCTTCGACCGTGGCGGTAACCGCTACCACGGCCGTGTCGCAGCCATTGCCGACGGCGCACGTGAAGGTGGTCTGGCACTGTGACCGAAAATATCAACAAGGAGAACACTGTGTCAGAAGCAACTGCAGCTGACGGTGCAGCCGCGAAGACCGAAACTGCTGCAGGCGCTGACGGCGCCCGCGGCCGTGGCGGCCGCGACGGTGCTCGTGGAGGCCGCGAAGGCGGTCGCGACGGTGGCCGTGGCCGCGGCCGCGATGGTGGACGTGAGGCTGAGAAGAGCCAGTTCATCGAGCGCGTTGTCAACATCAACCGCGTAGCCAAGGTTGTCAAGGGTGGTCGTCGCTTCAGCTTCACCGCACTCGTCATCGTTGGCGACGGCAACGGCTTGGTCGGCGTCGGTTACGGCAAGGCCAAGGAAGTTCCCGCAGCAATTGCCAAGGGTGTTGAAGAAGCCAAGAAGTCCTTCTTCCGCGTTCCCATGATTGGCAAGACCATTCCGCACCGCGTGCAGGGTGAGGCCGCTGCCGGCGTCGTCATGCTGCGCCCGGCCGCAGCTGGTACCGGAGTTATTGCCGGTGGCCCGGTTCGCGCAATCCTGGAATGCGTTGGCATCCATGACGTGCTGTCCAAGTCACTTGGTTCCTCCAACGCCATCAACATTGTTCACGCAACTGTTGCGGCATTGAAGGGTCTGGAAGACCCCAAGGCTGTTGCGGCTCGCCGCGGTCTGCCCTTGGATGAGGTTGCTCCGGCCGTGCTGCTGCGCAATATGCAAAAGGCAGGTCTGTAATGACTACACCGAAGAACATTCAGCCTTCTGAGAAGAAGCTTGAAATCACTCAGATCCGGGGCCTTGTTGGCGCCAAGCAGAACCAGAAGGCTACCCTTCGTTCACTGGGCCTCAAGCGCATCGGTCACACCGTTGTCCGCACAGCTGATGCAGTGACCGCTGGCATGATCAACACGGTTCCGCACCTGATCAAGGTTGAGGAGACGAAGTAAAGTGGCTGAAAAAAATACAGCTGAAACTGTTGAAAAGCAAAGTGCACTGAAGGTTCACCACCTGCGGCCTGCACCGGGCGCCAAGACGGCTAAAACCCGTGTTGGCCGTGGTGAAGGTTCCAAGGGTAAGACCGCCGGCCGTGGTACCAAGGGCACCAAGGCCCGTTACCAGGTCAAGGCTGGATTTGCTGGCGGCCAGTTGCCGTTGCACATGCGCCTGCCCAAGCTGCGCGGCTTCAAGAACCCGTTCCGCGTCGAGTTCCAGGTTGTAAACCTGGACAAGATCAACGAATTGTTCCCCGAAGGTGGCGCAGTCACCGTGGAGACACTGGTTGCCAAGGGCGCGGTTCGCAAGAACCAGCCCGTGAAGGTGCTCGGCACCGGCGAGATCACCGTCAAGGTTGATGTTGCTGCCGACGCGTTCTCGACCAGCGCAATTACAAAGATCACTGCTGCAGGTGGCACCACCACCGAACTGTAGAAAGTTCACGAATGCGCACATCTAGCGACTAGACTCTTGGTGGGCGGAAGCACTGCTTCCGCCCACCAAGGGTCTTTTCGTCTTTCCTGGACTGGCGCCTACATTCTTCGACCCCCGTGCATGAGACGTGTCATAGTTTCAATGCCGACCGGGTCGACCCTTAGAATCAATCCTTGGGCTTCTGCTCCAGAAGCCAAGTTCATCACTACACGTCAGGAGGACGCTTGCTTACCGCATTTGGCCGCGCCTTTCGCACGCCTGATCTGCGACGCAAGTTGTTGTTCACGCTGGGAATTATTGCCATCTTCCGCATGGGTGCTTTTATCCCATCGCCTGGAATTGATTACCGAAATGTCCAACAGTGCGTGAACGCAGCTGACACAAGTCAAGGTATTTACCAGCTTGTGAATTTGTTCAGCGGCGGCGCCTTGCTTCAGGTTTCCATTTTTGCCTTGGGAATCATGCCCTACATCACGGCAAGCATCATTGTTCAGTTGCTCCGTGTAGTGATCCCCCGTTTCCAGGAGCTGCATCAAGAAGGCGCCCAGGGACAGGGAAAGCTCACCCAGTACACCCGTTACCTCACCATTGCCCTGGCTTTGCTCAACGCCACCACCTTGGTGACCCTGGCCCGGTCCGGACAGCTGTTCGCCGGTTGTGGTGCTGCAGGAACTGACGGGGCGTTGATCCCCAACGACAGCCTGATCACCATCCTGCTGCTCGTCATCACCTTGACCGCAGGCTCCGGCCTGATCATGTGGATGGGCGAGCTCGTCACTGAAAAGGGCGTCGGCAACGGCATGTCCCTGCTGATCTTCGTGGCCATTGCAGCGCAGTTCCCCACCTCCCTCGGCGCCATCCTCAAAACCCAGGGTTGGGGCACCTTCCTGACAGTGATGGTCATTGGCCTGATGGTCGTGGCACTGGTCGTGTTTGTTGAACAGTCACAACGCCGCATCCCGGTCCAGTACGCCAAGCGCATGGTCGGCCGCCGCACCATGGGCGGGACCAGCACGTACATCCCCATCAAGGTCAACATGGCCGGCGTTATCCCGGTCATCTTCGCATCCTCCATGCTGTATCTGCCCTCGCTCCTGGCGCAGTTTGCCACTCCGGCCAACAGCACGGAAATTCCGGCATGGGTGGAATGGATCAACAACTACCTCACCCGTGGCGACCACCCGATCTACATGTTGATGTATTTCCTCTTGACGGTCGGTTTCACCTACTTCTATGTGGCGATCACCTTCAACCCTGAAGAGGTCTCCGACAACATGAAGAAGTACGGTGGCTTCATTCCCGGAATTCGTGCAGGGCGGCCCACCCAGGATTACCTCCAGTACGTCATCTCGCGCATCACGCTTCCGGGCGCGATGTACCTGGCCATTGTTGCCCTGATCCCGTTGATTGCACTGGTCCTGGTGGGGGCCAACCAGAGCTTCCCGTTCGGCGGCACCTCGATTCTGATCATCGTGGGCGTTGGTCTGGAAACGGTAAAGCAAATTGACGCGCAGCTCCAGCAGCGCCACTACGAAGGACTACTACGATGACGAGAATGTTGATCATTGGGCCTCCCGGCTCCGGCAAAGGTACGCAGGCTGAACGCATTTGCGCCCAGCTGGACATTGTGGCAATCTCCACCGGCGATATCTTCCGGGCCAACGTCAAGGGTGAAACCCCCTTGGGCCTGGAGGCCAAGAAGTACATGGACAATGGCGACTTTGTTCCGGACAGTGTCACCAACCGCATGGTCCGTGACCGGCTCGCGCAGGATGACGTAGCGGAGGGCTTCCTGCTGGACGGTTATCCCCGCACCTCACCGCAGGTCGATGAACTGGACGACATTTTGGCGTCAGCGGATGCTGAACTCGACGTGGTTGTGCAGCTCACCGCCGACGACGAGGAACTGGTGAAGCGGCTCTTGAACCGGGCCTTGGAAACGGGACGCAGCGATGACACGGAAACTGTGATTCGCCACCGTTTGGATCTCTACCGCGAACAGACCGAAGTTGTGGTGTCCCGCTATGCGGAGCGCGGCATCCTGGCCAAGGTTGATGGACTCGGCGAGATGGACGACGTCACGGCACGCATCATGGAAGCCATTGACGCGAGCCGGACAGCCTGACCAGCCACCAGCAATGACCGGCGAGGCAGCGTTGCCAAGCCGGTGAAGGAGGGCTCCTACCCGCACCATGGGGAGGGGCCCTCCACCGTTTTCCCTAGCGAAAGGATTCAGCCATGGCATTTGGCCAGCAGCGAATCGAATATAAAACCCTTGACCAGATGCGCATCATGCGCCGCAGCGGCCTGATCCTGGATGCTGCCCTGAACACCACCGTCGCAGCAGTGGCCCCCGGCGTCACCACGGCACAGCTGGACGCCATTTTTGCCGCCGAGCTGCAGAAGGCCGGTGCCAAGTCCAATTTCCTTGGCTACCATGGCTTCCCCGCGACCATCTGCACTTCGGTGAACGAAGAGGTGGTCCATGGCATTCCAGGACCACGGGTCCTTGAAGCCGGCGACTTGATTTCCATAGACGGCGGCGCCATTGTGGAAGGATGGCATTCGGATTCGGCCCGCACAGTCATCGTGGGAAACCCTGACGCTGCGGACCCGGCCGACCGGCGCCTGAGCGACATCACCGAAGAGAGCATGTGGCGCGGCATCGCGGCGATGGCCACGGCCAAGTATGTTGGTGACATTGGTGATGCCATTGATGAATATGTCACCTCACAGCCCGGGCCGGAACTGGGTATTTTGGAGGACTATGTAGGTCATGGCATTGGCTCGGCCATGCACATGGCCCCAGACGTTTTGAATTACGCCTCCAAGCATCGCGGCCCCAAGCTCAAGCCCGGCATGTGTCTGGCCCTGGAGCCAATGCTGGTGCGTGGCGGCCTGGACACCCGCACCCTGGATGACGACTGGACGGTGGTGACCGAAGACAAATCCCGGGCAGCGCACTGGGAGCACTCGGTGGCTGTGCACAGCAAGGGGATCTGGGTGCTTACCGCGGCCGACGGCGGTGCGTCGCGGCTCGAGCCGTGGGGAGTGACACCCGCGCCGCTGGACTAAAGGTCCGTACGTCAACTCCATACGCGTTGCCTTCAACGGCGTTGTTCCTGCACCCCGCACCAAGTCCCAACAGACCTGGTGCGGGGTGCAAGACTTTAAACCCCGGTTAACTAAATGTCCACCTGCAAGCCACGAAAACGTCCTGCACGATCCGTAGCGTCTCCTGTAGCAGGGGCAACACGCCATAGCGCGGCACTTGGCCCCTCTCGCCATATTTAGAGGAGCGCTCACGCATGAACATCTACGCCCATCGAGGGGTTTGCGCCCATTTGCCCGAAAATACCCTGACCGCCTTTTCGCGGGCAGTTGAATTGGGCATTGCCGGCATTGAACTGGACGTGCACTTGTCACGGGACGGCGTGCCCGTCGTCATCCATGACAACACGGCCGACCGCACCACCAACGGCTCCGGCCCGGTGGCGGGATTCACCGCCGCCGAACTTGGGCTTTTGGATGCCGGGGCGGGTCAATTTGTGCCCACTCTGGAGCAGGTGCTTCGGCTCGCTGCCGGGCGTCTACGGGTGAACATTGAACTCAAGGACGCCAACACCGTTGATTCAGTGGTGAAGCTGGTGGCCGGCATCCCGGAGCTGGACTGGTTTGTCTCGTCAGCTGATTGGGCTGCCCTTGCCACGGTGGTGCGCAAGGCCCCCGGGGCCAGAATCTACCCGCTGTGCGTGGGCCGACCCGAGAAGTTTCTGGGCCTGCTTCCTGCAGGAGTGCAAAACAGCCACTTTGCCGGCCGGAGCCTGGATGACGCAATTGCATTCGCTGTTGTCCATGGTGCCGAAGGGGTTTCCGTCTGGGAGGGCGGCCTTGACGGGGAAGACATTGAGAGCATTCACCGCGCCGGTCTGCAGGCCTGGGTATGGACAGTCAACGATGAGCTGCGTGCCCGGGAATTGCAGGCCCTGGGCATCGATGGGATTTGCACCGACGATCCGGAGCTCATTCAAGGCTTGGCGCCTTCCGGCATTGAGGCTCCAGCACACGCTGCCTTAACAACGGTGGGCAACTAGGCCGTGGTTCAAGTGCTCCCAAGCGGCGCCACTGCCGTAAAAACTCAAACAGCGCAGGACACGGCACAGCGCAAAAAGCGCATCCCGTGGAAGTCATGGCTGCTCTTTCTGCTGTTCGCCGGTCCCAACGTTGCCCTGTTGCTGGTCTTCACCTACAAACCGCTGCTGCAGTCACTGCAATATTCCCTGCTGCAGTGGAACATTGGCTCGGCCACAGCGCGCTTCATTGGATTCGACAACTACATCAACTGGTTCACCGATCCCACCACCGCCAACGTGGTGCGGGTGACGGTGATCTTCACGCTGGCAACCGTGGGCGGCGGCATGGTGCTGGGCTTGTCCCTGGCGCTTTTGCTCAACCGCAAACTGCGGGGCACGGGCATTGCCCGAACAGTGGTGGTGGCGCCGTATGTCCTGTCCGGCGTCGCCGTGGGGCTGCTGTGGCTCTTTGTCTTCGACCCGAACTTTGGCGTGCTGGGCGCCGTGCTCAAGAGCGTGGGATTGGCATCCCCGGATTGGTACAACGATCCTGCGTGGGCACTTCCCATGATCATCATCGTGTACCTGTGGAAGCACGTCGGATACGTCGCCCTCATTTATTTGGCCGCCCTGCAGGGTGTGCCCCGGGACCTGCTGGAAGCCGCCACCCTCGACGGCGCCGGACCCGTGGCGACTTTCCGGGCGGTGGTCCTGCCACTGCTGGGTCCCACCACCTTTTTCCTCTCCGTCACCACGCTGCTGAGCTCGCTGCAGTCCTTCGACATCATTCAGGCCATGACCCGCGGTGGTCCGTTGGAAGGCACCACCACCATGATGTATCAGATCTATCAGGAGGGATTTGCCACCGGGCGGGCCGGCTACTCCTCGGCCATTGCCACCGTCCTGTTCGTGGTGCTGCTGGTGATCACGGGAGTGCAGATGCTGCTTGTACAAAAGAAGGTTCACTACTGATGGGCATTGTTGTAAGCGAAACGAGGGTTGCGTCCGCTCAGAGACCCTTGACAGGAACAGCCGACGACGCCGGCACCCCGGGAAGTGCCAACACCAGCGGTGCCGGCCACCCCTCGGTGCCGGAAAGGCGCAGGCCACGGTTGGGCGGTTATGCCCTCATGGCCTTGGCAATTGCCGCCATGATCATGCCCCTGGTGTGGATGATGCTGGCGAGCTTCAAGCAGCGCGATGAAATTTACACAGTTCCGATTCAGTGGCTTCCGGAGTCCTTTGCCCTGAGCAACTACTTCGATGCCCTTGCTGCCGTGCCATTTGGAAACTTCTTCGTCAACTCCATCATCACCACAGCGGTGGGCGCCACCTTAAAGATTTGTCTTGGCCTCACCACGGCCTATGCCGTGGTCTTTTTGGAATTCCCGCTGAAGAAACTCGTGTTTGGACTGGTGGTGTTTGCGCTGCTGGTTCCACAGCAGATAGTCATCATTCCCAACTACACCCTGGTTTCCGATCTCGGGTGGATCAACAGTTACCAGGGACTGATCATCCCCGGCCTGGCCAGCGCCTTTGGCACCTTCCTGTTCCGCCAACATTTTCTCACCCTGCCGCTTTCCATCCTGGAGGCGGCGGCATTGGACGGAGCCAGTCATTGGACCCGCCTGTGGCGTTTTGTGGTTCCCATTTCCGCCCCCACGATTGCCGCGGTGGCGCTGGTTTCAATTGTGTCTGAATGGAACGAATACCTGTGGCCCCTGTTGGTGGTGGACAAGGCAGAAATGATGACCCTGCCGGTCGGCTTGACCCTGCTCCAAAACAACGACGGCGTCACCAACTGGGGCGTGCTGATGGCCGGAACAGTGCTGATCACCGCGCCGGTCCTCATTGTCTTCTTCCTCTTGCAACGCCGCATTGTCACGGGCCTTACCTCCGGGGCAGTCACGGGCTAAACACCCGCCCCTCACCAAAAAACCTCGCTTTATACCTTCTTCCAGGAGAAAAACATGTCAGCTTCACCGTTCGCCAGCATCAACCGCCGCCAACTGCTGCAATTGGCGGCCCTCATGGGCGGGGCCGGGGCACTGGCCGCCTGTGGCGGCCCGGCCGTGGGGCAGGCCGGGGGAGCGGCCACGGATGCCGCCACCGACTGGGCCTCAGTGACGCCAGCCACCGAAATTACATGGTGGTCAAACCACCCGGGCACCTCCAAGGACATCGAGACGCAACTCATTGAGCGCTTCACGGCCGAAAGCGGAATCAAGGTCAACCTGGTCACCGCAGGCGCGAACTACGATGAGGTGGCACAAAAGTTTCAGGCCGCCTCAGGCTCCAGCAATGTCCCGGACCTGGTGATCGCCAGCGATGTGTGGTGGTTCCGTTACATGATCAACGGCCAGATCATTCCCATGGATCAACTTGCCGCGCATTTGGAGTTCGACACCGCTGACTTCAACACCACCTTGTATGACGATTACCAGTTTGCAGATGCGAACTGGGCGGTTCCCTACGCCCGCTCCACCCCGCTGTTCTACTACAACAAGTCAGTGTGGCAGCAGGCCGGGCTGCCCGACCGCGCTCCCAAGACCTGGCAGGAGTTCGATGAATGGGCCCCGAAAATCCAGGCCGCCGCGGGCATCACCCCGCTGGGTTTGGGCAAAGGCACGTCCTGGACTGCGTGGTGGTTCTGCAATCTGCTCTGGGGCGCAGGCGGCGCCTACTCCAAGGATTGGACCACGACGCTGGATACCCCGGAGGCCATTGCGGCAGCCGGGTACTTACAGAAGATGCTCCATGAGGACAAAAGTGCCGCGGTGACGGCCAAGGATCAAGTGGCTGACTTTGGGGCCGGGTTGACAGCTTGCACCATTGCCTCCACGGGCTCGTTGAGTGGCATTTTGGGTTCGGCCAAGTTTGAGCTGGGAACTGGTTTCCTGCCCGAGGGGGAGCAGGGCCCGGCCTGCCCCACCGGGGGCACGGGACTGGCCATTCCGGCCGGGAAATCACCTGAACAGCAATTGGCCGCCGGAATGTTCTTGAAGTTCCTGACCAACGCCGAAAACACCGCGTTCTTCTCCTCCAACACCGGCTACATGCCTGTGCGCACCTCAGCGCTTGAGGGTGAGACCATGCAGGCCGTCTACGCCAAGACCCCGCAGTTCCGTACTGCGGTGGACCAGCTCGCTGGCACCCGTGTGCAGGATTGGGGCCGGGTATTTGTCCCCAACGGTGACAAGGAACTCACCACGGCGTTGGAAAAGATCATGCTGCAGCAGGCAGATCCGGCCGAGGCCTTTGCCACGGCCGCCACGGCCATCACCAAGTCCTACGAAGACAACGTCTTGCCCTACCTTTAGACGGACACGGGTTGTGGGCCCCGGCGCGGCCCGTCACCGGCCGGGCCCCAAGCCGCGGTCGGGTCGACGCGGAAGCGCCAAGGTTCCCCTCTTGGGACACCATGGTGAATGCTCGGCAGACCGGGGGCAAAAGCTACGTGGTTCAACTGTTCCTTCTGTTCCCACTGCGGCCCGCGCTCGCCGGACAAGTCCCAGGGTGCGGGCCGTTTTCCTCCAGGCGCAAAGACTTATAAATCCGCAGGATACAAGGGGAGTATGTGCCAGGTGGGGTCCGGTATGCGTGACGGTGCGGCCAGGACTCCATGGAATGCCTTTTTTGGGGGCGATGCGGTTCAGCTGTGGGGGATGCCTGAAACAAATGTCATGATGCTTGTGGGGCGGACCCCACCATGGGAGGCGTGTCAGTGGATTAAGTGTTGGGGGTCCGGTGATCGAAGGGCAAAAAATGTGCTTCAGTATTCCTTGGGCCTGGAACCCCGTGGCCGGAGCACATGGCAGTTATGGCCCAGGAGCATCCGTTTTCCCTAAAACTTTTAGTGTTCATCCGTCATGCTTGGCAGCTCGACCCCGAGGCGGACATTCCTGAATTTCTGCCGCAGCCGCTGCCGGGAAATTCAAAGGCGCCAGGCTCAGCCAGCCTTCCCGAGTGGGGTGCACGTTGGCAAAACGCTTGGGAAAGGACCTGGACCCGGTACTGGATTGCCGACACCTCCCGCCGGCAATGCCCGAGGCAGGAAAGCATGCGCCAGATGCGCGAAACCATGCGGCAAGTCATGCAGCCAGGGCGGCCCCTCCACCCAAGCATCCCTCCCTTGCGGACCGCTGACTGCAATTGGGACGGCATCGGCCAAGACGCGTTCAATACCGGAGAACAAAACCTGGTCCAGAGAATTCCGACGCACATGGAACGCCAAAATTTGCCCAGCCTCATCCCTGCTTGGAAATCGGGATTGGGCACCGTCATCAGGTCATTCCCGTGTGGGCGGACTGCCCAATGATTTCTCTGCTTCTTAGATCGGTGCAACGGGGTATGGCACACTTGGCCCATGGCCAGTAGCTATCTTGTTCCTCTCACGGCAGCTTTTTTAGTAATCGGTGCCATGACCGGCTGCACCACCGACGCTCATTCCGGAAAGGTTGAAGTTGAAGTGCGGGCCATGGCTCCTGGAGCCCAAGGCAACTCCTATGAGGTGAAGATCATTGGTCCTGATGGAGATTTCGCCAATTCGCAGGAAGTCTCCGTAGGATCCACCTACGGCATTGAGGGGTTCCCCTTTGGGACGGTCTCAGTTGAGGCAAGTTC
Organism: Specibacter sp. NPDC057265; assembly: GCF_042668835.1. Taxonomy (NCBI): domain Bacteria; kingdom Bacillati; phylum Actinomycetota; class Actinomycetes; order Micrococcales; family Micrococcaceae; genus Specibacter; species Specibacter sp. NPDC057265. The sequence continues at coordinate 32,581 of NZ_JBHUYE010000023.1, forward strand.
AGGGTGTGTAGTTGAAAGTGAGCTAAGTTTAGAGTCGCCCAGGCTTCGTGTGGTCATAGACGGGGAGAACTGCCTCGCCGTCAACTAAGCCGTCCGGTCAAAGGCCGGGACTGCCTCTGTCCGACGGGGACAACCAGCAAAGTTCTTTCAGCCGGGAATGATGCATCGGAGCACGTTGCCCGGCCGCCATCGAACCCTGAAAGAAGCGGCCTGACTGACTCCGTGACTGGTGCCGCGCAGTCTTTCTACACCTTGGCTCTACAGGACGGTGGCTGCAACAGATGCGGCCTTGCATGCCGCGCTGAGGGCTCTCGCATTTGCCCTTCCGCTCTATGCACGGTCCGTAACCGGCTACGCCGACGATCTCGTACCGAGGTCCGTACCAGCCTTGATGCCCGGCCAACGTTCCACCTACGGGGGGATGCAGTGAGCGGTGTGGCCGTGTTTGGATGAAGCATGAAAGCTGCCGGAAAGACGCTGTACGCAACATGGGGAACCGTGCTCACCCTCGCAGGAGCAGCAGGTGCTTTTGTCATGTTTTTACAGCCGTGGAGGAGCTGTCCTGAAATTGATGACAGTTCCGCGGGCTGTCCAGCCACGGGAAGTGATATTGGCCTGCTCGGTGTTGCCGTTCTTGTTCTGATGGTTGGCATCGTGCTTCTAACCTTGTCTGTGTCCTTCAAGCGGGGACAGGTTGCTTCCAATGATGCGCGGCCCTTTGGTAAATTCACTTAGCCCACAACCCCTGCCGCCCCCGAAGGAGCCCGCCCGTGCCCAGCACCAGCCAAGCCGACGCAACAAACACACACAGCCATGGTGCCATCACGGATGTGCCGGGCATCCGGGTGGGCCAGGCCCAACGCGTGGGGGGCGGCTGGCTCACCGGGGTCTCCGTGGCCCTGCCCCCGCCGGGCACCATAGGTGCGGTTGACGTGCGGGGCGGCGGTCCCGGCACGCACGAAACCGATGCGCTGGACCCGTCCACCCTGGTTTCCACGGTCGACGCCGTGGCCCTGGTGGGTGGCAGCGCCTATGGATTGGCCGCGGCGCACGGTGTGCAGCAATGGTGTGAGGAAAATGGCCGCGGCTTTCCGGTGCCCGGCGGGGTGGTGCCCATTGTCCCGGCCGCCGCGATCTTTGACCTGGGCCGCGGAGGTGACTTTTCACTGCGGCCCGACGCCGCACTCGGGTACGAGGCGGCACGTGCGGCCGCCAGCCAAACGGAAGGGGCCGGCGTCGACCGCGGTAATGTGGGCGCCGGCACCGGAGCCGCCATCGGTGCAGGGACGTACAAGGGCGGAGTGGGGACGGCATCCGCCCGGCTCGGGGGAGCCAACGCACACATTGCCGTGGGGGCCTTGGCGGTGGTGAACGCCGCAGGTGTGCCGTGGCTGGCGGGAGCTTCCCTGCCGCCGTCATCAGCGGGGTTGAACACCACCTTGGTGGTGGTGGCCACCAATGCCACGCTGAGCGTGGCGCAGGCGAAGCGGACGGCCACGGCGGCGCACGCCGGCATGGCGCGGGCATTGAACCCGGTCCACACCCTGGCCGACGGCGACACCATCTTCACGCTGGCAACCAACGCCGAGGAACTGCAGGCACCGGCCGGCATGCCCGTGGCGGCACTGATTGAATTGCAAAGCGCCGCGGCGGAGGTGGTGCGGCTGGCCATTTTGGACGGAATTGCGCAGGCCCCGGGCGTGACCACCCCGGCAGGGGAGCTGCCGGGGTGGCCGGGGAGTGTCTAAGGCGCCGATTTAACTTATTTGCGGCTTTGTACTAGAGTAGCTTGTTGGTTGTCTTTGCCTGCCCATCTGTGGCGTGCGCGGGGATGAACAGTAATAAGTAGTACATCAATTGCCGCTTTGCAGCCAACCTTCAGGGTTGCCTGCAGCGGCGCAACAAAGTTAGCGGAGGATATGGCCAAGAAAGACGGGGTCATTGAGATCGAGGGCGTTGTGACTGAAGCGCTGCCCAACGCGATGTTTCGTGTTGAGCTGACAAACAAGCACATCGTTCTTGCCCATATCTCAGGAAAAATGCGCCAGCACTACATTCGTATCCTTCCTGAGGACCGAGTTGTGGTGGAGCTGAGCCCGTACGACCTTACACGTGGTCGTATCGTCTACCGCTACAAATAACCACAACTGCAATCACGCAAAGGAATGCCATGAAGGTCAAGCCGAGCGTCAAGCAGATCTGCGATAAGTGCAAGGTGATTCGCCGCAACGGTCGAGTCATGGTGATCTGCGAGAACCCGCGCCACAAGCAGCGTCAGGGCTAATTTTCCTTCCAAAGGAAAACCCCGGGCAATTGCTCACGCAAGTAAATTAATCAGGCAGCACAAGTTGGACGAAGGCGCAAGCAATTGCGCAACCGGTCAACGGACCCCCGGTCGGAGGCCGGGGCCGCAGAGGATCAAATCCCTGTGGGTGTACTGTCTACGACCTCCGGTTTACACATAGGAGCAGCCAAATATGGCACGTCTCGCTGGCGTAGACCTTCCCCGCGAAAAGCGGTTGGAAGTAGCGCTTACATACATCTACGGCGTGGGCAAGACCCGTGCAAAGAATGTCCTGGCGGAAACGGGGATCTCCCCGGACGTCCGTGTCAAGGACCTTTCTGACGCTGAACTCGTTCAGTTGCGTGACAACATCGAGGGCAACTACAAGGTTGAGGGTGACCTTCGCCGCGAGGTGGCAGCAGACATCCGCCGCAAGGTGGAAATCGGCAGCTACCAGGGTATCCGCCACCGTCGTGGCATGCCCGTGCATGGCCAGCGCACGAAGACCAACGCTCGTACCCGCAAGGGCCCGAAGCGTACCGTCGCAGGCAAGAAGAAGGCTGGCAGGTAACCACCACTAGCGTCACGCTAGTGGTGGGGTCCGTGCCCCGCCGCCCCAATAAACTTTCGTAGGAGAATATAATGCCCCCAAAGACTCGGGGCGCGGTTCGTAAGCCGCGTCGCAAGGATAAAAAGAATATTGCGCTGGGCCAAGCGCACATTAAGAGCACCTTCAACAACACCATCGTGTCCATCACGGATCCCAATGGTGCAGTCATCTCATGGGCTTCCGCCGGTGAAGTTGGCTTCAAGGGCTCACGCAAGTCAACTCCCTACGCCGCACAGATGGCTGCTGAAGCAGCTGCCAAGCGCGCGCAGGAGCATGGACTTCGCAAGGTTGACGTTTTCGTGAAGGGTCCGGGTTCGGGCCGCGAAACGGCAATTCGTTCGTTGCAGGCTGCTGGTCTTGAGGTTGGCTCCATCTCGGATGTCACCCCCAGCGCCCACAACGGCTGCCGTCCGCCCAAGCGCCGTCGCGTCTAATCGAGATTTTTAGCAGCCAAGTTGGCCTCCACCATGGTGGAGGCCAACTTGGCCGCTGTTAAGTCTCATCAGCCGCCATTTCCACTACCTGTGTTGCGTCATATAGCGGATGCTCGCTGAAAGGAAACCCCAGTGCTCATTGCACAGCGCCCCACCCTCTCTGAAGAAGTAGTTTCCGAAAACCGTTCACGGTTCATCATTGAACCGCTGGAACCCGGCTTCGGCTACACCCTGGGAAACTCCCTCCGCCGGACACTGCTGTCCTCCATTCCCGGGGCTGCTGTCACCAGCATCCGCCTGGATGGCGTTCTGCACGAATTCACCACTGTTCCCGGTGTCAAGGAAGATGTCACTGAGATCATCCTGAACATCAAGGGCCTGTCAGTGTCTTCGGAGCATGACGAGCCCGTCGTCGCCTACCTGCGCAAGCAGGGTCCCGGCGTCGTCACGGCTGCAGACATTGCACCCCCGGCCGGTGTGGAATTCCACAACCCGGACATGCACATTGCCACGTTGAACTCAAAGGGCAAGTTCGAACTTGAACTGACCATTGAGCGCGGCCGCGGCTACGTCTCAGCTGCACAGAACAAGAACATTGATGCAGAGATCGGCCGCATTCCGGTTGACTCCATCTACTCTCCCGTTCTGAAGGTCACCTTCCGTGTGGAAGCCACCCGTGTTGAACAGCGCACCGACTTTGACAAGCTCATTGTTGATGTGGAAACCAAGCAGGCCATCTCCCCCCGGGATGCCATTGCCTCCGCTGGTACCACGCTCGTTGAGCTGTTTGGCCTGGCCCGCGAATTGAACACCGCGGCTGAGGGCATCGAGATTGGCCCGTCCCCGACGGACGCCGCTCTTGCCGCAGACATGGCCCTGCCGATCGAGGACCTGGACCTGACGGTCCGTTCCTACAACTGCCTCAAGCGTGAGGGCATCCACTCCGTGGGTGAACTCGTTGCTCGCTCCGAGGCTGACCTGATGGACATCCGCAACTTCGGTGCAAAGTCCATTGATGAGGTAAAGGCAAAGCTGGTTGAGCTTGGTTTGGCCCTGAAGGATTCCCCTCCAGGATTTGACCTCGCCGCCCGTGCTGCAGCCCTTGATGAGAACGACGACGCCTTTGGCGACGACGAACTCTAAGTTCGAACAACAAATTTTTTAGCCGGCCGGGCGGACACAGTTGATGTGCCCGCCTTCGGTCCGGCTGACACTTGAGGAGAAACACCATGCCTACACCCGCCAAGGGTCCCCGCCTCGGAGGCGGAGCGGCTCACGAGCGCCTGATGCTCGCGAACCTGTCCGCTTCGCTTTTCGAGCACAAGCGGATCACCACCACCTTGACCAAGGCCAAGCGCCTGAGCCCCTACGCAGAGCGACTGGTGACTTTCGCAAAGCGTGGCGACCTGGCTTCACGCCGCCGCGTCCTGGGCCTCATTTCCAACAAGGGCATTGTCCACGAATTGTTCACGGACATTGCCAAGGCTGTTGAAAACCGTGAAGGCGGCTACACCCGCATCACGAAGATCGGCAACCGCAAGGGCGACAACGCTCCCATGGCAGTCATCGAGCTCGTTCTCGAGCCCGTAAGCGCCAAGCAGGCAGTCGTGAAGGAAGCCACATCCGCAGCGGCCAAGGCCGCTCCGGTTGAGGAAGCTCCGGCTGAAGAAGTTGTGGAGACCGAAGTTGTGGCAGAAGACGCCGCAGTGGAGGAAGCTCCGGCTGAAGAGGCGGCTGCTGAAGAAGCACCCGCCAAGGACGCCAAGTAGCGCTCTGAGCCCTTCGGTTCCGCTTTACCGTTGAAGGACCCGCCGCCCCGCGAGGGGAGGCGGGTCCTTTTGCTTTCCGGCGGAAACTGGTGGCGTGGCCGGTTCGGGCAGCGGCCAGCGGTGACGGTGTGGCGGGTGCCGCGCCGGTAGAATTGACGGCATGCAAAACCACCATCTTTCCCCGCAGGAGCGCGGACTGGTCCGCGTGCGCCTGGATATTGCGTACGACGGCGCCCCGTTCAGTGGTTGGGCCGTGCAGCCAGGGCGGTTGACGGTCCAGGGCGCCCTTGAGGAGGCACTGGCGCTGGTCCTGCGCCGCCCGGCGCGGCTGAGCGTTGCCGGACGCACCGACACCGGCGTGCACGCGCGCGGACAGGTGGCCCACGTGGACCTCACGCAGCAGGAGTGGCAGGCGCTCAATCGCGGACACGCCGCGGAGCATTCGCCGGCGCCCCAGCGGCGGCTCAATGGCGCCTTGGGTCCGGTGCTCCGGGATCTGCACGGGGCCGTGCAGGTGCTGCACGCGCAACGGGCGCCGGAGGGCTTCGATGCACGTTTTTCAGCCCTTTGGCGGCGCTACAGCTACCGGATAGCGGACGCGCACTCCCCCCGGGATCCGTTGCTGCGTGCCCACACCCTGTGGTTCAACGACTCCCTTGATGTGGAGCGAATGAACGCGGCGGCGGCACAGCTGCTGGGGCTGGGCGACTTCAAGGCCTTCGCCAAACCGCGGGAAGGATCGACCACCGTCAGGACCCTGCAGCATTTCGACTTCAGCCGCGGCAGTGACGGTGTGATTAAACTCAACATCCAGGCCGACGCCTTTTGCCACAACATGGTGCGTGCCCTGACCGGCGCAGCGCTGCGGGTGGGGCGGGGGGTGGAAGGCGAAAGCTGGCTGCGGGAGCGCCAGTTGGCCGGTGTCAGGGATGCCAAATCCGTGTTGGCCAGCGCCCACCCGCTCATTTTCGAGCAGGTGGCCTACCCGGCAGACGCGCAGTTGGGTGAACGCGCCCAGCTGACCCGGGCACGCCGGCTGCCGGAAAACAAGGCTCCCCACCCCGCTTTGACCCGGGGCGTCGGTTAAAGGTATCGTTGATAGTCGTTGTGCGTGTCCTATCTCGATACCACGCGCCCGCCACAGGTCCGGTTGCAGGACTACCACTGGGCGGGCGTAATCGGGAAGTGTATGGATAACTGGTGTTAGAGCCCTCACCTCTGTTCCGGTAAACGCATAGATAGCAGGTGCCACCCATCTGTGACACCACCTAGAACAAGAAACGAAGGCAAAAACCGTGCGTACGTATACCCCGAAGCCCGGCGATATCTCCCGTCAGTGGCACATCATCGATGCCAACGACGTTGTCTTGGGCCGTCTTGCCAGCCAGACCGCAACACTGCTGCGTGGAAAGCACAAGCCGACCTTCGCTCCCCATATGGACATGGGCGATTTCGTCATCATCATCAACGCCGAGAAGGTTGCCTTGACCGGCGCCAAGCTCGAGCAGAAGCGTGCCTACCGCCACTCCGGTTTCCCGGGCGGGCTCTCAAGCATGAACTATGCAGAACTGCTGGAAAAGAACCCGGTTCGCGCTGTGGAGAAGGCCGTTGCCGGCATGCTCCCCAAGACCAAGCTGGGCAACGCCCAGATCAGCAAGCTCAAGGTCTACCGCGGTGCTGAGCACCCCCACGGTGCACAGCAGCCCCAGACATTTGAAATCACCCAGGTCGCCCAGTAGTCCTGGCCACCACCTAAATCATTAATCAAGGAGAATCGTGGCTCAGAACACTGAAGAGCTGAACACCGAGGCCGTTGTGGCTGAGGAAGAAGTTTTGACCAGCTACACCAGCGAAAGCTCGGCTGCAGCAGATGCAGCACCCAAGAAGGAACGCCCCGCCCTGACCGTCTCAGGCGCTGCTGTTGGACGTCGCAAGCAGGCAATTGCCCGCGTTCGCGTTGTGCCCGGCACCGGCAAGTGGATTGTCAACGGCCGTGAACTGGCCAACTACTTCCCGAACAAGCTGCACCAGCAGGAAGTAAACGACCCGTTCCGCATCCTGGATCTGGATGGTGCCTACGATGTGTGGGCCCGCATCCACGGTGGCGGCCCCTCGGGCCAGGCAGGCGCCCTGCGTCTGGGCGTTTCCCGTTCCTTAAACGAGATCGACGCTGAGAACAACCGTGCCATCTTGAAGAAGGCAGGCTTCCTGACGCGTGACTCGCGCGTCATCGAGCGCAAGAAGGCCGGTCTCAAGAAGGCCCGCAAGGCTTCGCAGTACTCCAAGCGCTAAACCTTTTACGCTGCACAAAGGGCCGGATGCCTATGCATCCGGCCCTTTGTGTTTCCCCACCGATCCTTGGCACGGCCGGTGCCATGGCGCAGTCCACGCGCTGCGGGGCGGCTTTGCCAGCGTCATGATTTAGACTAAGGCTGATATGGCGAAATTATTTGGAACAGACGGAGTCCGCGGACTGGCCAATGGCCTGCTGACGGCTGAATTGGCGCTCTCCCTGGCTCAGGCAGCCGCCGTGGTCCTGGGCCATGAGCAAATGAGCGAGGGCAAGCGGCCCCGGGCAGTCATTGCACGCGACCCGCGGGCCAGCGGTGAATTCATTGGCGCTGCTGTGGAGGCGGGACTGGCCAGTGCCGGCGTCGACGTTTACGACGCCGGAGTGCTCCCGACCCCGGCCGCGGCGTTCCTCATCGCCGACCTGGGCGCGGACTTTGGTGTCATGATTTCCGCCTCCCACAATCCCGCCCCGGACAATGGCATCAAGTTCTTCGCGCGCGGCGGCACCAAGCTCCCCGACGATGTGGAAGAAGCCATTGAACAGGAGCTTGAACGTGAAGTTTTCCGCCCGGTGGGTGCCGACGTGGGCAGGATCCAGCGTTTTTCCGACGCCGAGGACCGCTACGTCGTGCACCTTTTGGCAACCCTGCCGCACCGCTTGGATGGGTTGAAGATTGTTTTGGACTGCGCCCACGGCGCGGCAAGCGGATGCTCCCCGCAGGTGTTCACCGACGCCGGTGCGGAAGTGACTGTCATTGGTGCCGATCCGGACGGCCTGAACATCAATGACGGGGTGGGCTCCACCCATCTAGGTCCGCTGCAGGACGCAGTGCTGGCACTTGGGGCGGATCTGGGCATAGCCCACGACGGCGACGCCGACAGGTGCCTGGCGGTGGACCACGAGGGCAACGTCATTGACGGCGACCAGATCATGGCCATTTTGGCGCTGGCCCAGAAAGCGGCCGGGGAGCTCAAGGACGACGTCCTGGTGGCCACCATCATGAGCAACCTGGGCCTGAAAATAGCCCTTCGCGACGCGGGCATCACCATCCGGGAAACGGGCGTCGGTGACAGGTATGTGCTGGAGGAAATGCGCCGCGGCGGATACACCCTGGGCGGGGAGCAGTCGGGCCATGTGATCTTCTCAAAGTACGCCACCACCGGTGACGGCGTGTTGACGGGTCTGCAGCTGGCCGCGCAGGTGGCCAAGACCGGCAAATCGTTGAAGGAACTGGCCTCGGCCATGACCAAGCTGCCGCAGGTCATGATCAACGTCAAAAACGTGGATAAAAGCCGCACGGCCCTGGTGCCCGCCCTGCATGCGGCCATTGCCCGGGCGGAAGAGGAGCTGGGGGACACCGGGAGGGTCCTGCTGCGCCCCTCCGGCACCGAGCCCCTGGTCCGGGTCATGGTCGAGGCTGCCGACGTGGACACGGCCACGCGCATCTGCCAGGATCTGGTCCAGGTGGTCCAGGACGAGTTGTCCTTCGTCAACGGTTGATTCATGACATAAAAAGGCGGCAGCCCCGGGGCCCGGGGCTGCCGCCTTTTTTGCGCGCCTATATTTGTGGTGCCGCCTAGTGCTTCCCGCCGCTGGGGCGTGCGGCCAGGGCGTCACGGATTTCCGTGAGCAGTTCAATGTGCGCATCCACGGGCACTTCCGCTGCTTTGATGTCCAGCTTGGCATTGCGTCTAGCTATGAGGTGGTTCATGGGTGCCACCACCAAAAAGTAAATGGCTGCCGCAATGATGAGGAAATTGACCAGTGCGGTGAGGAAGACGCCGAATTTGATGTCCACCCCGTTGATGGTGATCAGCGCAAAGCTGTCAAAGTTGGGAGATCCGGTGATGGCGGCAATAAGTGGCATCAGGACATTGGCCACCAGTGCGTTGACCACTGCGCCGAAGGCGGACCCAATGATGACGGCGACGGCAAGGTCGATGACGTTGCCCTTCATGATGAATTCCTTAAACCCTTTTAGCATGCCCTTAAGCTACAGCACCACCGGGGTTTGCCGCACTGCCGCAGGCAATGCGAAGTTCGAAGTCATTTGTAGTCCGGGGCGCCCGGCAGACCGGCGAACCGCTCATAGCTGTCAATGCCCCGTGCCCGCATGTCCTGCGCCACCGCAGCGCCCAGGTAACGCAAATGCCAGGGTTCCGGGAGGTACCCTGTGACTGTTTCCCCACCTGGCTGGTAACGGACCACAAAACCGTGGTCTGCCGCATGGGCCGCCACCCACTGCCCGGCAGCGGTCCCGGCAAAGCAGGAGTTGAAATCACAGTCCGGCCCGGCATCGGCGTCGCCAATGTCCAGGGCAAGTCCGGTTTGATGCTCCGAGAAGCCAGCCCGGGCCGAGGTGGAGTCGGCGGCCTGCACGCCCTTGTCGGCCACATAACCGTTGTACAGCTCCAGCTGCTTCGCGTAGGAGCGGTAGCTGCTTTTCACCGTGATGTGCACATTTTCAGCAGCCGCCGCGGCAATCATGCGTTCCACCGCCGCGGCCGCCTCCGAACGCAGCAGCACCTCCGCGCCGTTTCCGCCTCCCAGCTCCGGCGCCACCAAATCCGTGGGCACATAGTTCAAGGGCTGCAGCGGGTTGCGCTTGTTCACCAGCACCAGGGGACTGGCCGGGTTGCCAACATCGAGCAGTGCCTTGTCCTTCGGCGCCGCAGTGCCGGTGGCAAAGAGCTGCTGCAGCGCAGATCCGGGGGCGGCGCCGGTGACGGCAGCCGGCGGGGGAAGCGGGGTGGCGGAACCTCCCGACGCCGCAAGCGCGCCGGGTATGGGGGAGGGGGCGGGGGAGGCCGCCGTCACCGGTGCTGACGGCGGCGCTGCGGGGACGGTGGTGGGAAGGGGCGCACTGGAGGGTTGCACCGCCGTGGTCCCGGGCGTTGGGTCGGCCGGGAGCGGCCCGCCGACTTCAGGGGCCAGGGCCAGGGCGCCGCCAAAGACCAGGGCGGCCCCCACCAGGGACACCATGACACCACCTGGCCGGGGCAGGGACAACTCACGGCGCAGCTTGGCCCCCGGACTTAAGCGCGGGCGCCGGGCCTGATGGAATCCAACCAGCTGCACTAGACCTTCCTTAACAGCATCCGGCGGATGGAGTGGTCGGAATCCTTGGTGAGCACCAGTTGGGCCCGGCCCCGGGTGGGCAGCACGTTTTGCAGCAGGTTGGGTTCGTTGATGTTTTTCCAAATGCGGGTGGCGGTGGCGGTGGCTTCGGAATCGGAGAGCGCGGCATAACGGCGGAAATAGGAGTTGGGATCGGCGAAGGCACCGCTGCGCAGGGAACGGAAACGCTCAATGTACCACTGCTCGATGTAGCTGGTTTTGGCATCCACATAGATGGAAAAGTCAAAGAAGTCACTTACGGCAAGTCCGGAGCGGCCGTCGGTGCGGGGGCGGGCGGCCGCCAGCACGTTCAAACCTTCAACAATGAGCACATCGGGACGCTCCACCACCACTTCGCGCTCCGGGACAATGTCGTAGCTCAGGTGCGAGTACAAAGGTGCCCGCACCTCCTCGGCTCCACTTTTGACGGAGCTGACAAAGCGCAGCAGGGCACGGCGGTCATAGGACTCGGGAAAACCCTTCCTTTCCATCAGGCCCCGACGTTCAAGCTCCGCATTGGGGTACAGGAAACCGTCAGTGGTGACCAGCTGCACATTGGGGGTGTCGGGCCACCGGCGCAACATGTCGCGGAGCACGCGGGCCGTTGTGGACTTGCCCACAGCCACGGAGCCGGCCACGCCAATCACGAAGGGGGTGCGGGAGCCGTGTTCACCCAAAAACGTGGTGGTGGCATTGTGCAGATGGCCCGCCGCCCCCACGTATAAATTAAGCAGCCTGGACAGTGGCAGGTAGACATCACGGATTTCACGCATATCCAGCTGGTCGCCCAGTCCGCGGATGCGCTGCAGGTCGTCCTCGCCCAGCGGCTGCTCGATTTTGCTGGCCAGTCGGGACCAAGTCTGGCGGTCCAATTCCACAAAAGGGGAGGCGCTGACGCTGCTGCCGGACTCGGTTCTTTGCGCTGTCACTTGGCTAATTCTGCCTTGTTTGGCGCGGGGTGGGAAACGCCGCCGCGCAGGCGCGTGGTTTCGTGTGACGGTTTTTCAGGCAGACCACCCCGTAGGAGGTAGAACGTCCTGCAATTGGGTTCTGCTTTATGCTTGGTTTTCATGTGTGGAATTGTGGGATACGCCGGTACCGCCCCGGCTGGAAATGTTGCAGCAGGCGTTGAAGCGCCGGCCGGTCAGCGGGCCTTGGAAGTCATCATGGAAGGGCTTCGCCGGCTGGAATACCGTGGCTACGACTCCGCCGGGGTGGCGCTCGCGGGCGCCGCCGGAATCCAGTTGCGCAAAAAGAGCGGCAAACTGGCCAAGCTGGTGGAGGAATTGGAACGCGACCCCCTGCTGGGCGCGCAGGCCGGGATTGGCCATACCCGCTGGGCCACGCACGGCGGCCCCACGGACGCAAATGCGCACCCCCACGTTGTCGCCGAAGGCCGCTTGGCAGTGGTCCACAACGGCATCATTGAAAACTATTCCCGCCTCAAGTCCGGACTTGCCGAACGGGGCTTTACCTTCAAATCACAAACCGACAGCGAAGTTGCCGCCACCTTGCTGGGGGAAATCCACGCAAACCTGAACCCGGCCGACGCTTCCGACGGCGGCCGGCTGGCAACGGCCATGCGCTTGGTCGCGCAACAGCTCGAAGGCGCCTTTACGCTGGTGGCCACACATGCCGACGAGCCCGGAGTGGTGGTTGCCGCCCGCAGGAACTCGCCCCTGGTGGTGGGCTTGGGTGAGGGTGAAAACTTCCTGGGCTCGGATGTTTCAGGCTTCATTGACTACACCCGCCGGGCCGTGGAACTGGATCAGGACCAGGTGGTGAGCATCACCGCCGACTCGGTGCTGATCACTGATTTTTACGGCACCCCTGCCCAAGGGCGCGAATACCTGGTGAACTGGGATGCCGCCGCGGCTGAAAAGGGCGGCTATGACTCCTTTATGGAAAAGGAAATCAACGACCAGCCCGACGCCGTGGCGCAGACCCTGTTGGGGCGCACCGACGGGGCGGGAGTGCTGACGCTGGACGAGCTGCGCATTGATCCGGCCGTGCTGAAGGACATCAATAAAATCATCGTCCTGGCCTGCGGCACCTCCGCCTACGCAGGGCAGGTGGCCCGGTATGCCATCGAGCACTGGTGCCGCATCCCCACCGAGGTGGAGCTTTCCCATGAGTTCCGCTACCGGGATCCCATTGTGGATGAACAAACCCTGGTGGTGTCCATCTCCCAATCGGGTGAAACCATGGACACCCTGATGGCTGTGCGCTATGCCAAGGAACAGGGCGCCAAAACAGTATCCATTTGCAACACCAATGGATCCACCATCCCGCGCGAATCCGACGCCGTGCTGTACACCCATGCCGGTCCGGAAATTGCCGTGGCCTCCACCAAGGCCTTTTTGGCCCAAATCACCGCAACCTATTTGCTGGGCCTCTATTTGGCCCAGCTGCGGGGAAACCTCTTCCAGGAACAAATCAAGGACATCCTGGCCGAACTGTCAGCGACCCCGGCCAAGATTGCCCGCGTGCTCGCCGATGCCGACCAGGTCAAGGAACTTGCAGTCAGCATGGCCGACACCCGCACGGTGTTGTTTTTGGGCCGTCATGTGGGGTTCCCGGTGGCCATGGAAGGCGCCCTGAAGCTCAAGGAACTGGCGTACATCCACGCCGAGGGCTTTGCCGCCGGCGAACTCAAGCACGGACCCATTGCCCTCATTGAACCTGGCCAGGCAGTCATTGTGGTGGTGCCGTCGCCGCGCGGCCGCCACTCCCTGCATGCGAAGGTGGTCTCCAACATCCAGGAGGTCCGGGCCCGTGGCGCCATGACCATTGTGATTGCCGAGGAAGGCGACGAGGCGGTGCAAGAGCATGCCGAGCATGTGTTCTACGTCCCCGAAGGCAGCACCTTGCTGGCGCCTTTGCTGACCACTGTGCCCCTGCAGATCTTTGCCCTGGCGCTCGCCACGGCCAAGGGTTATGACGTGGACCAGCCCCGCAACCTGGCCAAGTCCGTCACAGTGGAATAGCCGCCTCCGACGGCGAGCTTGCGTGCCGTGGCGCCGGGGCGGGAATAGGGTGGAACCATGATCATTGGTATTGGTGTGGACGTTGTTGACATTGAGCGCTTTGGCCGGCAGTTGGAGCGCACGCCCGGGCTGCGCGACAGATTGTTTGTGCCCGCCGAACGTGGACTCAACACCGCGTCCCTGGCGGCGCGTTTTGCCGCCAAGGAATCGGTGGCAAAGGCCCTGGGCGCCCCGGCGGGAATGAACTGGCAGGACTGCTGGATAGGGCTGGACCACAATGGCCCCACCATCAACGTCAAGGGCACGGTGGCGGCCGTGGCCAAAGCCAAGGGCATCAAACATTGGCATTTGTCCATGAGCCATGATGGCGGCATCTCCACAGCCATGGTGATAGCCGAAAGCTGACATGATCCACGCCTACACCGCCGCAGCAGTCCGTGCCGCCGAGCAACCACGCGTGGACGCCGACGGCAACCTGGCACTGATGCGGCGTGCCGCCCATGGTTTGGCTGGTTCAGTCGTGGCAACGCTGCGCTCCAGAGGCACCAAGATCTACGGCGCCAGAATAGTGCTGCTGGTGGGATCGGGAAACAACGGTGGCGATGCCTTGTTTGCCGGCGCCCGGCTGGCCTGCCTGGGAGCAGGGGTGCAGGCGTTCCTGACGGGGCCACGCACCCACCCCGAAGCCTTGGCAGCCTTTCGCGACGCCGGCGGGCAGTGGCTGGCGTTGGCGGACACCGCCGCGCCGACGTGGGAAAGGCGGGCTGTGGCCGCCGCCGGCAGCGCCGCAGTGGTCGTGGACGGCCTGCTGGGCACCGGTGCCCGCGGCGGGCTGCGCGGCGCGGCCGCCACTGTGGTGGACCGGCTGCAGCAGCTGCAGGAACAGCACGGCGCGGCGCGCCCGGCCGTTGTTGCGTGCGATCTGCCCAGCGGGGTTGACGCCACGACGGGGCAGGTGCAGGGACCGGTGCTGCGCGCAGAGCGCACGGTGACCTTTGGAGCCTACAAATCCGGCCTGCTCACAGGCCCCGGCGAGCGCCTCTGCGGCACGGTGGAGCTGGTGGACCTGGGCATTGGGCCATGGCTGGGCACGCCGGAACTGATGCGCCTGCAGGCCCAGGATGTGGCCCGCGCCCTGCCCGCACCCGACTCCACGGACCACAAGTACACCCGGGGCGTGGCCGGAATCATTGCCGGCTCCGCAGCCTATCCGGGCGCGGCGCTGCTGGCCACCGCCGCGGCGTCGGCCTGCGGTCCCGGCATGGTGCGGTACCTGGGCCCGGAAGCTGTTGCTGCGGCCCTGCAGCTGCGCAATCCCGAAGTGGTGTCCTCACAGGACATGCCCCAGCATGTCCGGGTGCAGGCGTGGCTGGTGGGACCGGGAATCAATGAAGACAGCCTGCAGCTGGAGCGCGCCCGGGCCGCCATGCACACGTCCCTGCCCACGGTGGTGGATGCAGCCGCCCTGCCGCTGGTGGAGGCGGGGGCGAACAACCAGCACTTGATACTGACCCCGCACGCCGGGGAACTGGCCCAACAGCTACAGCGCTGGGGGCACACGGCAAGCCGCGCCGACATTGAATCCGCGCCCCTGGCCGCCGCGCGCATGGCGGCCCGGCTCAGTGGCGCCGTGGTGCTGCTCAAGGGCGCCACCACGGTGGTGGCCGAACCTGCAGGCACCATCTTCACCCAAGCCAATGGACTCCCACGGCTGGCCACTGCCGGCAGCGGCGACACCTTGGCCGGCATCCTGGTGGCGCTGCTGGCCATGACCGGCGTGCAGGGCACGCCACCGGCCAAGGAGCTGGCCCGCACCGCGGCGCTCGCCGCGGCACTGCACGGCGAACTTTCGCAGCTGCACCCTGGACGCCCGCTCAATGCCGGACTGCTGGCCCGGACAATCCCCGAGGTGTGGGACAGGCTGGCCCACCAGGGTGTGGGACAGGGGAGTCAGGGGCGGGGACACCGGCAGTTGCGGTGAAAGATGATGCAGCCCACACCCATACCGTGGCAAGATGGCAGGCATGACCTTTCACGCCCGCGAAGACCGTTATGAAACCATGCCCTACCGCCGTGTTGGCCGCAGCGGGCTGAAACTGCCCGCCATCTCCCTGGGGCTGTGGCACAACTTTGGCGACGACAAGGCCTTTGAGGTTCAACGCGATATTTTGCGCCGCGCCTTTGACCTTGGCGTGACCCACTTTGACTTGGCCAACAATTACGGTCCGCCGGCCGGGAGTGCGGAGACCAACTTCGGCCGCCACTTTAAAAACGATTTTCAACAGCACCGCAATGAGCTGGTCATTTCCACCAAGGCCGGCTTCCACATGTGGCCGGGCCCGTACGGTGAGTGGGGATCACGCAAAAACCTGCTCAACAGTTTGGACAGCTCACTGACGCGCATGGGCCTGGACCATGTGGATATTTTCTACAGCCACCGCCCGGACCCGGAAACGCCGCTGGAGGAAACCATGGGCGCGCTTGACCACGCGGTCCGTTCCGGCAAGGCCCTGTACGCGGGCATTTCCTCCTACACCCCCGCCCAGACCCTGGAGGCTGCGCGCATTCTCAAAGAGATGGGAACGCCGCTGCTGATCCATCAGCCTTCCTACTCCATGTTCAACCGCTGGACCGAGGCCGGTGGACCCAACCTGTATGAGACGCTCGAGACTGTGGGTGCCGGATCCATTGCCTTCTCACCCCTGGCCCAGGGCTTGCTCACCGACCGTTACCTTAAGGGTGTGCCGGCGGATTCGCGTGCAGCCAAGGAACACTTCCTGCACACCAACGATCTGACGGAAGAGAAAATGTCCCGGGTCCGGGCGCTGAACGACATTGCCGCCGGGCGCGGTCAGTCCTTGGCGCAGATGGCCATCGCCTGGGTTCTGCGTCAACAGGCCAAGGGCACCCCCGTCACCTCGGCCCTCGTGGGCGCCTCCAGCGTGACCCAGCTGGAAAACAATGTTGCGGCAATCAACAATCTGCAGTTCAGCGACGAGGAGCTGCGCACCATTGACCAACACGCAGTGGATCCGGCGCCCCAAAAGTAATTCCTGCCGGAAGGAACAAATTGCGGGCCCGGGAAGTTGACTAGAATGGTTAAGGGCGCCGTTGGGGCGTCAGGCCTGGCCGTATAGCCGCGCGAAAAGTTTTTACTGCCAGATTGTAAAACCTTGTCGTCGACCCTTCACAGCAAGTGAGAGCCGGGCCCGTGTGATTTTTATAAAGGAGTTCCGTGTCCAATCATCCTATTAGGGTCGCCATAGTCGGCGTGGGTAACTGTGCCGCCTCATTGGTGCAGGGTGTCCAGTACTACCAAAATGCTGACGCCGCCGCTAAGGTTCCGGGCTTGATGCATGTTGAGTTTGGCAAGTACCACGTCAATGACGTGCAGTTCGTGGCAGCGTTTGACGTTGACAGCAAGAAGGTCGGACTGGACCTCTCCGACGCCATCGGCGCCAGCGAAAACAACACCATCAAGATCGCCGATGTTCCCCACCTGAACGTTCCGGTGCTGCGCGGCACCACGCTCGACGGTCTGGGCAAGTACTACCGCGAGACCATCGTCGAATCCGACGCCGAGCCCGTGGACGTGGTGGCCACCCTGAAGGCCGCCGAGGTTGACGTCCTGGTCTGCTACCTGCCCGTTGGTTCCGAGGCCGCCGCCAAGTTCTACGCCCAGTGCGCCATCGACGCCGGTGTGGCGTTCGTCAACGCCCTGCCCGTCTTCATTGCCGGCACCAAGGAATGGGCTGACAAGTTCACTGCCGCCAACGTGCCGATCGTGGGCGATGACATTAAGAGCCAGATTGGCGCCACCATCACGCACCGCGTCATGGCCAAATTGTTTGAAGACCGCGGCGTGGTCCTGGACCGCACCTACCAGCTCAATGTGGGCGGCAACATGGACTTCAAGAACATGCTTGAGCGCGAGCGGCTGGAATCCAAGAAGATCTCCAAGACCCAGGCCGTCACCTCCAACACCTCGGCCGTGCTGGGCGAGGACGACGTCCACATTGGCCCGTCCGACTACGTTGCCTGGCTTGATGACAGGAAGTGGGCCTTTGTGCGCCTCGAGGGCCGCAACTTCGGCGACGCGCCCGTGTCCTTGGAATACAAGCTGGAAGTGTGGGATTCGCCCAACTCCGCCGGTGTGATCATTGACGCCATCCGTGCTGCCAAGATTGCCCTGGACCGCGGCATTGGCGGGCCCATCCTCTCGGCCTCCAGCTACTTCATGAAGTCCCCGCCGGAGCAGTACGCCGACGACGTGGCCCATGAAAAGGTTGAGGCCTTCATCCGGGGCGACATTTAGGGCTTCCCTGCCCGCAGGCTTTTTGCCAAGGCTCCCCCGGCTGCACGGCCTTCGTGGCAGTGCCGCCGGGGGAGCCTTTTGTCCGCCGGACCGTTTGCCGGCGCGCCCTTGCCTGACGCAATTTCTCGGATCCCAAAGGTCAGGCGCCCCGGGGTTGGGGTAGCATGGCATCAAACTTGGGAAGTGATGAGCCGTGTTCCATGTACCTCAGTTGTTCCGCGTCTGCGCAGCCGTGCTCGTGTTGACTGCCCTGCTGGGAGTCGGTGCCTGCGCGCAGCATGATCATGGCGGCAGCACGGGCCCGGACAACACCCAGCCCGGCACGGAAGACGTCCACGACATTGACCTCACCGTGGAGCTCAGCGGCGCTCCGGGTGCTGCACCGCGCACCTTCAAGCTGGTGGCCACCGGACCCGTCCCCGCCGACGGCTCCACTGTGCCCGATCCCGCGGCGGCGCTGGCGGCCGTGGAGCGGCATGGGGAGAAAACGTTCTTTCCCGTCCCGGACCCCGCCCGCATGTGCACCCAACAATATGGCGGCCCCGAGGTGGCGGTGGTGACCGGCTGGTTTAAAGGCAAGACAGTCAATGCCACCTTCAAACGCACCGATGGCTGCGAAATTGCGCGGTGGCAGGCCCTGGCGCCGCTCTTTGGCGCGTCCGCAGGCGCCATCTAGGCTTTTTCACCAGCACCCAGGCACGGCGCCGGCCCGGCAACAATCTGCC
>NZ_JBHUYE010000024.1:0-46034 GCF_042668835.1 Specibacter sp. NPDC057265
CCTCCTGGAGCGACTCTAACGGCCCCGCCCCCCCGCAGACACCCACCCCCCCCCGGCGGCGCTTGTCCAGGAATGGCCCAGGCGCCCCGCCGGCTTCACCGCCGGCGCACGGGTGCCGCCTACCGGTGTTGTGCCAAAACGCTTTTGTACACGTCCAGGGTCTGGTCAACAATGGATTCCCAGGAAAACAGTTCGGTGGCCCGCTGCCTGCCCCTGGCCCCCATGGCCTTGGCCCGCGCGGGATCGCTGACCACCTCAATCATCGCGGCGGCAAAGTCAGCCACGAACTTCTCCGCATCCAGGGGCGTTCCCGTGCCGTCCGCCACCTGCTCCAGGGGCACCAACAGCCCGGTCTCACCGTGGGCCACCACCTCCGGGATGCCGCCTGTGGCGCTGGCCACCACGGCCGCACCACAGGCCATGGCCTCCAGGTTCACAATGCCCAGCGGCTCATAAATGCTCGGGCAGGCAAAGACGGTGGCGTGGGAGAGCACCTGGATGAGCTCGGCGCGGGGCAGCATGCGCTCAATGACAACAACGCCGTCGCGTTCGGCCTGCAGGCCGGCTATGAGGGCATTGACCTCCTCACCCAGGGCAGGGGTGTCCGCCGCGCCGGCGCACAGCACCAGCTGAACCTCCGGCGGCAGGGCGGCGGCCGCCCGCAGCAGATAGGGCACCCCCTTCTGGCGTGTCACCCGGCCCACCCAGACCACGCTGGGACGGTCAGGATCAATGCCCAGGCCCCGTACGACGTCGTCCGCGGGGTCCGGCTGCCACGCCTGCACGTCAATGCCATTGTGGATGACCTTCACCTTGGCTGGATCAACCTGCGGGTAGCTGCGCAGAATGTCCTGGCGCATGCCCTCGGAGACGGCAATGATGGCGGCGGCCCCCTCATAAGCCGTCTGCTCCACCCATGAGGAGACCGCGTAGCCCCCGCCGAGCTGTTCGGCCTTCCACGGCCGCAGCGGCTCCAGGCTGTGGGCGCTGAGGACATGGGGAATGCCATGGAGCAGCGCGGCCAGGTGACCGGCCATGTTGGCGTACCAGGTGTGGGAGTGCACCAGATCGGAACCGGCGATGGCCGGAACCACCTGCAGGTCCACCCCGAGTGTCCGCACCGCCGCGTTGGCTTCGGACAGTTCCGGCAGATCCGCATAGGAACGCACAGTGGCCCCGTGGTAGTCGGCCGCGCGCTCCGCCCCGAAGGCATGCACCTGCACTTCCGCCTTGGCAGCCAGCACCCGGCTGAGCTCGGCCACATGCACGCCGGCGCCGCCGTAAATTTCAGGGGGAAACTCTTTCGTCACAATGTCTATACGCATTTTCTCAAGGTAGTCTGTCGGAACATATTTGTTCTAGTGTGAAGTCCAGGTGGCACCTCATTTGTAACATCGGGAGTGCCCGCTCAAGCCGTCGGAGGTTGGATCATGTCAGTCAAGAAAGTCCTGGCAATAGTGCTAGCAGGCGGCGAAGGTAAACGATTGATGCCTTTGACGGCGGACCGGGCCAAGCCCGCCGTTCCCTTTGCCGGGTTCCGGCTGGTCGATTTTGCCCTGTCAAATCTGGTCAATTCCGGTTACCACAAAGTGGTGGTGCTGACCCAGTACAAATCCCACAGCCTGGATCGGCATATTTCCGAGACCTGGCGCATGTCCACCCAGCTGGGCAACTATGTGGCCACGGTTCCGGCGCAGCAGCGCCGCGGAAAGAGCTGGTTTTTGGGCAGCGCCAACGCCATCTACCAGTCCATGAACCTCATTGGCGACGCCGAACCCGACATTGTGGTGGTGGTGGGGGCCGACCATGTGTACCGCATGGACTTTGATCAAATGGTGCAAAGCCACATCAAATCCGGTGCCCGCGCCACCGTGGCGGCTGTGCGCCAGCCGCTGGAGCTGGCAAACCAGTTTGGTGTCATTGAAGTTGACGGCGCAGAGGTGACCGGGGCCACCGGCGCGCACAAGATTGCCGCCTTCGTGGAAAAGCCTGAGACCACCGCCGGACTCGCCGAGGCGCCCGGGGAATTCCTTGCTTCCATGGGCAACTATGTCTTTGACACTGACGCGCTGGTGGAGGCGCTGGAACACGACGCGAAGAA
Organism: Specibacter sp. NPDC057265; assembly: GCF_042668835.1. Lineage (NCBI taxonomy): Bacteria > Bacillati > Actinomycetota > Actinomycetes > Micrococcales > Micrococcaceae > Specibacter > Specibacter sp. NPDC057265. The sequence goes on from NZ_JBHUYE010000024.1 coordinate 2,102, forward strand.
GGAAGACACCGACAACGACATGGGCGGGGACATCATCCCCTACTTTGTTGAGCGCAACGAAGCGTATGTGTATGACTTCAGCACCAACGACATTCCACATGCAACCGACCGGGACCGGAACTATTGGCGCGATGTGGGAACCATTGACTCCTACTACGAGGCGCACATGGATCTGATCTCCCCCGTCCCCATTTTCAACCTGTACAACCGCGCCTGGCCCATCTACACGCGGGGCACCACCTCCCCGCCGGCGAAGTTCGTGCGCGGGGCACGCAACGCCGTGGGTACGGCACTGGACTCCATTGTGGCCCCGGGAGTGGTTGTCTCCGGCGGCGTGGTGGAGAACTCGGTATTGTCCAATGACGTGTACGTGGGCACGGGCGCCCGGGTGCAGGACTCCGTGCTCATGGACAAGGTCGTGGTGGGCGCCGGCGCCGTGGTCAGGCGTGCCATCATTGACAAAAACGTCCATATCCCTGCTGGGGCCAACATTGGCGTTGACCCCGGATTGGACCGGGCCCGCGGTTTTGCAATCACCGAGTCGGGTTTGACGGTGCTCAGCAAGGGGCAGGTGGTGCCGGCTCCGGATGACGCGGAAAAGGCCCTGTCCAAAGCCGCCGCCGGCGAACTTCCCGAGGCTTTGGCACTGGCCGTGGGCCGCGCTGAAATCAGCAAAGCCACCGTGGATCAGGTCATTGACAACCAGGTCACGGCAGTGGACCTCTGAGCCGGGGCGAAGCGGCTAACATTGATGGGTGAGCGCCCCTGAACTGACCCCTGAAGAAATCCAAAACTGTCTAAAGGTTTTGGAGAGCATCCACGTCTACGACGAAGAGGATCCGGATTACATCGCCGTCCGCCGGGCCACGGGAAAAATGTTCAAGGCTGTCAAACGGCACCGGCGGACCTCCCGGCGCGATGCCATCAACGACGCGGACAAGGCGGTCCTGGCCAGGACCGCCACGGCCGCCCCGGACCGCATTGATGATGAGACGCGCGGCAACAAGCTTAAGGCCTCCGTGGCCGGGGACACGGCGGGGACGCTGTTGCGGCCCCGCCCCTGTTACATCTGCAAGCAGCCTTACACGCAGGTGGATTCCTTTTACCACCAGCTGTGCCCGGACTGCGCAGCTTATAACCATTCAAAGCGGGATGCCCGGACCGAGCTGAGCGGCAAACGTGCCCTCCTCACCGGCGGCAGGGCCAAAATTGGCATGTACATTGCCCTGCGTCTGTTGCGTGACGGCGCCCACACCACCATCACCACCCGCTTCCCCAAGGATGCCGCGCGCCGTTTCGCGGCGATGGAGGACAGCGCGCAGTGGCTGCACCGCCTGCAGATTGTGGGCATTGACCTTCGCGACCCCACCCAGGTGGTCGCATTGACCGATGCGCTCACCGAGGCTGGTCCGCTGGACATCCTGATCAACAACGCAGCGCAGACGGTCCGCCGTTCGGGCAACGCCTACAAGCCGCTGGTTGACGCGGAACTGGAAGAACTTCCCAGTCATGTGCCCATGCCGGAACTGCTCACCTTTGGCCACGCCCATGACAAGCACCCCCTGGCCTTGGCCACGCAAATGATGGAGCACCCCCAGTTGGCGGGGGATGAAATTGCCGCCTTGGCCATGTCCATGGGATCGGCCTCCTTGGAACGCATTGAGGCCGGGACGGCCATTGACGCCGGCGGCCTGATCCCGGATGTCGGATCCGTCAACAGTTGGACACAGGTGGTGGACCAGGTGGATCCGCTGGAAATGTTGGAGGTGCAGTTGTGCAACGTCACAGCACCCTTTTTACTGGTTTCACGGCTGCGCCCCGCCATGCGGGCGTCCACCGCGGCGCGCAAGTACATTGTGAACGTCTCAGCCATGGAGGGGCAGTTCTCCCGCGCCTACAAGGGGCCAGGCCATCCGCACACCAATATGGCCAAAGCGGCCCTGAACATGCTTACTCGCACCAGTGCCCAGGAAATGCTCGATGCCGACGGCATCCTGATGACCGCCGTCGACACCGGCTGGATCACCGATGAGCGCCCCCATGTCACCAAGGTCCGCCTGGCCGAGGAAGGTTTCCACGCCCCCCTTGACCTGGTGGACGGCGCCGCGCGCGTCTATGACCCCATTGTGATGGGCGAACAGGGCGAGGACCAGTTCGGGGTCTTCCTCAAAGATTACAAACCAAGCCCGTGGTAGCGGCCGTCCCGGCCTGGGGCCGTACCCGGGCGCTGCTGCCGGGCCTCATGACCGCAGCCCTGGCTCTGGGGCTTTCCTTTGCGCTGCACCTGTGGGTGCCGGCTTTGCCGGTGATGACCTTGGCGGTGATCTTTGGCATTGCCGCTGCCAACATTCCGGGCCTGGCTGTGCGGACTTCGGGTCCTTTGAGCCCTGGACTGACTTTTGCCGGCAAGCACCTGATGCGGGTGGGCATCGTGTTCCTGGGTTTGAAGGTGAGCCTGGCGCAGATCGTGGACTTGGGCTGGATCAGCGTGGCGCTTGTTGTGGCGGTGGTGTTGCTGAGCTTCGCCGGGACCTACGCCCTGGGCAAGGCGTTCCGGCTCGGCGGGGACACGCCGCTGCTGATCGCCACTGGTTTTTCCATTTGCGGGGCCTCCGCCATTGGCGCCATGGCAGCTGTGAAGGGCACCAAGCACCACGACACGGTGTTGCCGGTGGCCCTGGTGACCCTCTGCGGCACGCTGGCCATTGGCGTGCTGCCATTGCTCATGCGCCCCTTGGGGCTGGGGCCGCTGGAGTTTGGCCAGTGGGTGGGCGCCGGGGTGCATGACGTGGGCCAGGTGGTGGCAACGGCCCAGACGGCCGGAGCGGTGGCACTGGGCGCCGCCATTGTGGTGAAGCTGACCCGGGTGTTGATGCTGGCACCCATCGTCGCGGCCGTCAGCGTCGTGGAGCGCCGCCGGCCCACCCCCCGCGATGGCGCCCCCGCCAAGGCCGCGCCCCTGGTTCCACTGTTTGTGCTGGGGTTTTTGGCCATGGCCCTGTTGCGGACCACAGGCGTTGTGCAGGGCGGGGCCGTGGAGCTGGGTGCCCTGATACAGGATCTTGCCCTGGGCATGGCCTTGTTTGGTTTGGGTTCCAGTGTGCGCATCCACGAATTGCTGGACACGGGTCTGCGGGCCATGGCCATGGCGCTGTGTTCCTGGGCGTTGATTGCCTCCTTGGCCTTTGCGGCCGTGATGCTCATGGCCGGCTGAGGACCGGCGGTCCGCCAGGATCCACGGCGGCGCCCGGTCCACGTGATTGAATGAAATGTGTCCAATTCAAATCTGGCCCGCGCCGAAGCCGCCGCCCGCAAAGACCTGCTCACCGTCCACAGCTACGACATCAGCGTGGATTTAAGCCAAGTGCAGGATCTACACCGGCAAGGCTTTCCCACCCGCAGTGTCATCCATTTCGCCGCAAGCCGGGCAGGCGCCGGCACCTTTGTGGACTTCATGGGTTTGAGCGTGGAATCAGTGGAGCTCAACGGCGCAGTCCTGGACCCCGCGGCGGTGGTCGACGACGCCCGCATCCGCCTTCCCGATCTGGCCCTGGACAATGTCCTCACCATCTGCGCCACGGCCGCCTACTCCACCAGCGGCGAGGGGCTGCACCGCTTTGTTGATCCTGCCGACGGACAGGTGTACACCTATACGCAGTATGAACCCGCCGATGCCCGGCGTGTTTTTGCCAACTTTGAACAACCCGACCTCAAGGCGCCCTTCACCTTCCACGTCACGGCCCCCTTGGAGTGGCAAGTGGCCTCCAATGCGCACGTTGCCGCCTTCAGTCCCGTAGCCGGGAGCCCCGGTTTGGGCCACTGGGACTTTGCCCCCACCCTGCCCATCTCCACGTACATCACCACACTTTTGGCCGGCCCCTATTTCCGTGCCGAGGATTCCTTTTCCATGACGTTTGGCCCGGACAGTGCGCAGCCTGGTGCCGTGCTGGAGGTTCCGCTGGCCGCCTATTGCCGTTCCTCCCTGGCGGACAACTTTGACAGTGCAGCCATCTTCGCGGTGACCAAGGCCGGCCTGCGATACTTCAATGAGCTCTTTGACTACCCCTACCCGTTCGGGAAGTACGATCAGGCCTTCGTGCCCGAATACAACCTCGGTGCCATGGAAAACCCCGGCCTGGTGACCTTCACCGAGTCCTACATCCATTCCTCCCGCGCCACCGACACCCAATTCCAGCAGCGCGCCAACACCATCATGCACGAGATGGCCCACATGTGGTTTGGGGACCTGGTCACCATGGCGTGGTGGGACGATTTGTGGCTCAAGGAGTCCTTGGCTGATTTCATGGGCCATCTGGCCGTGGCGGAGGCCACCGCCTGGGGCGCCAAGTCATGGACCCTGTTTGCCAGCCGGCGCAAAAGCTGGGCCTACATCCAGGACCAGCTGCCCACCACGCACCCCATCGTCGCCGACATTGCGCACCTGGAGGCCGCGAGGCAGAACTTTGACGGCATCACCTATGCCAAGGGCGCATCGGTGCTCAAGCAGCTGGTGGCGTATGTGGGCCAGGAATCCTTCATCAGCGGTGCCCGCTCCTATTTCCGCACCCACGAATATTCGAACACCAGCCTCGATGACCTGCTGGTGCCGCTGAGTGCCGCGACGGGAAGGGATTTGCGCAGCTGGGCCGCCAGCTGGCTGCAGACCGCGGGGATTTCCACCCTCAGCGGTGAGCTGATCACCGCGGACGGGGCGATCGACAGCTACACCATTGTCCAGGAGGCGGTGGATCCAACCACGGGCCGGCCGGCGCTGCGCCCGCACCGCCTGGGTGTGGGGCTTTACAACTTTGACGACGCCGGCAGCCTGGTCCGCACCGCCGCCGCCACCGTGGACGTGGAGGGCGCAGTGACGGCGGTTCCTGCCCTGAGCGGATTGCCCGCGCCGGCGCTGGTGTTGATCAATGATGGCGACCACAGCTACGCCAAGGTGCGCCTGGATGCGCAGTCGCAGGCGGCAGCGCTGGAACATGTGGGCCAGCTGCTTGACCCGCTGGCCCGCAGCCTGGTCTGGTCTTCGCTGTGGAACGCCACCCGTGATGCCACACTGCCTGCCGGAAGGTACGTGCAGGCCGTCTGTGGGCACGCCCTGGGGGAATCGGACATTGCACTGCTGCAGTCATTGGTGGACAACGCGGTTTTCGCCGTGGACAACTACTGCCCGCCCTCCGGCCGCGATGACGCGCGCCAGCTGCTCCTGACGGCTGTGCTGGCGCATTTGGACGCTGCGGCGCCCGGCGGCGATGAACAATTGATTTGGGCCCGCACCTTGGCAGCGCTGGGCCGCAGCACGGACCGCGCCGCCGCTCCCATCCGTGCCCTGCTGGACGGCTCGGCGGTGCCTGCGGGCCTGCGGATGGACAGCGCCCTGCGCTGGCGCATGTGGGAGGCCTTGGCGGCCAGGGGGCAGGCAACGCCTGCGCAGTTGGATGCCGAACTCGCCCGGCAGCTTTCCGCCGAAACGCGCCTCGGCCGCGTCCGGGCGGGCGCTTCGCTCCCCCAGGCCGATGTCAAGGCGCGGGCCTGGGCGCAGGCTGTGGAAGGCGGGGAGCTGAGCAATGAGCTGCTCAGCGCCACCGTGGAGGGGTTCATGACAGCTGACTCCAAGCTGTTGGCACCCTTCATTGAGCCGTATTTTGCCTCGCTGACCGGGATTTGGGCGCAGCGGAGCATGGAAATTGCCAGCCGTCTGGTGCGTGGACTGTTCCCGGCCCGGGCGGACCTTATCTTGGGCAGCAGTGCGCAGCAGCATCCCCTGGTGCTGCGCACCGACGCATGGCTGGCGGCAAACCCGGCAGCGGCTGACGGCCTGCGCCGCCTGGTGGTGGAACAACGCGACCATTTGGTGCGTGCCCTCACGGCGCAGTCCTGCAGCGCTTAGGGCACGCGGTTGAGCCACTGCGGGGTGTCAAACTTTTCAACCACCAGGGTCTGGGCCGCAGCCAGTTCGGCATCACTGAGGGCGGCCGGCTGGGCAGCGTAAAGTTCGGTGAAGGTCGCGGTGAGGGCATCAAGGATTTCCTTCCGGCTCAGGCCGGTCTGGCGCCGCAGGGGATCCACACGCTTCTTGGCCGAACGCGTGCCCTTGTCTGAGAGCTTTTCCTTGCCAATGCGCAGCACCTGCACCATTTTCTCCGCGTCAATGTCATAGCTCATGGTGACGTGGTGCACCATGGCCCCATTGCCGAGGCGTTTTTGGGCCGCCCCGCCAATTTTTCCCTGCTCCGTGGCAATGTCATTGAGCGGAACGTAGAAGGCCTGCACGCCCAGGGAATCCAACGCCGTCATGACCCAGTTGTCCAGGAACTTGTAGGAGTCCTCAAAGCTCAGCCCGTCCACCAGGCTCTGTGGCAGGTAGAGCGAGTACGTGATGCAGTTCCCGGCTTCCATGAACATGGCCCCGCCGCCGCTGATGCGGCGCACCACCTTGATGCCATGTTTTGTGACCCCGTCAGGGTCAAGTTCATTGCGGACCGACTGGAAGCTGCCAATGACCACGGAGGGCTCATCCCAGTCCCAGAACCGCAGGGTGGGGTTTCGGGTTCCGGCGCCCACCTCCCGGGTGAGCACCTCATCCAGGGCCACGTTCACGGCTGTCGGCAAAATGGTGGGGGCAATGACTTCCCACTGGTGGTCGGCCCAGCCCGTGGCCTTCGCCAGGGCACGGCGGACGGCGACGGCCACCGCCTCGGCGGAAAATCCAAACAGGACCACGCCGGCCGGCAGTGCCGCCGTGATGGCGGCGGCAATGCCCTCCCCGGGAGTGTCCACCGGCAGGCCTGTCAGGGCGGCATTGATGGTGTCCAGGGCTTCGTCGGGTTCCAAAAAGAAGTCGCCGCTGACGCGCACGTCGCTGAGAACCCCGTCCCGGCTGTCCAGATCGACCACGACGAGTTTTCCCCCGCGGACCTTGTATTCTCCATGCAGTGCAGCAGTCATGCTGACCAGTCTTTCAGAAAGCCGGAGGGCAGACAAAAGCAGGCCCGCCCCGAGGGACGGACCTGCCTGAAAACATCTTGGGGAAGAAGTATTACTTCTTGCCGAAGCCTGCAAAGCGGGCGTTGAAGCGCTCGACGCGGCCGGCGCTGTCCATGATGCGCTGCTTGCCCGTGTAGAACGGGTGTGATTCCGAGGAGATTTCCACGTCGATGACGGGGTAGGTGTTGCCGTCTTCCCACTCAATGGTCTTCTTGGACGTCGCGGTGGAGCGCGTCAGGAACTTGGTGCCGGAAGCCAAGTCGTTGAATACGATTGCTTCGTACTTGGGGTGGGTGTTCTGCTTCACTGTAAACCTCGAAATGATATCGTCTGGTTTTTGCCAGACTGATGAATGATGGGGCCACTGGGGCCAGCTACAAACTTTACCGGTTCAGGCCCATTTCACCAAGCTGGGGTCATTTGCCCCCGCTACCCGGTGGCAGAGATGTCGGCCAGTGCGGCCAGGGCCTGGTCGGCATGCACATTCATATTGGTCTCGCTGGAGACGCTGAAGCGCAGCACGCGTTCGCGGTCCACAATGAAGGTGGCCCGTTTGCTCGGCAGCGTCCTGGCCAGCAGCCGGCGCCGGACGCCAAACAGGTCCGCCACCTCACCCTCTGCGTCGCTGAGGAGAGGGTAGTTGAGGTTGTTCCCGGTGGCGAATTCAAGCTGGCGTACAGGGGAATCCTTGCTGATGCCCACAATCATGGCTCCGGCGGCGGCGAATTCCGCGGCCAAGTCACGGAAATGGCAGGCCTCCTTGGTGCAGCCGGCACTGCTGGCCACAGGGTAGAAGAACAGCACCACCGGACCTTCGGCCGTAAGTTCTGCAAGGCTGCGGAGCTTCCCGTGCTGATCCGACAGGGAAAAATTGGGAACTTGCTCAGAAATGTTCATGCCCTGACACTACCCGGTGTGTTTTATCCTGCTCCGAGCGGAAGTTGGGTGGCAAAGAAGGCCACGGCACTGGCTGCAGCGACGTTGAGGGAATCGACTCCAGCCTGCATGGGAATCATGACGGCGTGCTGGGCCTGGGCCAACGTCGCTGCGCTCAGCCCATCCCCTTCGGAACCCAGGATAAACGCCAGTTTTGGCTCCTGACGCGCTGCGAGTTCCTGGATGCTGAGCGAATCGGGCACCAGGGCCAGTGCCGCCGTCGTAAAGCCTGCAGCATGCAGCGTCTCGAGTCCTTCCGGCCAGGCGGGCAGCCGCGCCCACGGGACTTGAAAGACGGTGCCCATGCTCACGCGGATGCTGCGCCGGTACAGCGGATCGCCGCATCGTGGACTGACCAACACCGCGTCCACTCCCAGGGCCGCTGCGGAGCGGAAGATGGCGCCAATGTTGGTGTGGTCGCTGACATCTTCCAAAACTGCCACGCGGCGGGCGCCAGCCAACAAGGTGGCAAGGTCCACCGGTGCGGGGCGGTGCATGGCAGCCATGGCCCCGCGGTGGAGGTTGATGCCGGTGATTTCCGCCAGCATGTCCCCGCTGCCCACGTAGGCGGGAATGTCGGGGTGGGCTTCCAGCAGATCCAACACCTCAGGCATCCGCTTCTCCGCCAGAAAGAAGGACCGGGGCCGGTGGCCGGCGGCAAGGGCACGGCGGAGCACCTTGGGGCTTTCGGCAATGTACAGCCCCTCGGCCGGTTCCTTGGTTTTGCGCAGCTGGACGTCAGTGAGACTTACGTAGTCACTGACCCGGGGGTCGGCGGAGCTGTCCAGGCGGATGATCACGGGACCAGCAGTTTCTGCACCATGAAGAACAACGCCACGAGCCCCAGGGTGACAATGACTGAACGCAAAATGAGCGGGGGCAGTTTGCGGCCAATGCGCGCACCCAAAAAGCCACCGAGCAGCGAACTCACGGCAATGAGGCCAACAATGACCCAAATGATCTTTTCCGGCGCAAAGAGCAGGTAGGAAATGGCGGCCACCACGTTCACACTCAAGGTCAACACGTTTTTCACTGCATTGGCGTTTTGCAGGGTGCCGGACATGAAAATTCCCAGGATCGCCACCAGCAGCACGCCTTGCGCCGCCACGAAATAGCCGCCGTACACGCCGGTGGCGAAGATCAGGGCAACCATCACCGCAGTGTGCGAACGGTCACTGCCGGCGACCTCCCGGCGGGCCTTGATGGCCCGCTGCAGCCGCGGCTGCAGGACCACCAGCGTCAGGGCCAGCACGATCAACACCGGCGCAGCATACTGAAAGACGCTTTCGGGCAGGTGCAGCAGCAGGTAGGCCCCGGTAATTCCACCGAGGACCGACGCCGGCATCAGCGTCAGTAGATTCCGGCGCATGCCTTCAAGCTCACGCCGGTAGCCCCACACCCCGGAGACTCCCCCGGCTATCAGGCCCATGGCATTGCTGACCACCGCCATGACCGGGGCCACACCCAAGGCGATCAGGATGGGAAAAGTGACAAGGGTGCCCGAACCGACCACCGTGTTGATGGTGCCGGCCCAGAGGCCGCCGAGCAGAATCAGGGCCGAATCAAGCAGGTTCACAGGATGCGTCGGTGTTAGTGGCGCGCAGTGGCGCTGTAGCGCCCGGCGTTGCTGGTGACAGTCAAGGGCAGCCCGAACGTTGCACCCAGATGTTCCTCGGTCAGGACTTCCGCCACTGGACCCTGGGCCACCACGGCACCGTCGCGCAGCAGCAGCGCGTGGGTGAATCCGGGCGGAATTTCCTCCAGGTGGTGGGTGACAAGGACCGTGGAAGGTGCCAGAGGATCTGCGGCCAGTTCACTCAGACGCTTCACCAGCCCTTCGCGGCCGGCCAGGTCCAGGCCGGCACCGGGCTCATCCAACAGCAGCAGTTCGGGGTCGCTCATGAGTGCGCGCGCAATTTGCACCCGTTTGCGTTCACCGTCGCTCAAGGAGCCAAAGGGCCGGTTGAAGAAGGTGGACACGCCCCACTCCTCCAGCAGGCCGAAGGCGCGGCGTTCGTCGTCGCGCTCATAGGCTTCCCGCCAGCGGCCCGTGACGCCATAGGAGGCAGTCACCACCACATTGAGGACTTTTTCGTGCTCCGGAATTTGGTGCGCCAGCGCTGCGGAGGCCACGCCAATGCGGGGCCTGAGTTCAAAAACGTCGACAGCCCCCAACACCTCGTCAAGGATCCCGGCAACCCCGCGGGTGGGGTGCATGCGCGCGCCCGCTATTTGCAGCAGGGTGCTCTTGCCGGCGCCGTTGGGGCCCAGCACCACCCAGCGCTCGCCCTCCGCCACACGCCAATCGACGTTGTTCAACAATGTTTTGGTGCCGCGGACCACGCTGACACCGGCCAAACCCAGAACTTCACTCATAAGCACTGAGCCTAGGGCACGCAGGCCAGCCAACGCCAACCTGCACCGGCAGTGCCCGCAAGTGTGTCCACGGCCGGGGCCGCACACACACCACGTGGCACGTTTCGTTAGAATGCTCTTATGCCTTCCACCTATTCCGCAGTCAGTTATGGCCAAAGCCTCTCCCCCGCCGATCTCGCGCAGATCCGGGCCGCCCTGACCAACCATGGCTGCACCATTGCCTCTGAACGACGCGAAACACACCCCGGTTTTGCCGCGGCAATCTTTGAATTGGGTTGGCTGGCCATGAATGGGGGTGACGCAAACCGCCTGGTGTTGCTGCGGCAGGCGCTCTCCGAGGTGGGTCCGCTGGAGGCGAGCACCGCCGTCGTCCCGGATTCGCTGCTGCGCGCGCCCCGGAAGTTCATCATCATGGATGTTGACTCCACGTTGATCCAGCAGGAGGTAATTGAACTCCTCGCCTCCCACGCCGGGACGGAGGCGGAGGTGGCCAAGGTCACCGAGGCGGCCATGCGGGGGGAACTGGATTTTGCCCAGAGCCTGCACCACCGGGTGGCCACTTTGGCCGGACTGCCCGAGAGCGTCCTGGCCGAGGTGGGCGCCAAGATCAAACTTTCCATCGGCGCCGAGCGGCTCATTGCGCAGGCCAAGGCCGCCGGGCACGTGGTGGCCGCCGTTTCCGGCGGTTTCGCCCAAATACTGGCACCCTTGGCACAGCAGCTGGGCCTGGATTATGCGCTGGCGAATGAACTGGAAATTCGGGACGGGCGCCTTACGGGCAAGGTGGCCGGGACAGTGGTGGACCGGGCAGCCAAGGCCGAACATCTGCGCAAGTGGAGCGCCGAGGCCGGCATCGCCGCCGAAGCCACCGTGGCCATTGGTGACGGCGCCAATGACCTGGACATGATGGAGGCTGCTGCCCTGGGTGTGGCCTTCAACGCCAAGCCTGCCGTTCGGGCGGCGGCGGACGCCCAGATCAACCTCCCCAATCTGGATGTGGCGCTGGTCCTGGCCGGCATTGTTGCCACCTAGCTGCACCCCGCCATGAGGTCGGTGACACTGGTGCTTGATAGGTGGGGGAACCTCCGGGCTTGGTGGGGTTGTCCATTACTTCACGTTCCGGAGGTTCCCCTGCCCCACGCCAACGCCCATGCCCCACGCCAACGCCAGGTCAACGGTTCACCGAGGGGCTTTACTGCCGCGGTGCTGCCGTCATGGCTGTTCGGCACCCCAGGGGAATCCGGCGCAGGCACCCGGCCCCCACGGCGGGACCGCCTGCGGGCCCTGCTGTTGCAGGGGCTGCAGGCGTTCCCGCCGGCCTGGCGGACGCCCTATTTGAAGGAGTCCGCGCCGCCCACATATTCCGTGTGCCCGGAGGGGACGTCGGCCGTGGCCATCTTGGCGATTTCGGCAGCGAACTCCGCCACTGAATAAAGACGGCCGGCGGCTTCACGGCGGGCCTCGATGGCGCCTGGATTGGCCCGGTCCAGCAAGGTGGCCGTGACAGTGCCTTCAATCATGTCTCCGGAGACCACCACCAGGGAGATGTCTTCGGCGGCGAGGTTTGGAATCAAGGCACGCAGGGCGTCCTCGCCGGCACGCTTGCTGCGGGCCACCGGCTCATACTCCACCATGGTGGGCACTGTCTCAATGAAGTGCGCCTGGTGGCTGGTGACAAAGATGACGCGGGATCCGGCCGGCAGCAGGGGCATGGCTGCGTTCAGCAGGTTCAACTGCGCATCGCGGTTGAGTTTCAGGGCGTAGTCGGCTTCCATCCCGCTTTCCATGCCACCGGAGGCGTTCAACACCACCAGGTCCAGCGAGCCAAAGTTTTCCATGGCGGAACTGACCAGTGACTGGACACCTTCCCGGGTGGTGAGATCCCCCCCCACCGCAACTGCGCGTCCGCCGGCTTCTTGAATCTGTGCCACCACCTTGTTGGCGCGCGGCGCCTTCTGGCGGTAGTTCACCACCACGGCTGCACCTTCGGCGGCGAGGAACTTGGCCACATCGGCGCCCACTCCGCGTGAAGAGCCGGTGACTATGGCGGTCTTTCCAGCTAGCTTTCCCATAAATAACATCCTTAGCTTTGTGTTTTAAAAAAGGTTTGCGGCGCGCGGCGGCAAGGCCATGACAGGCTTCAGTGGCCCATGCCCAGGCCGCCGTCGACGGGAATGACGGCGCCGGAGATGTACGCGGCCTCCTCGCTGGAGACCCAGCGCACCACCTTGGCCACTTCCTCAGCCGAGGCGAACCGTCCTGCCGGGATGGTGGCCAGGTACTGCTTTTTCGTCTCCTGGGGCAGCGCAGCCGTCATATCGGTGCTGATGAAGCCCGGGGCCACCACATTGGCGGTAATCCCCCGTGATCCCAGCTCACGCGTGAGGGAGCGGGCAATGCCCACCAGCCCTGCCTTGGAGGCGGCATAGTTGATCTGCCCGGGCGAGCCGTACAGGCCCACCACGGAGGAGATCAACACCACACGTCCCCTGCGCAGCCGGATCATGCCTTTGGAGGCGCGCTTGATGACGCGGAACGCCCCTGTGAGGTTGGTGTCGATGACTGAGGTGAAGTCGTCCTCGCTCATGCGCAGCAGCAGGGTGTCCTTGGTGATCCCGGCATTGGCCACCAACACCTCCACGGGGCCATGGGCGGCCTCCACCTCGGAGAATGCAGCGTCAACGGAGCCGGCGTCGGTCACGTCGGCCTGGACGCCCAGAATGCCCTCGGGCAGATCCGTTGGGCTTCTATAGGTCACGGCAACCTTGTCACCGTTGGCCAGGAAGGCCTGGGCAATGGCCAGTCCAATTCCGCGGTTGCCACCGGTCACCAGGACGCTGCGGCCCTGACCTTCTCCACCAACAGGTGCACTCATGTATTCCTCCAAGAAAAGCAAACAAATTAAAAAATCACCGGCTTCGGCGTCCATGCACCGCGCCAGGGCGCAGGGCCGCACGGCCCCTGCGTCAACGGTCCTTTGAATCCTACGGCGTCAGGGGTGCGAGCACACAGTTTGCTTTTGGATGTCCAACCGCGCAGTGAGAGAATGGAGCTGTCCCTTGGAGGGTGATGAAAGAGCAATCAGCTGCACCAGATTCCAATGCCGGTTCACGCCGACGGCCTGCCCGCCGCACCCATTCACCTGATGTGGTGTCCATCACCAACGCTTCCGAAGCGCACAGCATCGACATGGCCCGGCGCATGCGCAAATACCTCATCACCATGGGCATCCGCATGGTGTGCCTTGCCGCCATATTTGTCTTTGACGGCTGGTACAAACTGATTCCCGTGGTGGGTGCGGTCCTGCTGCCGTGGGTGGCCGTCCTGGTGGCCAATGGGGGGTCCGACATCAACCAGCAGGAACGCACTGAACTTCTTGACTCCGCTCCCCGGTATGAACTGGGCGAAGCACCCCAGGGAACGGACGACGCCGACTCCCCCGCCACCGTCATCCTCACCGGTGAAATAGTTCCCGAGGATGGAACGGACCCCACGGCTGCCGGCATGAACTCGGACAAGCACCCATGAAAGCGCGTGAAAAGACCTCATGAACATTTTTGACATGCTGCCCGGTGACGGCAAGGCAACTTCCCTGCCCGAGCCGCCGGCCGCGGAAGCTCCCGTGTGCTCGCGCAAGGGCTGCCGCAATCAGGCCACTGTGCAGTTGCTGTGGAACAATCCCAAGATCCATACGGCCGAGCGCCGTAAGATTTGGTTGGCCTGCGCCGAGCATGTGCAGTGGCTGCAGGATTATCTGCAGAGCCGCTCCTTGTGGAAAAGCACTTTGCCGTTGACAGCTAAGGACCCCGCGTAGTTTATGAAGGCGTACAAGTTTCTGTTCTCCAGCAAATGGCTGGGGTATTTTGTGGTGGCCGTCATTGTGGCCCTTGGTTGCGCCGCTTTGGGCAATTGGCAAATGAACCGCCGCAATGCCGTGGTGGACAACATTGCCAAAATCCAAATGAACTATTCAGGCACCATTGTTGACTACGACCAGGTGGCGCAAAACTTCGATGCCCTGGACATGTCCAAAGAGTGGACCCAGGTGCGCATGACGGGTTCCTACCGCACCGAGGACCAGCGTATTGTGCGCAACCGCCCATTGAACGGCGGGCCAGGATACGAGGTGCTGGTGCCCTTCACCTTGAAAAATGGTGACACGGTGATCATTGACCGGGGCTGGCTCCCCATTGGCTACGAGGTTCCGGGCCGTCCGGACGCGGTGCCTCAGCCGGTCTCCGGTGAAGTCACCGTGGTGGCCCGGCTCAAGCCGCCCGAGCCGCAACTGGACCGCGACGCCCCTGCAGGGCAGTTGGCCAGCATTGAACTCAACGGTTATGCCGCCCAGCTTCCCTACCCCATCAAGACCGGCGCGTACGGCCAATTGGCCAGTGAAACGCCTGCCGCCGCCAGCAACCCCGTGGCGTTCCCGCCGCCGTCCATTGATGAGGGATCGCACCTGAGCTACTCCCTGCAATGGTTGGCGTTCGGGGTCCTGGCTTTTGTCGGCTTCGGGTACGCGGCCCGGATGCAGCGGCGCAACAACGACTTTGATGAGCTTCAGGCCGCCGAAAGCGGAGTCAGTGTGGAGGAGCTCTACGGCCGGGGCTCGGCATTCCAACAGCGCAACCATGTCAAGACGCGCCGGCCCGGCGCCAAGCCCACAGCCGAAGAGGCCGAGGACGCGCTCCTGGACGCCCAGGGCTACTAGGGTTCCCTGGGCTTCCCGTCCCCATCCGTGTCCGCTTGATCCTGCGCGAGGGCATTTTCCGTGTACCACTGGGTGAAGGCGGGGTTGTCGCTTTCGAAGTCGGCGCCGGCTCCTTCGGCCTCGGCCACATGGGCGGTACCGAACACAAAGTCATCGCCGTGTTCATCGATGCCTTTACGCACCCCGCGCCGGATGGCTTCCTGGGCATAGCGGCGCCGGATCATGAGCGGATCGTTGCGCAGGTCCATGCCCCAGGAAATCATCACACCGATGAGAATCACGGCGAAGGGCAGGGCACAGGTGACCATGATGGACTGCAGCCCCGACAGGGCGTTGCGTCCCCCGGCCAGCAACAAAAACAGTGCAATGAGTCCCAGCGCCGCCGCCCAGACGATCGTCACCGGCTTCGACGGCACGGGCCGCCCGGACTGGGACATGGATCCCATGACATTGCTGGCCGAATCCGCGGCAGTGACAAAGAAGATCAAAATGGCCAGAAGGCACACAATCCACGAGATATTACTGAACGGCAGGTTGCCCAGCAGGTCAAACATGACATTCTCGCCCGAGCCCTCCACCACCATGTCCTTGCCATTCATGTTCATCCAAATGGCATTCCCACCAAAGATCGTGAACCAGGCAATGGAGATCGCCGAGGGAACAAAAACCACCACCGTGACAAATTCACGCAATGAACGGCCCTTGGAAATTTTGGCAATGAACATTCCCACGAACGGGGACCAGGAGATCCACCAGGCCCAATAGAGCGTGGTCCAGGCCGTGAGGTACTCCGTTTCCCCCGAACCTTGGCTGGCAAAGACCGTCAGCATTTCCGGCAGATTGCCCACAAAGGCAATGAGTGAGACGGGCAGCAGGTCCAGCAGGAAGAAGGTGGGTCCGGCCAGCAATGCAAAGCAGGCGAGCAGGACCACCAGGGTCATATTGGCATTGGACAACAGGCGGATGCCCTTTTTGATCCCTGCCACTGCAGAGATGGTGAAAACTATTGTCAAAACGCACACGGCCACCACCAAAAATTCGTTTCCCAGTTCCTTTCCCGTGACAATGGAGGTTCCTGTGCGGATCTGCAGGGCACCAATGCCCAGGGAGGTCGCGGTCCCGAACAAGGTCACCAGCACCGCAAAGACGTCAATGACCTTGCCCAGGAACCTGTTGTTGCCATCTGGGAAGACGGGCTCAAAGAGCGAGGAGATTAGGGGCAGGCGCCCGCGCCGGTACGAGGCGTAGGCCAGCGAGCCGCCGACCAGGGCGTAGATGCACCACGCCAGGGTGGCCTGGTGCAGGAAGGCATCTGTCATGGCCGGCAAGATGGCGTCACTGCTTCCGGCACCGGCGTCCGTGGAAGGCGGCGGGGACAGGAAGTGGCTCAACGGCTCCAGCGGTCCATAAAAGATGAGGCCAATGCCCAGGCCTGCAGCGAACAACATGGAAATCCACGACAGGGTGGAAAATTCGGGACTGCTGTCGTCCGCACCCAGCCGGATTTTCCCCGTTGGACCAAATCCGGCGACCAGCATGAATACAGTAATGGCGACCACCGTGGCATTGAACAGCCACCCGAAGTGCGTCACCACCCAGCCCTGCATGGTGGTGCCAACCGTGTTCAGGTTCTCCGGGGCGAAAATGGCCCAGCACAGGATGCCCAGGGTCACCACCAGTGCGGCTACGAAAACGCTCCGACGGGTGGGAAATGTGACTCCCGTGTCCTCCACGCTGATGCCGGGAACCAAGCCGGGATGAATGCCAAAGGCCGGTCCTTTCGCAGCGTTGCGCAAGGCGTTTCGCACCCGCACGCCGGGGCTTTCAGTGCCTTGACGGCGTTGTGGAGATCCGTTTTCACCTGGGCCGTCAGTAACATTTGTGGTCTTTTTGGGACGTGATGCGGGTGTATCCATAGCGTTCAAGCCTAACGTAATATGCTCCCGCTGCCGCGCGGGGGCTGAAAAAAAGGGGGCCCTGCGGGGCTGCGTTTCCGCAGCCCCGCAGGACCCCCGGCAATCGTTTGCATGGCGGGCCCCCCGGTCTAGGCCAGGGTGATCAGATCCAGGTAGTCAGGATTCCACAGGTCCTCGTCACCGTCAGGCAGCAGGACCACACGTTCGGGATCAAGGGCCGCCACGGCGCCTTCATCGTGGCTGACCAACACCACGGCCCCGGTGTAGTTTTTCAGCGCCCCAAGGATCTCCGCACGGCTGGCAGGATCCAGGTTGTTCGTGGGCTCATCGAGCAGCAGCACGTTGGCGCTGGAGGCAACAATGGTGGCCAGGGCAAGACGCGTCTTTTCGCCACCGGAAAGGACACCGGCAGGTTTGTTCACATCGTCCCCCGAGAACAGGAACGACCCAAGAATGCCGCGCACCTCGGCGTCGTTCATGTCACCGGCAGCGGAGCGCATGTTCTCCAGCACCGTCCGGCCCACGTCCAGGGTGTCGTGCTCCTGGGCGTAATATCCCACCTTGAGGCCGTGGCCGGGAATGATCTCGCCGGTGTCAGGCTTGGCCACGCCGGCCAGCATGCGCAGCAGCGTGGTCTTGCCCGCACCGTTGAGGCCCAGGATCACCACTTTCGATCCCCGGTCAATGGCGAGGCTGACGTCGGTGAAGATTTCCAGCGAACCATAGGACTTGCTCAATCCCTCGGCCATGAGAGGCGTCTTGCCGCATGGGGACGGATCGGGGAAGCGCAGCGCCGCCACCTTGTCCTGGGCCCTGACATCCTCCAGTCCGGCGAGCAGGCGCTCGGCGCGCTTGGCCATGTTTTGGGCTGCGACGGCCTTGGTGGCCTTGGCGCGCATCTTGTTGGCCTGCTCCATGAGCACCCCGGCCTTCTTCTCCGCATTGGCCCGTTCCCGGCGTCGTGCACGCTCATCGGTTTCACGCTGCGTGAGGTATTTTTTCCAGCCCAGATTGTACTGGTCAATGGTGGCCCGGTTGGCATCCAGGTGATAGACCTTGTTCACTGTCGCCTCGAGCAGATCAGTGTCGTGGCTGATCACAATCAACCCTCCGGCGTGACTTTTCAAAAAGTCCCGCAACCAGGCAATGGAGTCCGCATCGAGGTGGTTGGTGGGTTCATCGAGCAGCATGGTCTGTGCGCCGGAGAACAAAATCCGGGCCAGCTCCACGCGCCTGCGCTGGCCGCCGGAAAGAGTCTTCAACGGCTGGTTGAGAATGCGCTCGGGCAGCGCCAGGTTCGAGGAAATGGACGCCGCCTCAGCTTCGGCGGCGTACCCGCCATTGGCCAGGAATTCCACTTCGAGACGGTCGTAGCGGCGCATGGCCTTGTCCCTGACCGAATTGTCATCGCTGGCCATGTCCGCTTCCGCCTGGCGCAGTTTGTTGATGACCTTGTCCAGGTCGCGGGCGGAGAGGATCCTGTCCTTGGCCAACTGTTCCATGTCAGGGGTGCGCGGGTCCTGGGGCAGATAGCCGATCTCGCCTGAGCGGGTCACCTTGCCCCCGGCGGGAAGGCCTTCACCGGCAAGCACGCGGGTCAGCGTGGTCTTGCCGGCACCGTTGCGTCCTACCAAGCCAACCTTGTCACCCTTGTCGATGCGGAATGATACTTCGTCCATGAGCAGGCGCGCTCCTGCACGTAACTCAAGGTCTTGGACCGATATCAACGTAGTAACCTTTCACGTAAATGGGTAGATGCCGCGAAACGATTTTTCCTAGCCTCCAGGGACGGGATAAACGTTGAACAACCTATTCAGTCTAACGAGGTTCTCGCCTGCCTGAGAATCCCGTACCGTACATCACTTCCGCAAAGGAACCACCATGCCTGCTCTCCACCCCCAGGGCCAAGGTCTTGTCTCTGTAGACCCGGTACCGGAAAGCCCCCGCACCCCCGGAGCCCCCCGGCGCCCGCGCTCCCGCTGGAGCGCCATGGACCTGTCCCTGATTGCCGTCTTTGCGGCGTTGATGGCTGCCTCCATTGCCGTACCCGGCATCAACGTGGGTCCGCTGGGGGTGGCCATCACCCTGCAGACGCTTGTGGTGGCCCTGTGTGGGCTGGTGCTGGGCTGGGGCCGCGGCAGCGCAGCAGTGGGATTGTATGTGCTGCTGGGATTGGTGGGCCTGCCCATATTCAGTGGCTTCCGCGCCGGCCCTGCCGTACTGGCCAGCCCTTCAGCGGGTTACATCATTGGGTTCATTTTTGCCGCCGCGGTGGTGGGTCTGCTGGCCACACTTGCCGTACGCACCCGCTGGCGCACCGCAGCGCTCTTTGCCGCGGCCATGGCCGGTACTGTGGTGGTGCACATCAGCGGCATCCTGGGCTTCATGGCCAAGGGCATGGCCCTGCAGGCAGCCGTGGCCGCCGACCTGATCTACCTGCCCGGCGATATCCTCAAAAATATTGTGGCCGTGCTCATTGCCCTGAGCCTGCACCGGGCTTTCCCTGATCTGCTGGTGCGTCGCCGCCCGTGAGTTCGCCTGCACCCTGTCCGGCGCCGCTTGAAGGCGGCAACATTGTGCTGCGAAACGCCACAGTCAGCATGGCTCCCAGCGATCCGCGCACCCAGAGCGCCAAGCAGATCCTGGCACCACTGAACCTGACCCTGTCCGAGCAGCGCATTGCCGTCATTGGCGCCAACGGCTCCGGTAAGTCAACGCTGCTGCGCCTGCTCAACGGCCTGGTGGCTCCCTCCACGGGTTCGGTGCATGTTCTGGGCCACAGCACGCACACGGAGGCAGCAGCGGTACGCCGCAGCGTGGGCTTTGTCTTCACCGACCCCCTCTCCCAGCTCGTAATGCCCACCCCGCAGGAGGATCTGGAACTGTCCCTGCGGCGCCAAAAGCTTGGCAAGGCCGAACGGCGCAGCAAGGCACGCGCCATTTTGGCCAGTTATGGCCTGGAGCACCTGGCGGCCAGCAGCATTTACGAACTTTCCGGCGGTGAACGCCAGCTCACGGCGCTGGCAACGGTTTTGGCTGTCGACCCGCAAATACTGGTTCTGGATGAGCCCTCCACCCTGCTTGATCTTCGCAACACCAAGCTGCTCATGCGCCGCCTCGAAGGCCTCCCCCAGCAGATCATCATGTCCACGCACGATCTGGAGCTGACCAGGGACTTTGACCGCGTCCTGGTCATTGAGCAGGGGCAGCTGGCATTCGACGGCGCCCCGCACCTGGCGCTGGCGGCCTACCGCAAGTTAGTCGAATAGTGCGCGGCCACGCTTTTCTGGTGGCCGGGCATGTTCCGGGGTCTTCTCCCATCCACAAGTTGCCGCTGGCTTGGAAGGCTGTGCTGCTGCTCGGGGTGGCTGTGCTGTGCCTGGCATCTCCGCTTGTTTCCGTTTCTGCAGGGGTGGTGGTGACCAGCGTGGTGTTGCTGGCGGTGGTCGTGTTTCACTTTGTGGCCGGGCTGCCTGGTGCCAGGTTATGGC
Source organism: Specibacter sp. NPDC057265 (assembly GCF_042668835.1). Taxonomy (NCBI): domain Bacteria; kingdom Bacillati; phylum Actinomycetota; class Actinomycetes; order Micrococcales; family Micrococcaceae; genus Specibacter; species Specibacter sp. NPDC057265. Next base: position 22,528 of record NZ_JBHUYE010000024.1, read on the forward strand.
GGGCCGTGAAGGTCATGCTGATTTTCTTGTTGTTGATTGCTGCCTACCAGTGGTGGCAGCACGGGGCCTGGGTTGCCTGGCAGGTTGTGGCGGCCATCCTGGCCACCGTGCTGGCCTCCAATGTGGCAACGGCGACCACTGCCGTGGACGAACTCCTTGATGGGCTGGCAGCCGTGGTCCGTCCCCTGGCCCGCTTTGGTGCTGACCCGGAGCGCTTCTCACTCACGGTGGCGCTCATGCTGCGCAGCCTGCCGTTTGTTCTGGGCGCTTTTGCCGATGTGCGGGATGCCGCGCGTGCCCGGGGCTTGGAACGCAACCTCATGGCCAGGTCGCTGCCGGTGGTCATTGCCACCGTGGCTTACGCGCGGGCCACCGGCGAGGCTTTGGCTGCCCGCGGCCTGGGTGACCCTGAGAACTAGTGCACCTGGTCCGCCCGCTGCGTTGCACCACTTTCCAGGACAAGGAAAACCTTGCCCTGGCCCCCTGACCGCGAGCGCTCGCCGCTGTGGTGCAGGGGGCTGTGGCATTTCGGGGGGGTCTTTGCTGTGGTGGCGGGTGCCACCCGGTCCGGCCAACAACGCAGCCAAGCCAACGCGCCGTCAGGATCCTGCGGGGTGCCCCACATTTCCGTACGATCCGTGCAGGCGCGCGGGGCCTGGGCCTGGGCCTGGGCAGACGTTCATGGTGGTTGTGGTGGGCCGGCGGATGGCTCACTCCCCCTCCTGGGTGCGGCCGTGGTCCAACGGCTTCCTGGTGCCGTGCTGGGCCCGCTGCTGCGAGCGCCCTGCCGCTGCGCAGCACGGCCCGCTTCCAGGTTGCCGCGATGGGGGGGCTGGATCTTGGCTTCCTGGCATCCATCAACGGCACCATGGCCGGCCCCGGGTCCCGGGTGCCGGAACAGGGCGGGCTTGCCATGTGCCCGGCCTCTGGGGGGTGGTTTATCCCCCGTAGCTGCTGATGATGAAGGCGGCGAGAAACCCCAAGGCGGCGATGAGCCCGGTGAGGAAATGATGTTCTTCAAATGCTTCCGGAATCATGGTGTCCGCCAGCATGGCCAGGATGGCTCCGGCAGCAATGGCGGTGATGAAGGCCACCAGTTCGCCGGGAGCGTTTTCCATGGTGAGATAGCCAAGGAGGGCCGCCATGCCGGACATCAGCGCGATGCCCACCCAGACACCAAAGACATAGCCAGCGCTGCGGCCGGATTTCTTCATGCCGGCTGCACTGGAGAGTCCTTCTGGAACGTTGGAAATGAACACTGCTGCAAGTACGGTGGGGCTTACTGCTCCCCCGGAGAGCAGACCGAGGCCCAGAACCACGGATTCGGGGATGCCGTCCAGCAAGGCGCCCAAGGCGATGGCGCTCCCGCTGCCGGGTGTGTCCGCCTCAGTGCTTTGCATGCCGCCGGAGCGCTTGCGGTGTTTGGCCCCCCTGCGGGCCAGTAAGGCATTTGCACTGACATACACCACTGCGCCGGCCAGGAAGCCGCCCACCGTGGGCCACAAGCCTCCGCCCTCCCTTGCTTCATCCACCAGGTCAAAGGCCAGGGCGGAAATCAGCACTCCGGCACCGAAGGCCATGATGGAGGAGACGATCTTGGGGGGAATGGTCCACTTCCACGATATGGCGGCACCGAGCACCAGGGCCGCACCTGCCAGCGTTCCCCAGAACAGCGCCTGCGTCCATAACGGCATGTATTGTCCCTTTCAATTGCTGGATCCACGGGTTCATCACCCCCACGCACCTTGGGGGCCCAATGCCCGCCACCGGGTGTTCGAGGTGTCGACTATGAAAGTTAGCGCTTCGCCGGCCCCAAGTCCAGCATGCGCCAGCGATCTGCTCTCGCCCCCCGTGCAGCCGGATGACTTCGCCAAGGGGTCAATGGGTATGACAGGCCTGGCACTGGGGTCCACGGACGGGCGGCGCCGGTCCTGGGGGATGGAAGTCATAAGCGGTTCAGCGTGGGTGGTGGCAGTGGCTTTTGCGTTGATTGTCTGGGTCTTGGTGGGCTTGTTGGTGGTTGGCCGCTTGGGTGGGTGCTCCCATGGCTCTGAGGCCGTCCCTGAGGAACGTGTCCGGCCTCCCGTCGGGCAATCCGTCCCGCCAACTGGGTCGCGCTGACTCGAGGCCGGCGGCAACCCGGCCGGTTCGTGGATGCACTCCTGACTTATTGCACTGCATGGTTGTCCAGGTGCTGCCAAGGCTTCGGCGTCGGTTCCGGCACGTTCAGGACGCAAAGGCTGGTTTCTGGACGTGGTGCAGGACTTTTCCGTGGCTTCCTTGCCCCGGCCGCCGGGATGAGTCCGGTTTGGTCAATTGCCGATCCCCTCACGGCTGCCACCGCCCACGCCGTGCAAGGTACGGGCCTGGTTGAGACCACAGGACATTTTCGACGCGCGAGAAACCCGCCCGCCATGCGAAACGGGCCGACGCCTTCATTGAAGACCCCGGCGGCAACTGGTTGGCCCCCACCAGGGTGTCGTTGTGGTTCTTGTTTAAATCCCTGGGGTGGCGCTCCGCTTCACCACTGCGCGTGGGGCGTAGAGTCTAGGCAGCACCATGTGTATCCGAGCTGCGGCGTAAGGAAAGGCCCCCAATGAGCACTGACGCTTATGAAACCGAGGCCAAGCCTCAGGGCCGCTCCGATCAAGTCGATTCCGCGATGAGGGATGCTGATATGACGGTTGCTGAACAGCTCCAGGATCTTGTCCTGGACAGCGCGGACGTGACAGACTTCCTCGGCGAGCTTTCACAATATTCCGCCGCTCTTGCTTCGGCGGAGGGGACCAGAAGCATCGAGTGCGCCGTCACCTTGCGCAGGCGGCGCAAATCCATCACCGGCTCGGGCAGCAGCCCACGGGCCAGGACCCTCAATGACATCCAGGCGGAACTGGGAGCAGGTCCATGCCTGACGGCGTTGGAGGAAGGACGGACGGTGCTGATAGCGGACACGGGCCAGGATGGGCGGTGGCCTGACTATGAGCAGGCGCTTGCGCGCCAGGACATTCGCAGCGTCCTTGCCGTTCCCCTCCTGCTGGAGCAGGGTGCCGCCGCGTCCATTAATTTTTTTTCCCCCGCGCCAAACATTTTTACGGACGGGATTGTGCACGCAGCCGAGCTGTACGCCGCACAAGCGCGGAAAGCGCTGCTCCTTGCCGTGCGGATAGGTTCACAACAGGACCTCGCCCAGGACCTTCACAAAGCCATGAAGTCCCGTACTGTCATCGACCTCGCCGTCGGAGTCATTATGGGCCAACAAAGGTGCGAACAACAGCAGGCCTTTGAAATACTCGCCCGGGCTTCCTCCAACAGAAACAAAAAGCTTCGTGACGTGGCCGTGGAGTTGTTGTCGAATTTGACTTCAACGGCCATCGACACGAAGTTCGACGACTAACACAACGGCACCGCCGGGGCTGGCCGGCAATGCCATGTCGGGGCGGTGCAACAGCTGTCCCAGACGAGGCCGAAAAAGGGCGGTTTTTTGACGAAGGCTGCGTTCCAAAGTGCCCCGCTTTTTTATGCGGCAGTCAAAATTCCTGCGGGCCGGTTGCCCGGTCCCGCAGGGCAAGACTGAGAACTTGCAGGTCAAAGCCATCGCACCGAAGGGCGCCGTAGATGATTGCTTCAAAGACCAGCGGAGGCGCGGTACCGCCGTTGGCTATGTAGGAGATCCAGAGCTTCTCAACAGACGTCGTGCCACCACTGATTTGGTGCTGCGCCGTTTCCTGGGGAGTATCCATACCGGGATCCTCGATACTCCCCGCTCCGCAGGGCTATGGGTCTGTGCCATGACCAGCTGCCGGATCATTCCCACATTTTATGCCACACACACCCTAAGAGGCCACTGAAATTGAAAATCATGGGCTTAACTTAAAAGAGATGGCAGCGCAGTTAGAAACCGGCTTTCATCCGTTCCGGCATGGCTGATGTTTCCGCATCCCCTCCCGTGGTTCGCCTGGAGGAGCGCAACCCGTTGTTGGTGTTTTGGCTTTTGCCCGGCCACCCCGCCATGGGTCCAAGCCAGTTACGGCGGGGGTGCACAGCTGGAGTGGTGTCAGTCATGCTGGGTCTTGGGGCCTGGTCGCGGGCCGCGCGGCAACAAGCCTGTTCGCAAATCCGGAAATCGAGTCGATGAGGGCATCCGGTCCAAGGATGGTGAAGGGGGCGTCAAAACGAACAACCCACGCCATCAGTCCCGCCCATGACCAGGAACCGACCCGCACCCGGCAGGAGGAGCTGGAAAGCTGTTCCAACTCCCCGTCGCCAAGCCAGGGGGCAATGTCAGCGGCGGGCAGTTCCAACAGAAATTCGCCGTGGCAGGCCCAGGCATCAGCAGCCTCGGAGCCCTTGATGCGGGCAGCCAGGTAGCTGCGTGCGTCGCCTGTGGGGATGGCCCGGCGGGTGAACAACCGACCGGCGGAAAACTTCGGCTCCATTTTGTCCAGCCGGTAAATGCGCCAATCATCGGGCCCGGTATCCCAGGCAATCAAATACCACCGGCCACCGCGGACAACGACGGCGTGCGGTTCGACCTCCCTGGACGGTTGCCCGGCGTGTTCGCCGTAATCGAAGCGGATGAGCCGGCGTTCACGTGTGGCTGCACTGACCGCCTCCAAAACTCTCGGCTCAAGCCGCAGCGCCACACCGGCATCCATGAAACCGATTCCGTTGATGCGGTGCCGCAACCGGGAGGGCATCACCTGCTGCACCGTGATCAATGCCCGGTCCGCGGCGTCACCCAGGTCCACTCCGCTTGAGGGCATGCGCCGCAGCGCCACGGCAAGGGCCACGGCCTGTTCGTCGTCGAACAGCAGGGGCGGCAATTGCGCACCCGCCGCCAGCCGGTAGCCGCCGTCGGGCCCCTTCACCGCTGTGATGGCGTACCCGAGCCCGCGCAGACGGTCGACGTCACGCCTTACCGTGCGGGGTGTGACCTCAAGACGGTCCGCCAGCACATGGCCGGGCCAATCGCGCCGGGATTGCAGCAGGGAAAGCAGCGTGAGCAGCCGCGGCGTTGGTCCAGACATATTTCCAGTATTCCCCAAGTAGCGGACAAAAACTGTCCTCTACCGGGTGCAGGCTGGTGTTGTGGCAAGGCGCCGCACACAGTGAACACCAAAGGACCATGACCATGAGCATCTCCACCTCCACCCACCTGAACTTCCAAGGCACCGCACGCCAGGCCCTGGAGTTCTACCACAGCATCTTTGGCGGCGACCTCCACTGCGCCAGCTACGCTGACTTTGGCATGCCCCAGGACGCCCCGGATGCCAACAAGGTGGTGTTCGGCGAACTCACATCCAAGGACGGCTTCCGCCTCATGGCGTACGACATCCCGGGCCGGCACAGCACCAGCAGTGCAGGGACCGCCGGCATGACCCGGCGTGAGAACGGCACCACCATCACCGACCGCACCTTCTTCCAATCCCTCCAGGGACAGACACTTGAGGAAGTCGTTGAGCTGTGGAGCGGGCTGGCCCAGGGGGCAGAGGTGATTGAGCCGCTGGCCGCATCGCCCTGGAGTCCCGGGTTCGGAATGCTGACCGACCGTTTCGGGGTCACCTGGGTCATGGATGTGCAAAGCCCGGCCATGACTGCATAGAACCCATTGCTTGGCCCGCATCACCGGCCGCCGCAGAACAGGAACCCAACGTTGCTGGCACCAAAAGGGCCGGCAGGCGGGCCGGCGGGAGGCCATAATGGATCCATGACTAAAGCATCCTGCGCCTGCAGGGAATCCCGGCAGCAGCCCGGGGTGGCTGCCGAGAGGCGAAGGCGGGCCCTTTGATGTCCTATCCCTGCGGGCCACGGCTGAGCCTGCGCGAGTTCACTGCCGCCGACGTCGCCGCCGTGCATGAATACGCTTCAGATCCGGCCGTGGTCCGCTGGTCCACCTGGGGGCCAAACACCCGGGCGGAGACGGCCGCCTTTGTTGTCGATGCCGCCGGGCAGCAACTGCGCGCGGACCGCGCAGCCTACTCGCTGGCCGCAGTTTTGAACGGCGAAACCATCGGTTCCGTGGGCATTTGGGTCACAGGGCTCCAGGATCGCAATGGCGGGCTCGGCTACACCTTTCACCGTTCCCACTGGAACCAGGGCTACGCCACCGAGGCTGTCCACCTGCTGCTGGAGTTTGGCTTCACCACATTGGAACTGGAACGCATTGACGCCACCTGCCATCCTGACAACGCAGGCTCCATCCGGGTCCTGGAAAAGTCCGGGTTCACCCTGGAGGGGCGGCTGCGTTCCCATCGCCTGGTGCGCGGTGACCGGAGGGATTCCCTGCTCTATGCCAAGCTCCGGCACGAACACTTCACGGCCACCGGACCACGGACCGGCCAGGACCACCAACCTTGAACACTGGCCTTGAACACTGGCCTTGAACACTGGCCTTCAGCGGCTACAGCCCGGACCACTGGAACAGCGCCGACACCCCCATCCCGCCCGCCATGCTGACCATGGCCACAGCATTGCGGGGCTCCGCGCCCCCTGCGGACGCCAGGCTCCGCGCCCGGGCCAGCAAGCGCGTCACCAGCACCGCCCCCGAGGCGCCGTAGGGGTGCCCCAGCGCCAACGCACCGCCGTCGTGATTGAACACGCCCGGGTCCACCTTTAAAAGCTGCGCCACCGCCAGCACCTGGGCGGCAAAGGCTTCATTGAACTCCACCACCGACCCCGCCAGCGCCGCCGCGTCCAAACCGGTTCTGGCCATCAACGCCCGGGTCGAATGGGCCGCCCCGACCCCCAACAGCTTCGGGTCGTTGCCCACCACTGCACTGTCGCGGAAAATCAAACCATCGGCGGCCAACAAGCGTGCCTGGGCCAGTGAAGTGACCAGCAGGACCGCGGCACCGTCGCTGTACGGGCACGAATTGCCCGCCGTCACGGTCCCACCGGGAACAAATACGGCCCGAAAGCGGGCCATGAGCTCCGGGGTGAGTGTGGCGCGGGGGCCCTGGTCGGCGGTGAGGCCGGCAAAGGGGAAGATTTCGCCGGCAAAGCGTCCCGCCTGCGCCGCCGCAACGGCCCGTGCATGGCTGCGCATGGCGTATTCGTCCTGCTGCGCCCGTGAGATGCCGTACCTCACAGCTACATTCTCTGCGGCGACCCCCGCATCCGGATCCCCCATCCAGGTGGGCGCAAACTGTGCCCGGTCAAAAAATTCCAGCGAACCATCCGCGCCGCGGTGCGCCCGGGCCGGGGCCGTGCTGATGCTCTCCACCCCTCCGGCCAGGTACATCCCGCCGGCTCCGGCCTGCACCAGCCGGCACGCCAGCACCACGGCTTCCAGCCCGGAACCACACTGCCTGTCAACCGTCAGGCCGGGAACAGACTGCGGCAGCCCGGCGCTGAGGGCGGCCAGGCGTGCCACATTGCCGCCGCCGCCGGTGGCATTGCCCAAAATCACGTCATCGAGTGCCTCCGGTTCAATGCCGGTGTCCCTGACCAGTGCATGGATCAGGGGTGCGGCCAATTCATGCGCGCGGTGTCCACGGTAGGGCCCGCGGGCCTTGGCCGTGGCCAGGCGCTTGGCGGCAATGACGACGGCGGTCCGCGCAGGATCGAGTGCGGCATGGGCTGGGAGTGGACTATTGAAGGCTGCGGACACGCGAATCCCCCTGTTCAATCCATTGGGCGAGCAATGCCCGGTCGATTTTTCCGCTGCCGGTGGCGGGCAGGGCCGTGAGTGCGTACCAGCGCGTTGGCCGCTGTACGGCGGGCAGGGCAGCGGCCGCCTGCCGACAGGCGGCGAGGCTGTTCTTCTGCGCACCTGTCCGGGGTGCAAGGATGGCCGCAGCCACACGCTGCCCCCGCAGGGGATCCGGCACGCCCGTGACCACCACCTCCCTGGCGGCGGCGGCACCAAGCACTGCCTCAATGGGGTGGGGATAGACGTTGGCGCCGGAAACCAACATCATGTCCGACGCCCGCCCGGCAAGGTGCAAGCTGCCCGCCGAATCGATCCACCCTTGGTCATGAACTGTGAACCATGGCTGGGCGGCTTCCAGCGCCGGTGAATCCCCAGGCCCCAGGGGTTGGAACGCCAAACCATCATCGCCCCAGGCATACCCCGCACACAGGTAGGGGCTTTGCACGCAAATGGTGCCCAACTGGCCCTGTTCCAGTGCCGTGCCGCTGCCATCCCGCACGCTCCACCGCACCCCCGGAAAGGGATCCCCGGCGTGCGGCGCTGTCCGGCCCACTGCGGAGGCGGCCACAAAACCCAGCTCCGCGGCCCCGTAGTACTGCTGGACCACCGCCTGTGGCACCCAATCCCGGACCGCTTCCAGCGTTGGCGCACCAACGGCGGCACCGGCACAGATGATGCGCTGGAGCGTGGAGGTGTCAGCACGCGTGTGGAGGCCGCAGCTGGCCACCAGTTCCAACAGGGTGGGCACCACCACCAGGTGCGTGGCGCCGTGATGGTGCAGCGCCGCCACCGCGGCGGCCGGTGAGAACCGGGGCATGGACACAAAACTGGCGCCGGCATACAAGGACTCCCCCAGTGCGTACAGGTTCATGCTGGCAGCCTGCGGCCCCGGGGCCAGGATGACGCTGCCGGGTGCAATGCCAAAAAACCGCGTGCTCTGCCTAAAGGACTCCCGCCAGGAATCCGCATGGCGGACAAAGCCCTTGGGCATGCCGCTGGTGCCGGAGGACAAGCCCAGCAGGAAGCGGGGGTTGGGGCCCCGTTCGCCGTCGCTGCCCAGATGTTCAGAGGCCCAGGCCTTGGCGGCAGCCCGCAGGGCCTGGCGCACTGCCTGCGGCCAGGCGGGGTCGAGCACCATGACCATGCGGCCCGTCAACAAGGCCGCGCACCATTGCCCCGCCAGCTCCAGCACCGAATTCCCTTCAATGACCTGCACGGACCCGGCGGGGCCGCACGCCCGTGCCGCCGCCGGGGAAGCGGCGGCCTCCTGGGCGGCCTGCAGCAATTGCGCATAGTTCAGGCTCCGGGTGCCGTCGCTGACGGCTGCCACGTGCGGGCTGACCGTGGCCCAGTGTTTAAGTTCGGGAAGGAAGGGCATTGTTCCCATGCTAGAGCAGCCGGCACGCTTTACTTGGGAAGTATTCTTAAGCCATGACTTTCAATGAAGGCGCCCGGCTGAACCCCTCCCAAACTGAAGACCGCCGCGGGATGCGCCGCGGGGGCAAAGTGGGGCTGGGCCTTGGTGGTGGACTGGTGGTCCTCATTGGCGCGCTGCTGGGCATCAACCCGGATATTCTCACCGCCGTTTTGGGCACGGGCGAGCAGCCGGCCATTGAGCAGCCGGCCGGTTCGGGAGTGGAAGACTGCCTCACGGGCCAGGACGCCAATGAACGCCTGGACTGCCGCATTGTGGGCACAGCCAACTCGCTCAATGACTTTTGGCCAGGGTACCTGGCCGGTTATGGGGTCGACTACACGGTGCCGAAGACCGTGATCTTTACCGGCAGCGTCAGCACCGCATGCGGGAATGCAAGCTCCGCCGTGGGGCCCTTCTATTGCCCCGCCGACACCAAGGCCTATTTTGATCCCGACTTTTTTGCGCAGCTGCAGACACAGTTTGGTTCCTCCGGCGGGCCCCTGGCCCAGGAATACGTGGTGGCACACGAGTTCGGGCACCATGTGCAAAACCTCACCGGGACCATTGGCCGCGCCCAGCAGGAACCGGCCGGCGCGCAATCCCTGGCCGTCCGCACGGAACTGCAGGCCGACTGCTACGCCGGGGTTTGGATGCGGCACGCCTCCTCCCAGGCAGCACCGGGCAGCAGCGGACCCTTCCTGCAGGCGTTGACCCAGCAGGACCTCAACGATGCCCTGTCGGCGGCCTCGGCGGTGGGTGATGACCGGATCCAACAGGCCGCCACCGGCCGGAGCACACCCGAATCGTGGAGCCATGGTTCCAGCGAACAGCGGCAAAAATGGTTGTACACCGGTTACCAGTCGGCGGACCTTGCCGCCTGTGACACCTTCGCGGCGCCGCAGGTGTAGAAGTGACAAAAAGGTCCCCCCGGGGCGCCACCACCACAAGGGCGGCGGCGTCCGGGGGGACCTGGGTGCGCGGGGGCGTGTGCTAAATGTTGAAGCCCAGCGCCCGCATCTGGTCGCGGCCGTCGTCGGTGATCTTCTCCGGCCCCCACGGCGGCATCCACACCCAGTTGATGCGCCATTCATCCACAATGGGACCAAGCGAGTTTTCCACTTGTTCCTCAATGACGTCCTGCAGCGGGCAGGCGGCAGTGGTCAATGTCATGTCCAAAAGCAGGGCGCCGTCGTCGGCGTAGCGCAGGCCATACAGCAGGCCCAGGTCCACCACATTGACTCCGAGTTCGGGGTCAATGACGTCCTTGAGCGCTTCCTCAATGTCTTCCAGGTCCGTGGTGGCTGCGCCGGAGGCAGCCGGTTCGCTAATTTCAGTCATGATTCCTTCTTCGGATCGGGACGGCGCGGCAGTTAGGCCGTGGCTGAATCTGCCACCAGGAAGCGGTCGTATCCTTCAGCTTCCAGGCGGTCGGCGAGTTCGGGTCCGCCCTGTTCGGCAATGGCGCCGTCGACAAACACGTGCACAAACTGCGGCTTGATGTAGCGCAGGATGCGGGTGTAGTGCGTGATGAGCAGGGTGCCCAGGCCGCCGGCGTCGATGGCGCGGTTGACGCCCTCGGAAACCACCTTCAGCGCATCCACGTCAAGGCCGGAGTCGGTCTCGTCCAACACGGCGAACTTGGGACGCAGCAATTCCAGCTGCAGGATCTCGTGGCGCTTCTTCTCACCGCCGGAGAAACCTTCGTTGACGTTGCGCTGGGCAAACTCGGGCTCAATGCGCAGCTGCGCCATGGCAGCCTTGACGTCCTTGGTCCAGGTGCGCAGCTTGGGGGCTTCGCCGTCGATGGCCGTCTTGGCCGTGCGCAGGAAGTTGGTCATGGTGACGCCGGGGATTTCCACGGGGTACTGCATGGCCAGGAACAGGCCGGCGCGGGCGCGTTCGTCCACGCTCATGGCCAGCACGTCTTCGCCGTCGAGGGTGATGGAGCCGCTGTCCACGGTGTAGCGGGGGTGGCCGGCAATGGTGGCGGCCAGGGTGGACTTGCCGGAGCCGTTGGGGCCCATGATGGCGTGGGTCTCACCGGTGTTGATGGTCAGGCTGACGCCCTTGAGGATCGCCTTGGAGCCCTGCTCGGTGGCAATGCTGACGTGCAGATCCTTGATTTCCAGAGTAGACATACTCTAATTTCTCCTAAAAGTGTGGTTGCGGCGCGCGGTGCTACTGCGGGGTGACGCCGTTAAGAATGGTGTTGACGTCCACGTAGACGTCGTTGCCGTGAACGGCAAGGGCAAAAACGGGAACAGGTTCAAATGCGGGCAGGGTCAGGGGCGCTCCCGTGGTGAGGTCAAAGGAACTGCCATGGGCCCAGCATTCAATGGTGCCGTCCTCCACATCGCCTTCGCTGAGGGAGATCTCCGCATGTGAGCAGGTGTCTCCAATGGCGTGCAGCTGCCCGTAGGAATCGCGCACGATGGCTACGGGATAGTCGTCGATCTCCACCAGGAGGGACGCTTTGACTTCAACGTCGCCTTCCTGGCAGACCACGACGCCGGCGGGTGTGGCGGACCCGCTCATCGCGGCGTTGCCGCCAGTTCACGTTCCACGGAGTCGCGCAGGCGCTCTTCAAGTTCGGGGACCTGAATCTGCTGGATGACCTCATTGAGGAAGCCGCGGACCACCAGGCGGCGGGCAACTTCCTCGTTGATGCCCCTGGCCTGCAGGTAGAACAGCTGCTCGTCGTCGAAACGGCCCGTGGCACTTGCGTGGCCGGCGCCTTCGATGAGACCCGTCTCGATCTCCAGGTTCGGGACGGAGTCAGCACGTGCACCCTGGGTCAGGATGAGGTTGCGGTTGAGCTCATAGGTGTCGGTGCCCTCGGCCTCGGCACGGATCAGCACATCGCCAATCCACACGGCATGGGCGTTCTCGCCCTGCAGTGCACCCTTGTACGTCACACGTGACTTGCAGTGCTTGGCTGTGTGGTCGACAAAGAGGCGCTGTTCCAGGTGCTGGCCGGCGTCGGCAAAGTACAGCCCGTACATTTCCACGTCGCCGCCGGTGCCGGTGTACCGGGCCGAAGGTGTGGTGCGCAGCAAATCGCCGCCAAGGTTGATGACCACGTGCTTGACCTTCGCATCGCGTCCCACCTGCAGGTGCTGGGCGCTGGCGTGGACGGCGTCATCATTCCAGTCCTGGATGCTGACCACCGTGAGGTTGGCCCCGTCTTCAACGAGCACTTCCACATTTTCGCTCAGCACGGCCGTGCCGCGGTGGTCCAGGACCACCACGCCGGTGGCGAACTTCTTGGCGTGCACCAGGATGTGCGCGGCGGCGGGGGTTGGCCCCTGGCCTGTGAGCGTCAACGTGGTGACGTTCTCGGCGGTGCCGGCGAATTCCGCCGGCAGGGTCACAATCGTGGCTTCGGTGAAGCCGGCCCAGGCCGCAGCCGCCACCCGGTCCTCGGGGATTCCCGCCAACCCAATGCGGGCGTCGTCGCGGCCCACGGTCTCCACCGTGACGGCGTCGGGCTTGGAGACCTCAACCACGGGGGCGGCCCCGGAAAGTTCCATGCCCTTGATGCCCACCCGGTCCAAGCCGCGCAGACGCTTCAGCGGTGTGAAGCGCCACTCCTCCTCGCGGCCGGTGATGGTGGGAAAATCGGCCAGGGAGTAGGAGGTCAGACGGCCTGCGCGTGAGCTGTCGGGCACGCCGACCCCGCCGCCGTGGCTGTCGCCGCCACGGCTGTGGGCCTTGCTGGCGCTGCCGGCCAGGGGACCGCTCTCAGGATTGATTTCGGAGAGGCTTTCGCCCTCCTCCGTCATGCCCTTGATGAAGCCCTGGCTCCACTCTTTTGCCTCTGTCTTGTGTTCTTGCGTGAGCTCGGTCATTTAGCCGACGGCCCCTTCCATCTGCAGTTCAATCAGGCGGTTCAGTTCCAGCGCATATTCCATGGGCAGTTCCTTGGCAATGGGTTCGATGAATCCACGCACAATCATGGCCATGGCCTCGTCCTCGGGCATGCCGCGGGACTGCAGGTAGAACAGCTGCTCTTCGCTGACCTTGGAGACGGTGGCTTCGTGGCCCATGGAAACGTCATCTTCACGCACGTCCACGTAGGGGTAGGTGTCAGAGCGGGAGATGGTGTCCACCAGCAGCGCGTCGCAACGGACGGTGTTGGCCGAGTGCGTGGCACCTTCGCGGATCTGCACCAGGCCGCGGTACGCTGCGCGCCCGCCGCCACGGGCCACCGACTTGGAAATGATGGATGACTGTGTGTTGGGCGCGATGTGCACCATCTTTGAACCGGTGTCCTGGTGCTGGCCTGCACCGGCAAAAGCCACCGACAGGGTCTCACCCTTGGCGTGCTCGCCCACCAGGTACACGGCCGGGTACTTCATGGTCACCTTGGAGCCAATGTTGCCATCAACCCATTCCATCGTGGCGCCTTCGTGGGCAATGGCGCGCTTGGTCACCAGGTTGTACACGTTGTTGGACCAGTTTTGGATGGTGGTGTACCGGACGCGGGCGTTCTTTTTCACCACAATTTCCACCACTGCCGAGTGCAGTGAGTCCGAGGTGTAGATCGGCGCCGTGCAGCCTTCAATGTAGTGCACGTAGCTGCCCTCATCGGCAATGATCAGCGTGCGCTCAAACTGGCCCATGTTCTCGGTGTTGATGCGGAAGTAGGCCTGCAGGGGAATTTCCACGTGGACGCCCGGAGGGACGTAGACGAAGGATCCGCCGGACCAGACGGCCGTGTTCAGCGAGGCGAACTTGTTGTCCCCCACCGGGATCATGGTGCCGAAGTATTCCTGGAACAGTTCCGGGTACTCGCGCAGGCCGGTGTCGGTGTCGGTGAAAATGACGCCCTGCTCCTCCAGGTCCTCACGGATCTGGTGGTACACGACCTCTGACTCGTACTGGGCCGTCACGCCGCCGACGAGGCGGTTGCGCTCTGCTTCCGGGATGCCGAGCTTTTCATAGGTGTTGCGGATGTCCTCGGGCAGTTCTTCCCAGGATCCGGCCTGCTTCTCGGTGGACCGGACAAAGTACTTGATGTTGTCAAAGTCAATGCCCGTCAGGTCCGCGCCCCAGGTGGGCATGGGCTTGCGGTCGAAGTACTTCAAACCCTTCAAGCGCATGTCCAGCATCCACTGCGGCTCGTTTTTCTTCGCCGAGATGTCGCGGACCACTTCTTCGCTGAGTCCGCGGCGGGCATTGTCGCTGGCCTCGTTCTTGTCGGACCAACCGAAGGCATAGTTGCCTAGGCCTTCAAGCTCCGGGTTTGCCTCGAGGATATGGTGAAGTGTGGTGTCCGCCACTTCACTCGTTGCACCAACGTCTTGTGCTAGTTGATCCGTCATCACGGCCTTTCTTGCTGATGGTTGGAAGTTACTCGCACCGATCCAATACGGACCGGCGGAACAGTTGAAGGGGTGCTGGCCGCCCTGCGGCCGGTGGGCACATGCGTGGTGCACACGTGGCCGCCGCTTGCCATGGTGGAGAGTCTGCGAACATCCACTCCCACCAACCGGGAAATGACCTCGGTCTCCGCGTCACAAAATTGCGGGAAGGTGGTGGCAAGTTCCTGGATGGGGCAATGGCCCTGGCACAGCTGCTCGGCAGCCATGGGCGTGCCGGCATTGAGGCTGTTTGATGATGCCACAAAACGGTCGGCGTTTAAAGCCATGGCCAACGCCTTGGAGCGGGCTGAGACGTCGTCGCCGGCCGCCTCCACGAGGGGGCGGTATTTGGCTTCCATGTCGGCAAAACGGCGTTCGGCAAATTCCACCACGCCCCGCTGGCCCTTCGCGGCGGCAATTTCGGTCAAGGCCAGCTTGGCGATGCCCAGGTAGTCATCGCCAATTTCGCTTTGGCCCCGGCGTGAAACCACATACCTGCGGGCAGGGCGGCCCGCCCCGGTTTTGGCGTTGCTCACCAATTTGACCTCAATGACACCCTCACGGGTCAGGACATCAAGGTGGCGGCGCACTGCCGCCGGGGTCAGTCCCAGCAGCGACCCCAACTGCGCGGCACTGATGGGACCCTGTTGGAGCACTGCCGTAAGAACGCGGTCTCGGGTACGTTCGTCAGGATCAACCACCCGCGTGGAATCCGGGATCAGCGGCTGACTCATTGACACCTCCACAGACTTGAAATTACCTACCACATTAGAGAACACAATTCTGCCGTAATTGATTCCCGGCGGCTACTAAGGCCAGCCTATCCACGCCTGCGGCCTGCGCAGCCACCTTGTTCCGCGCTCAACACCCTGGTGGCTCGCGTAGAATGGCCGCGTGACAAAGACTATTGCCCCGGCCTTGGTGATCTCCGGGCTCATCAAGGATGTGGGGCCCCTGGCGGCGCTCGACGGCCGCATGAAAAGGATCGTTTCCAACATCAGCATGGACGCCCATTTTGGCGCCGTGACAGCCCTGCTGGGAGCCAACGGCGCAGGCAAGACCACCACCATAGAGTGCGCCCAGGGTCTGCAGCACCGCACCGGTGGCCACATTTCCCTGCTGGGGGAAGATCCCGCCACGGCGGATGCCGGGCTTCGTGCCCGGGTCGGCGTGATGCTGCAGGACGGGGGGCTGCCGCCGGCGGCCCGGCCCGTGGCCCTGCTGCATCATGTGGCCAGGCTGTACAGCAATCCCCTCAGCGTCAAGGAACTCGTGGGCCGCCTGGGCATTGCCGAATTTGCCGACACCACCATTCGGCGCCTCTCCGGAGGGCAAAAGCAGCGGGTCGCCCTGGCGGCCAGCCTGCTGGGCAACCCCGAGGTGCTTTTTCTTGATGAGCCCAGCGCAGGCTTGGACCCGCAAT
This sequence comes from Specibacter sp. NPDC057265, assembly GCF_042668835.1. Taxonomy (NCBI): domain Bacteria; kingdom Bacillati; phylum Actinomycetota; class Actinomycetes; order Micrococcales; family Micrococcaceae; genus Specibacter; species Specibacter sp. NPDC057265. Next base: position 38,382 of record NZ_JBHUYE010000024.1, read on the forward strand.
CGCGGATCATGGTTTTCGAGCTCATCCGCGAGCTGCGGGACGCGGGCAAGGCCATCATCCTGACCACGCACCTGCTCGACGACGCCCAACGCCTGGCGGACTACGTGTACATCGTGGACAGGGGGGCATCGCTGGCCGAGGGGACGGTCCAGGACCTTTTGGCCAAGTCCACGCAGGCCATGGCCCACCGCGTGCTGACGTTCGAAACGTCGCCGGGCCAGGACGTGGCCGCGCTGCGGCGTCCGGGCCTTGAATGTACCGAAAGCCGCCCGGGCAGTTACACGCTTGCAGGTTCATTGGAACCGGTCGATCTTGCCCGTTTCGGCATGTGGTGCGGGGAACAGGATGCCCTGCCCACGTCGGTGCATTTGGATTCACAGTCGCTGGAGGATGTTTTTCTCGCCCTTGCCGCAGGCGCCGCACCCGACGCCGGGCAGCAAAGCCGGCGCACGCACAACGAACACGTCTTGGGGACCAAATGAGCACCCTGTTCCACAACGCGCCGGCCAGCCGGCCGGCCACACTGGGCCGCCGCATCCTCAATCAGGGGAGGTATGAAACGGCTACCATGCTGCGCAATGGTGAGCAGCTGGTGCTGATGGTTGTCATGCCGCTTTTGGGACTGTTTGCCCTGGTGGCCACCCCGTTGCTCGATGGCATGGGCCATTCCAGGATTGCCTTGGCGACCCCGGGGATTCTGGCCCTGTGCGCCCTGTCCACCTCCTTCACCGGACAAGGCATCGCGACAGGCTTCGACAGGCGCTACGGGGTGCTGCGCTACCTTTCCACCACGCCGCTGGGCCGTGGCGGTCTCATTGCCGGCAAAGGCCTCGCCGTGCTGTCCGCACTGGGTCTGCAGCTGGCCCTTATTTCGGTGGTGGCCCTGTTCCTTGGCTGGCGCCCGCCCGTGGCGGGAGTGCTTCTGGCCATCCCCCTGTTGATTCTGGGGGCGGCGGCCTTCACCGCAATTGGTTTGCTCATTGCCGGCACTGTCCGCCCCGAAGCCACCTTGGCCATCACCAATCTAGGTTGGATCCTGTTCGCCGCCGTGGGCGGGATTGTCCTGCCGGCCGGAAAATTTTCCGACACCCTGGCCGGGGTGGTCCAATGGCTTCCTTCCGGCGCCCTGGGCAACGTCATGCGCGCGGCGCTGCTGGAGAGCACCCTGGACGTGGCCGGTTTGATTGTTTTGCTGGCATGGACGGCAGTTGCAACTGTGGCAGCCGTCAAATGGTTTAAATGGAATTGAAAGGCGTCACAGAAGTGAGTCAAAGCAGCCCCGTGGCCAACAAGCCCTTGCAGGGTCTAACACGCAAGCTACCAACGTCCGTCACCCCGGCCATTCGGAATTTGTCGGTCGCCTCCCTCATTGGCCAGGGCGTGCTGATTGTCTCCGGCGGTGTGGTGCGGGTGACAGGTTCCGGCCTGGGGTGCCCCACCTGGCCCAAATGCACCGCCGACTCCCTGACCAACACCCCGGAAATGGGCATCCACGGCTTTATTGAATTTGCCAACCGCACCCTGACCTTTGCCTTGGCCGCCGTGGGGCTGGTGCTGCTGGTCATGCTGTGGAGGTTGCGCAAGGAACGCAAGGATTTGTTTTGGCTGGCCTTCGGCACCCTGGCTTCCATTCCGGCACAGGCCGTCATTGGCGGCATTACGGTGCTGTCGGGCTTGAACCCCTACGTGGTCAGCCTGCACTTCCTGGTGTCCGCGGCACTCGTGGCCATCTCCATGCTGTTGGTCAACCGCGCATGGGGGCGCACCGGCGTCGCCGCACCCGCGGTGCCGCCGTCACGGCCGCTCATCCGCCGGCTCAGCGTGGTGGCCGCCGTCACCAGCTACTTGGCGGTCATTCTTGGCACCCTGGTCACAGGTTCCGGTCCCCACTCGGGTGACTCCACATCCCCCCGCATGGAACTGGACGGATATCTGGTGACACGCATCCACGTGGTGCCCGTCTACGTGCTGGTGGCAGTGTCCGCGCTGCTGGTCATTTTGCTGTGGCGCCAGCCCCGCGCCGACATGATGCGCACGGCGTCCCTGCTGTTGTTCCTCGCCGTCTTGTTTCAAGGAGTCATTGGCTACTGGCAATACTTCACCGGCATCCCCATTTTGCTGGTGATCGTGCACATGCTGGGTGCCTCCTTGATGCTCGCCGTTGGCACGAACATTGTGGACGTGGCCCTGCGCCGCGGCCGTAACGGCGCCGTCAGCAGCTGACACCACCCCGGGCCGACGCGATCTTCGCCCGCGGCTGCCGTCGTCGGGGGAAAGCCGGGCTGCAGCAACTGCCCTGCGCGCAACACCGGCTCCCCCCACCACCCAAGCGGCTTCGAAGGCAACTTCACCTTCGCGGACAGCGGCCGGCACCTTCGCGGCCTTCAGCCGGGACCGCGGTAAGGGAACAGCGGTGCGGGCGGCACCGGGCCACGGACCAACCCGCGGTGTGCAAGGGCAGGCAGCTGGAATCACCCCATGCGCGGCGGGCCGGTCCAGATGCTTTACGAGGCCGCTGCGAGAATGACCCCGGCCAGGTCCTTGGGACGGCTCCACATGGGCCAATGCCCTGTGGGCAGGTCAAGGACCTCGAGGTGTTCAAGCTTTGCCACCTCGGCAAACATGGCATGGCCGGCCCGCGCCAGCTCCAGCAGCTGTGCACTGGGGATCGAGCAGCACACCACAGTGGTGCGGATCCGGTGGCGGGCAGTGTTCCCAAGCTTCAGGGGCTGGCGCAGCACGGGCCCGGGCACAGGGACCGAGCGGGCCCGGAAACGTTCCAGGACCTCTGCGCTCAGGCCTTCAAGGCTGGCCTGCTGCGCAAGGACGTCGAAAGCCGGCAGTGAAAGTTCCGTCACATTCTCCGGCACGTCCGGCGCGAAGGCGCTCCCTGCAGCCACAGGGCCGGAGTCGACCCACACCAGGCGGTAAACCAGCTCAGGGTGCCGGTCCACCAGGAGGCTGACCGGGAAGTTCGCGCCGCTGTGGGCGACGACAGTGGCGGGCTGGTCCGCGGAAACCCCCAGCTCGGCGCAGCGGTCCAGCAGTGCCGAGACTTGATCGTCGAGGGTCCTGTCCGCACGCCCGGGATCGTCCGCATCGAGACCGGGCAGGGTCACCGCCAGTGCACGGCACTGGCTGCTGGTCAGGTGGTGTAGAACTTCATCCCAGGCCCAGGCGCCCAGCCAGTGGCCGGCTATGAGAATGATGGTCGGAGTGCTTGCAGTGGTTGTCATGGCACCAGCCTTGCAGCCACCACGGTCAAGGGTGTGTCACTATTTATGGCATGAATTTATTGTGGTGTGAACCGTGAAACGCATTGAACGGCTCCATGCGCTCTCTGAGATGCTGCGCCGCAGCGGTGCACGCGGGGTGTCCGCCGACAGGTTGGCCAGGGAGTTCGAGGTCTCCGTGCGCACCATCAAGCGCGACCTTGATGCCCTGGACAACAGCGGTGTGCCCCTTTGGTCCCGTCCCGGTCCCGGTGGCGGCTACGGCTTGGCTGCAAGCGGTTCACTGCCGCCCGTCAGCCTGTCACCGGCGCAGGCGGTGGCGCTCATGGCAGCGGTGTCCGCGGCGGCCGATGCCCCCTACGCAGACCAGGCGGCAGCAGCCGTTCAAAAAATTGTGGCCGTCCTGGATCCCACCACCAAGGCGCGGGCCAACGGGCTGGCCCGGCGGATCTGGGTCAACGCGCCCCCCTGCTCATCACGCACGGTCAAATCGGCGCTGGAGGAGGCGATGGCCGAACAGCGGGTGGTCCGCATCCGCTACACCTCAAGCCAGGCCGCCACCACCACGCGCGACGTCGAGCCGGTGCTGTTCGCCGCCACGAACGGCCAGTGGCACTTGATTGCCTGGTGCCGGCTGCGCAACGCCATGCGGTGGTTTGCCGTTTCGCGCATCGAGCAGGCCAGCGTCACCAGAACCGCCTGCAGCGGCCATGGCGTCGACGAGGTGGGGGAACCCCCAAGGAACGCCAGGCCGGTGCACCGCCGGGTCGGGTAGCGCGGTCGGGGCCGGCGGTGCAGCCGCACGGCCAGCCGCACGGCCAGGCGCTGCACGGCATCAGCGCCCGAGGCTGGAGAACAAAAAAGCTGGGCTGCCGGCGCCTACCGGACCATCAGGGCCGCACCCACAAAGGGGTCCACGGCCAAGGACAGGAACACCAGGGTCAGATAGGTGATGGAGGCGTGGAAGACCTTCATGGCGTTCTTTTTGGTCACCAGGTCCTTTTTGGAATTGTTGTACAAAACGTGGGCCTCGTACAGGAACCAGATTCCAGCTGCGCCCGTCACCACCGTGTAGACAATTCCGGCGCCGCCCAGGGGAATCATCAGCAGCGAACACGCCACCATGGCCCAGGTGTACAGCACCACCTGCACGGCCACGGTGCGGGAGCCGGCCACGGCACCGAGCATGGGCAGGTTCACCGCGTTGTAGTCGTCGCTGTAACGCATGGAAAGCGGCCAGTAGTGCGGCGGCGTCCACAAAAAGATGATGAGAAACAAGATGATGGCCGGCCACTGCACGGTGTTCGTGACGGCGGACCAGGCAATGAGGACGGGCATGCAGCCTGCCGTGCCGCCCCATACAATGTTCTGCGTGGTGCGGCGCTTGAGGATCAGGGAATACACCACCACGTACAGGAAGATCGCACCAATGCCCAGCATGCCGGTCAAAGGATTGATGCTCCACAGCAGGGCAACCGCCACCACAGTCAAAATCCAGGAGAACACCAGGGCTTCACGCGGAGTGATGACACCTGTCACCAGCGGCCTTTTGGACGTCCGGTTCATGACCTTGTCAATGTCGCGGTCAATGTAGCAATTGAACGCACCCGAGGCCCCGGCGGCCAAGGCGCCGCCCACCATGGTGGCCACCATCAGCCACAAGCCCGGCACACCGCTGTTGCCGGCATAACCATGCGCATAAAACATGGTGGGCAAGGTGGTGACGAGCAGGAGCTCCACAACCCTGGGTTTGGTGAGGGCCAGATAACCTTTGGCCTTCTCCGAAAAACCAACCGACACCTTGGCAGATGTCCCTTGGCTATGGGCATGCGTTGCACTCACGAGTAATGTCACCATGTTTTCATTGTTTGTCCGGCGCAGTTCAATCAACTGCTCCCCACCCCCACCGCGGCAAGGCGGGAAGGTGTGCTGGGCGCAGCTCTTAATATCATACCCGGCCAATACGGCGCAGCACGAAAACGGTGTAAGTCATCCGGTGACCTTTTCACTCTCACGATGTGGAAACCGCTCACGCAAATCCGCGCATCTCGTGTAGCTTTAGAGGTACCTGAGTCCGGGACCACAGCATTTTTGCCGAAGCTGCAGGAACAGACTTTTAATTTCTTAATCCAACTGCACCGGCGCATGGCCAAGGACACGGCTGCCCTGCCCAGCTGTGCCGGGGCAGGGGCGCCAGCCCGGCACCGCGCATTGTTTTTTTGCCCAACCGAAAGGGACCTGATCAGTGTCATACTTGGAAATACCCGCATTCACCTGGAACGCCAATGACCAGCGGGCAGTGGACACCGCCCGTGTCTTGGCCGCCGACGCTGTTGAGAAGGTAGGCAACGGCCACCCGGGAACAGCCATGTCCCTGGCCCCGGCAGCGTACCTGTTGTTCCAGAAGGTCATGCGCATTGACCCGAAGAATCCGGACTGGCTGGGTCGCGACCGCTTCATCCTCTCCCCCGGCCACACCTCCCTGACACTGTATGTGCAGCTCTTCCTCTCCGGTTACGGGCTGGAACTGCCTGATCTGGAAGCCCTGCGCACCTGGGGTTCACTCACCCCCGGACACCCGGAGTACAAGCACACCGCCGGGGTGGAAATCACCACCGGCCCGCTGGGCCAGGGCCTGGCCTCGGCCGTGGGCTTCGCCTACTCCCAGCGCCGCATGCGCGGCCTGATGGACCCGGATGCCGCCCCCGGCACCAGCCCCTTCGACCACACCGTGTGGGTCATTGCCTCCGACGGCGACCTCCAGGAGGGTGTCACGTCCGAAGCCTCCAGCCTCGCCGGGCACCAGGAGCTGGGCAATCTGGTGGTGGTGTACGACTCCAACCACATCTCCATCGAAGATGACACCAACATTGCCTACTCCGAGGACGTGCTCAAGCGCTACGAGGCCTACGGCTGGCACGTGCAGCGCGTGGACTGGACCAAGAGCGGCGACTACGTGGAGGACGTGGCGGAACTGCACGCGGCCCTTGCTGCCGCCAAGGCCGAGACCGGCAAGCCCTCCATCATTTCGCTGCGCACCATCATTGGCTACCCGGCACCCAAGAAGCAGAACACCGGGGCCATCCATGGTTCCGCCCTGGGCGCCGAGGAAGTGTCGGCGCTGAAGGAAGTGCTCGGATTCGATCCGCAGCAGCACTTCGCCGTGGAGCCGGAAGTCCTCGACCACACCCGTGCGCTCGTGGAACGTGGCGCCGCCGCCCGCCGGGAATGGGACACCGCCTTCGAGGCCTGGAAGACAGCCAACCCGGAAAACGCGGCCTTGCTGGAACGCATTGAAGGCAAGCAGCTGCCGGCGGACTGGGAAAAGAACCTGCCGGTGTTTGAAAGCGGCAAGGACGTCTCCACCCGCGCCGCCTCCGGCAAGGTCCTGAACGCCATCGGCGGGGTCCTGCCGGAACTGTGGGGCGGTTCTGCTGATTTGGCCGGCTCCAACAACACCACCATTGAGGGCAGCGGCTCCTTCGTTCCCGCCTCCAAGCAGACCGACACCTGGGCCGGCGGCCCCTACGGACGGGTGCTGCACTTTGGCATCCGCGAACACGCCGCGGCATCCATTGTCAATGGCATCCACCTGGCCGGGCCCACCCGCGCCTTCTCGGGCACCTTCCTGATCTTCAGCGACTACCAGCGCCCGGCCATCCGCCTCTCCGCACTCATGGGGGTCCCCTCCATCTATGTGTGGACGCATGATTCCATTGGCCTGGGCGAGGACGGTCCCACGCACCAGCCCGTGGAGCAGCTGGCCAGCCTGCGCGCCATTCCGGGCCTGGACGTGGTCCGCCCCGGTGACGGAAATGAAGTGGCGGCGGCCTGGAAGAAGATCCTGGAAACCACCGGCAACCCGGCAGGCATTGTCCTGACGCGCCAGAACATTCCCACCTACGCCCGCGGCGAGGGCCAGGCCACAGCCACCGAGTTCGCCTCGGCCGAACTGGTGGCCAAGGGCGGCTACGTCCTCGCCGAGGCCGTGTCCGACGGCGCCGTGGTCACCCCGGACGTCATTTTGCTCGCCACCGGTTCCGAGGTGCAGCTGGCAGTTGACGCCCGTGCGGCGCTCGCAGCCGAGGGCATTGCCGCCCGCGTGGTGTCCATGCCCTGCGTCGAGTGGTTCAACGCCCAGCCCGCGGACTACCGCGAGCAGGTGCTCCCGGCCGCCGTGCGGGCCCGCGTCTCCGTGGAGGCCGGACTGGCGCTGGGTTGGCGGGAGTTTGTTGGCGACGCCGGCCGCAGCATTTCGTTGGAGCATTTTGGCGCCTCGGCAGACTACAAGGTTTTGTTCGAGAAATTTGGCATCACCACCGCCGCCGTGACGGCAGCCGCCAAGGACTCCTTGGCAGCGGCACGCTCCTAACGCCCACAGGCACCCCAGCCGGCAGCCGCCGCCGTGTTTGCACGGCGG